>JAEYYY010000207.1 GCA_023430775.1 Pseudomonadota bacterium
CGATCGGCCTGCTCGGTGCCTGTCTGTACTTGCTCGGCGGTGTGACCAGCCTGCCGCCGCCCGAGGTGGTGATGCAGCGGATCGAGTCACCGACCGATCAGCTGGCGTCGGTGAAACGCTTCGACACCCCGGCCAGCAGCGACAACGCGGTCACGGTGATCGACGTCGCGCCGCGCGTCCCGGCCACCACCGTCGCCTCGCTGGTTCGCCTGCAACCGGGCGAGCGGATCGCCGTGGTCAGCGATCGCCACGTCGCCAACGACCTCGAGGCGGGGATGGAGATCGCCGAGACCATGCGGCGCGGCAGCCAGCTTCTCGATCTGACCGTCAGCGGCGAGCATGCGGGTGTGCGCCGCGTGCTCGTCGTGCTTCACTGATCACGGCCGCATGTTGTGGAGGTACCCGGCGCGCTGACAGGCGTCGATCGCTTGCTTGCGATATGCGCGATACCCGGCGGGGATGGCCTTGACGTCGAGCCGCGCGGTCTCCTCGTCGAAGCGAAGCAGGCAGCTCGTCACCGCGTGGATCGCGCGCGCGCGCGCCTTCTGGCGCGGGTTGGCATCGCGCGACACGAACACCGCCCCGGACTGCCGCTCGGCGGTCGCGTAGTCGCGCGCGGCGAGCGCCGCCGCGGCTTGCTTCAGCACGTCGCCGTGGGGCGGTGCGTTCTCGTCGCCGCCGCCCGGATCGACAACAATACGACCGCCATCGGGGCGCAGCCGCACGGCTGCATCGACGACGACAGGTGCAACCGCGTCGACGACCGGTGCAGCCGCATCCGCCGGCGGCTCGGGCTTCGCGACCTCCGCATCCGGCGGTTGCGCGCGCGCGGCATCGGCAGGAGGTGCCACGGCGATCACCTCGGCATCCGGCGGGCGCGTCGCATCGGCTGCGGGCGTCGAGCCCTCACGCGTCACCAGGTAAAGCACCAGCGCGCCGACCGCAGCGCCCGCCAGCGCGATGCCGATCACCGGCGCCAGCGCCCGCCGCGCGACGGGCGCCTCGGGTCGGACGGGCGGTGGCAGCGACTCCATCGTCGCGCCCTGCGGGTTCGCCGCCGCCTCCTCGACAACCGGGATGGGTGTCGGCAGGCGAGGGCGCGGCGTCGACGCGGCGATCCCGAACTCGCCCGAGTTCATCGTCTTGGCGTAGGCATCCTGCGGGCCATCCGGCGGCGGCAGCGAGATGCCGGGCTTCGAGGGTGACGCGAGCCTCTCGCCGGTCAGCTTCTCGATGAAGCTGCTGACCGAATCGAAGCGCTCGGCCGGCACCTTCGCCATCGCCTGCGTCACCGACTCGATCACGCTCGGTGGCGTCGCTGGAGCTTCCTGGATCAGCGGGCGCGGCTGCTCGTAGACGACCTTGAAGCAGACCTCGGGGATGTTGTCGCCCGAGAACGCGGGATGACCGGCGAGCATCTCGTAGATGATCGAGCCGAGCGCGAAGATGTCGGTGCGCTGATCGACGTTGGCGTGATCGCCCTTCGCTTGCTCGGGCGCCATGTACTGCGGCGTGCCGAGCAGCGTGCTCTCCTGCGTCTTGACCGTCGTCGAGCCGCGCATCTTCGAGATGCCGAAGTCGAGCACCTTCGCGATCTCGACGATCTTGCCGTCGACCTCGGTGGGGACGAGGAAGATGTTCTGCGGCTTGAGATCGCGGTGGACGATGCCTTCGCGGTGCGCGACGGCGAGCGCCGAGCCGACCTGGCGCGCGATCGAGAACACGGTCTCGAGCGGCAGCGGTCCCTCGCGCAGGCGCGCGGCGAGTGATTCGCCATGCAGGTACTCGAGGATCAGATACGGCGTGCCGTCGGGCAGCACGTTGAAGTCGTGGACGCCGACGATGTTCGGGTGGCCGAGGCGCGACGCGATCTCCGCCTCGCGCTTGAAGCGCGCGATCACCTCGGGATCCTGGAGGTCGGCGTGCAGCATCTTGATCGCGACTTGCTTGCCGGGGAGCCGGCGATGGCTGGCGAGGAACACCGAGCCCATGCCGCCGCGCCCGATCAGCGCCTCGATCGTGTAGGTCTCGGCGATCACCGTGCCGACGTCGACCACCTGCCGCACCGGTGAATTCGCCACGGGTCGGATCGTATAATCGTTTCGATGAGCCGTGTACGAGCCGTGGCAGTGGTCGTGGTGTTCGGAGGTCTGGCGCACGCGGAGCCGACGCCTCAGAAGGTCGACATCAAGCCGTTTCGCGACGAGCTCCTGGTGTTCGCCGACTCGCAAGGCAACCACTACGTGGTCAAGCCGGCCAAGCCGGGGACGGACAAGACCCCGTCGGAGATCGGACGGCTGTGGTTCGGCACGCCCGGCAAGCCGCTCTACGAGCAGCGCGTCGTCGGCGGCAGCCGCAACGGCAAGGCGTGGGACATCACGACGTGGGCGCCGCGGATCGACAACATCCGCCCGGGTTACTTCCAGTTCCACGCCGACGGCACGTACTCGAAGGGCTGCGGCGATCAGCCGAACGTGCCGCTGACGCAGCTCACCGGTGACAAGGCCAAGGCGGTGCTCGACAAGACGCCGCTGATGACCGAGTACCTGATGCGGCGCGCGCACATGCTCGCGCGCGACGATCGCGGCACGTACTACTACGTCGATCGCCTGCACGCGGGCCTCGGCGGCAAGGGCTACCGCGTGTTCGTCGGCAAGAAGGGAGCGATGAAGCAGCTCCCGCTGACCGACGTGGCCACCGATACCGGCGGCGAGGTGTTCTCGACGAAGTCCGGCGATCTCCGACTCGATCACCAGAACCGCGATCAAAAAATGGCGTGGATCCGCGGCGAGAAGCGCACCGAGCTCGTCACGCTCGACGTCGATGCGAACTCGCCGCTGATCTTCAGCCACCTCGGCATCTATCCGTTCCTCGGGACGATCTGCGACAACATGTGAGCTAGGCTGCGCGCATGAAGCTCGCAGGTAGTGTCGCTCTCGTCACCGGTGGAGCCTCCGGGCTCGGTGCTGCAACGATCCGGGCGCTGGTCGGCCGCGGGGCGAAGGCCGTCATCGTCGATCGCGATGAAGCGAAGGGCAGCGCGCTGGCGGCCGAGGTCGGCGGCGTGTTCGCCAAGGCCGACGTCACCGAGCCGGCGCAGGTCGAGGCCGCGATCGCCGAGGCCGGCAAGCTCGGCACGCTGCGTGTCGCGGTGTCGTGCGCCGGTGTCGGCTGGGCCTCGCGCACGCTCGACAAGACCGGCAAGCCGCACGATCTCGATCTGTTCAAGACGGTGATCGGCATCAACCTGGTCGGCACGTTCAACGTGCTGCGGCTCGCCGCGGCCGCGATCGCGAAGGCCGACCCGGTCGATGGCGAGCGCGGCGTGATCGTCAACACCGCGTCGGTCGCGGCGTACGACGGTCAGATCGGTCAGATCGCGTACGCGTCGTCGAAGGCAGGGGTCGTCGGCATGACGCTCCCGGCCGCACGCGATCTCGCACCGGCCGGCATTCGCGTCTGCACGATCGCGCCCGGCATCTTCGATACGCCGATGCTCGGCGCGCTCCCCGAGGACAAGCGCGCGGCGCTCGCCGCCGACGTCGTGTTCCCGAAGCGGCTCGGCGACCCTGCGGAGTACGGCTCGCTGGTCGCGTCGATCGTCGAGCTCGGCTATCTCAACGGCGAGACGATCCGGCTCGACGGCTCGCTACGGATGCCGCCCAAGTAAGGCGCTCGTAGCTCACTTCGGGATCACCTTCTTCGGGATCGCGAGCGGCATCACGGGAATCGTCTTCTCGTAGAGCCAGCTGTACGTGAAGTACGTGCCGACGACACGCTTGGTGTAGTTGCGCGCCTCGTCGGCCTGGATCGCCTCGATGAACTCGTCGGAGTCGAGCGTGCCGCGCGCCTTGAGCACGCGCTTGGTGTACGCCGGACCGCCGTTGTAGCCGGGTGGGATCAGCGTGGTGAAGCGATCGAACGTCCGGTAGAGGTAGCCGAGGAACCTCGAGCCGATCGTCACGTTCTTCTCCGGATCGCGCAGGTTCTCGCGCGTCGGATCGATGCCGGTGCCCTTGGAGAAGTCCTTCGCGGTGACCTGGATCATCTGCGTCAGGCCGACGGCGTTCGCGGTGCTCTCGAGCAGCGGATCGAACGCGCTCTCCTCGCGCACGATCGCGATCTGCATGGCGAACGGCACGTCGTTGAGCTTGGCGTGGCGGGCGAGCAGCTCCTGATAGGCGAGGGGATAGCCGATCAGCCAGCGCGCGCGATTGCTGCCGATCGGCCACTGCGTGCGGTAGTCGAGGATGTGCCAGCGCAGCGGCCAGTGCGCGGCCTCGTGGCGCTTCGCCTTGTCGAACAGGAACACCATCGCCCACAGCTTCTCGATCTTGTCGTCGTCGTGCAGGCGCTTCTTGTCACCAGGCGCCGACAGCCCGAGCTTGCGGAGCTCGGCCTCCGCGGAATCACCGAGGCCGAGCTTGAGAAACTCGAGCGCGCGCGCGAACCCCGGCGTGGCGTACTCGACGCGCGGCTTGAAGGTGAACGCCGGCGCCTTCGGATCGAAGTCCTTCGGGTCGGTCGAGATCTCGGTGACCATCGCCTCGTACGCCTTGCCGTCGGTCTCCTTCAAGCGGTTCAGCGACAGCAGCGCGTAGTACGCGGCGGGGTAGGTGCGGATGCACTGCTGCCACGCGGCGATCGCGTCCTTCGGCTTCTTCTTCGCGAGGTAGGCGCGGCCGAGCCAGTACTGCGCCTGGCCCTCGCCGTAGTAGTTGTCGTCGCGCGGCACCAGCTCGATCTGCTTCTTCCACCACTTGATCGCGTCGTCGTACTTCTTGTCGGTCCACGCGCGCCAGCCCAGCCGCCACATCGCCTCGGCGATGTTGTCGCCCTTGGGAAACTTCACCGGCAGCTGCGAGAGCACCGCCTCGACCTGCTTGCCGTCGTTGCGCGATGCCCACTCCTCGGCCTCGCGCAGCATCGCGTCGTCGGAGTAGCTGTGCGAGGTGTCGACCGTCTGCGCTTCCTGGTAGCGCTTGGTCGCCGTCTCGTGGTCGTACCAGGCGTACGAGCGGCCGCCCTGATAGAGGCTCTTGATGTGGAGGTCGGTGTTCTTCGCCGCCTTGCACGCTTCTGCAGCGGCATCGAACATCGGCGCGGCACCGCGGCGATCGCGCGCCTTGAAGCGGCTCTGGGCCTTGTGATACGCGGCGACGCACTTCTCGGCCACCGTGATGTTCTTGTCGGCGAGCGCCGCATCGAACGCGCCCTCCGACTCGGGATTGCGCATGTTGTCGAACCACACCTTGCCGCGCGTGATGTGCTCGGTCGCGGTCAGCGTGTCGTAGCTCTTCGCTTCGTCGTGCGTCTTCGCGAGCGCGTCGAGGCGATCCTTCGCTCGCTTCTGCCACGCCGACAGCGGATCCTCGACCCGGATCTGGCGATACAGCGTGACGATCTCCTTGATGTCGCCCTTGCTCGCCTCGAGCGCCTCCGCGATCCGGTACCGGCACTCGCTCTTGCGCGGGCCGTTCGGGCGCCGCGACAGGTAGTCCTTGTAGAAGCTGACCGTCTTCGCGTGATCACCACTGCCGCGGATGATGTCGGCGAGCAGCAGCTCGGCATCCGCGCCGTGGATCGAATCGAGCGGCACCGCCTTCGCTTGCTCGGTCGCCTTCGTCATGTCGTGCGCGAAGTAGAGCGCGCGCGCCGCGTGGTAGTGCAGGTAGTCCGCGAGCACCGGCAGCTGTGGTTGCGCGGCGAGAAAATACTTCGCGGCCGCCGCGTGATCGCCGAGCCGCGCGTGCACGAGGCCGAGCATCAGATCGAGGCGCGCGGCCTCCTGACCGGTCGCCGAGGCGCGCGCCTTCGCGAACGCCGCCTGGCTATCCTTCCACTGCTCGAGCTGGAACAGCCGCTGACCCTCGGCGGCATCGCCGCTCTGGAAGTACGGCGTGGCCATCGTCTCCGACAGCGGCGCGGGCTTCAGCGGCGCGGCAGGCGCAGCGCTCCCCGAGCCAGATCCCGACGGTGTCGCCACCTGCGAGCCCGCATCGGGTGCTCGCGGGATCGTCTGCTTGTGGGTCGAATCATCACCACCGCAGCCGCCTCCGCACGCTGCGAGCGCGACGGAGGCAAACGCGGCCAAGAGCCTTCCCGTTGCGGCCATGTGTGACCGTAGCAACGGGGATCGATCAGGACAAATTCCGCGACGACTACTGGCCACCGGGGCCGGGCATCGGCCGATAGCCGTTGCCACCGCCACCACCGCCGCGCCGCGGGCCACCGAAGCCACCGCGCCGGCTCATGCCGTCGCGCATCGCGGCAGACAGCTCCTCGGAGCTGATCGTGCCGTCGTTGTTGGTGTCGGCCTTCGCGGCATCGCCACGGAACCAGCGGGCATTCGCCAGCTCGTCGGTGGTCAGCTTGCCGTCGCCGTTGCTGTCCATTCGCGCCTGCATGGTCTCCATGCGCTCGGTGCGCGCGGCTTGCTGCTCGGCATCGGAGACCTTGCCGTCACCGTCGGTGTCGAGGCGAGCCACGCGCTCGGCCTCTCGCTGCTGGCGCGCGGCTTCACGCTCGGCTTCGGAGACCTGGCCGTCGCCGTCGGTGTCGAGCCGCTTCATCCGCTCCTCGCGGCGCGCCTCGCGCATCGCCTTCATCTCGTCGTCGGAGAGGTTGCCGTCGCCGTCCTTGTCCCACTTCTTCATCCGCTCGGCGCGCCGATCGCCGCGGTCACCGCGGTCTTCGTGATCGTCGCGGTCGCCGTCCAGGCTGGGCGCGGGCGTACCCGGCTTGATCTTCGGCAGCTCGATCTTTCCCGAGCGCGTGGGACCGGTCGATGACTCGCCGCCGGATGCGACGGTCGACGACGATTCTTCGGCGCTCGTGCTCTTGCTGTCCGAGGACGACTTGCAAGCACCGAGTGCGAGGATCAATGCGAACGTGGCGAGCTTCTTCATGGGCTGTGCGTTGAGCAAAGCACAGGCCGGGCGCTAACCCCACGAGAGTTGAGTCACGAACCGCGGCAGAGCCTGCCGATCTTGCAGGCCGTCTGCAGGAGTGGCCGAAATCTCGACTAGTTGCCGAACTCTTGCAGTTTGTTTCAGCGGCTCACGGTGTTACGGCCCGCGTGCTTCGCGCGATACAGCGCCTTGTCCGCGGCCTCGATCAACTGATCGACGGTCTCGGCGCGCGTCGACGGAAACCCGGCGACGCCGATCGACACCGTGGCCTCGATCGACTTGTCGTTGTGCACCACCGTCTCGCGCTCGACCGTCTTGCGCAGGCGTTCGCCGAGCGTCAGCGCGAGCTCGAGCGAGATCGATCGCAGGATGATCACGATCTCCTCGCCGCCGAACCGCGCGACCACGTCCTCGTTGCGCACCGCCTTGACCAGCACGGTCGCGAGCTGCACGAGCACGGCATCGCCGGCGAGGTGGCCGTAGCTGTCGTTGATGCGCTTGAAGTGATCGAGGTCGAGCATCAGGATCGACACCGCCGTCTCGTGGCGATGCGCGAACTTGAGCTCGCTGTCGAGCCGATCCATCAGGTAGCGCTTGTTGAACAGCTTGGTCAGCGGATCGCGCAGCGCGCTCGACAGCAGGTTGTCGTGGAACGACTCGTCGAGCTCGTCGTGGAGCGCGAACCGGATCACCGTGGTGCGGCCGACCTGGATCTTGTCGCCATCGTGGAGCGGCGTCGGATCCTTGATCAGCCGGCCGTTGACGTAGGTGCCGTTGCGGCTCCCCATGTCCTCGACGAAGATCAGGTCGCCTTCGCAGCGCACCCGCGCGTGCTGGCGCGAGATGCCGTCGTCGGTGATCCGCAGCTCGCTGGACTCCTTGCGGCCGATCACGTGCGAGCCGTGGGCGAGCTTGTAGATGTGGCCGGTCGACGTACCCGTGAGCACCGTCAGACAGGGGCGATCGCGACGCGGCCCCGCCTCGACGAACTTCTCGGCGAGATTCGTTGCCGTCGTGTCCTCGTCCCAATCATCCACCGTCATGGCCGATGCATCCTAACGCACGAGACGCCTCGGTGCGTTCGCCAGATCCGGGTAGCGTACGGATAACATGGCCGCGCGGATCGTGTGGTCAATCACGACTTCGACGCGAACCACGCCGCGATCGCCGCGAGCACCTGACCGCGTGCACCGAATGCGCTCGCGATCGCATTCGCTTCTCCGGACAGCTCGCGGATCCGTTGCGCCGCCACGGCTGCGTGCTCGACGAACTCCTGATCGTCGCGATCGTCGGCGTGCTGGAACGCGATCCCGATCGCCATCCCGTAGCGACCGAGGCTCGCGCACGTCGCCGCATCGGCGCCGGCCGCGATCGCGCCGAGCTCCGCCGCAGCGGCGAACAGCGCGCCGGTCTTGCCCGCGTGCAATTTCTCGATCGCGGCGAAGCTGTTCGGCGGCGCCGTCAGATCGATCGCCTGACCACCGAGCAGCTCGTGCGAGCCGGAGCGCCGCGCGAGGACTTCGACTGCCGCACCAGCGCGCGGCCCGAGCTCGGCGAGCGTGCCGAACGCCTGGGTCAACAACCCATCGCCGGCGAGGATCGCGATCGCCTCGCCGAACTTGACGTGAACGGTCGGCCGGCCGCGCCGCTCGTCGTCATCGTCCATCGCGGGCAGGTCGTCGTGCACCAGCGTGTACGCGTGGAGCATCTCGATCGCGCTCGCCGCCGGCATCGCCTGCGCGCGCGTGCCGCCACATGCCTCGGCCGCGGCGATCAGCACGCACGGGCGCAGCCGCTTGCCCGGCCCCGTCGCGGCGTAGTGCATGGCCTCGATCAGCTTTCCCGGATCGTCGGCAGGTGGTGCGAGCCGGCGCGCGAGATCGACATCGACCGCCGCGCGCACGTCGTCGAGAAATTTCATCAGCTCGGCGGGCGCACCGCTGGTCGCGAGCGTGGCGGTCATGGACCGGGTTCCGTCGATTTCGGATCGAACGGCGCGACCTCGACTCCACCGGACGCACTGACCAGCACCTCGACGCGCTTCTCCGCGGTGGCGAGCAGCTGCTGGCCCTTGCGTGCGAGCGCGACGCCTTCTTCGTAGATCTCGAGCGACTGCTCGAGCGTCAGCTCGCCGGACTCGAGGCGCTGGACGACCTCGCGCAGCCGCGTGATCAGCTGGTCGAAGCCCATGGAGTCGGCGTCCGCCATGGCCTGGTTGTAGCGGACCGGGACGACGTTCTGGGGCGAGATCGTTAGAAAATGAAAATCCGCTCCCGCGACAACCCTTGACGGACTCGCTACTTGCAGGGAAGCTGAAAGCCATGTCAGGGGATGGCCGCCAGGAATTTCGGCCCGACGACGTCGGCGAGCTGAAGGAGAAATGGCGGTCGTACATCCAGGACAAGCGGCTCAACGTCACCGCCCAGCGCGAGGCGATTGTCGAGCAGTTCCTGCGCACCCGCGATCACGTCTCGATCGACGAGCTGCTCGGCAAGGTGCGCAAGCGCCAGCCGCGCGTCGGCTACGCCACCGTCTATCGCACGCTCAAGTTGCTGGTCGATAGCGGGCTCGCCGTCGAGCGCCAGTTCGGCGATGGCCAGGCGCGCTACGAGGTGGTCGGCGATCACCACGATCACCTGATCTGCATGAAGTGCGGCCTCATCCTCGAGTTCGAGGACGACGAGATCGAGCGGCTGCAGGAGAAGATCGCCGAGCGGCTCGGCAACTTCACGGTGATCCGTCACCGCCACGAGCTCTACGGGTTGTGCCCGAAGGCCGCCGGCGACGCCGCCGGTACGTGCCCGAAGGAACAGGGCAAGCGCTGACTGCAACCCCGAGGTTGCGTGAGGTCGCTCGCGAAGTTAACGGGCGTGAGACGGCGATTCAGCGAATTGCTTTGCGACCGATCTCGCGGCTGGGCATAGTCCCCGCCTCATGAAGTCGTTGGCGTTGCTCGCGTTGACCCTGATCGCCTGCACGCGCACCGCCGACACCGGGGACGACGATCCGACGCCGGACGGCGCGGTCGAAGAAGACCCGGAGTGCAAGCCGACGTTCCCGCGCACGGTGGAGCCCGAGGCGTTCACGGCGCCGAGCGGGCTGCAGAACCGCATCACCACGTTCATCGATGGCGCGCAGGACTCGCTCGACATCCAGATGTACCTGTTCACGGTCAACGCGATCCGCCAGCGCGTGATCGCGGCGCACGATCGCGGTGTCGCGGTCCGCGTGATCCTCGATCCCGATCACGACGGCAACATCACCACGCGCAACGCGCTCGCGAGCGCCGGCGTTCCCACCCGCAACGCCCCGGGGCTCTACAGCTTCTCGCACGCGAAGTACATGATCGCGGACGGCGACCGAGCGCTCGTGATGTCGGCGAACTTCAACGTCGATGCGATGGACGAGGAGCGCAACTACGGCTTCGTCGATCGCGATCCGCGAGACGTCGCCGATCTGCAGGCGATCTTCGACATGGACTGGGGCGTCGGTGGCGGCGAGCAAGTCCAGGCCGCCGATCTCAGCTGCACGCGGCTGGTGGTGTCGCCCAACAACACGAAGGCGCGCATCGTGGCCTTGATCGACGGCGCGACGTCGACGCTCGAGGTCGAGGCGATGTACGTCTCGGAGACGTCGGTCCGCGATGCGATCGTCGCGGCCAAGGAGCGCGGCGTCGCCGTGCGCGTGATCCTCGACGGGTCGAGCGACGAGAGCGGAGCGATCTCGTTCTTCCGTGGCAAGGGCATCGAGGTCCACACCTCGACCGGCTTCTTCCTGCACGCGAAGCTGATCGTCGCCGACGGTGTGGCGTATGTCGGCTCGACGAACTACTCGATCACCGCGCTGACCCGGAACCGCGAGGTCGGTGCGCTGATCTTCGAGCCGGCCCAGGCGCAGATCATCAAGAGCCAGTTCGACGCCGACTGGGCATCGAGCAACTAACGCGGCAGGCGATCGAGGCGCTGGTGATACAGCGTCGCGACTGCCTGAACGTCGGCGACGAGCGCCCGCAGGTCACCAGCACGACTGCGCGGCTGGCTTGATCGAGGAACCCGACCGCCATGATCCCCGGCTCCTCCGCGTGAACGATTCACTCGCGAGCTTGCCCCACGGAGAAACCCGGGGGACGTGCCCGTGCCGTGCCCGTGCTCGTGCTCGTGCTCCTGTCACGTGCTCGTGCACGTGCTCGATCGTGTTCGTCAGGCCGCCGGCATCACGGTAGCTTCGTTTCAGTCGTCCGGCGGCGACGATGGTGGCGGTCGCTAGGCCGGGATACCGAACGTCGCGGTGCCGTTCGACTACACCCTGCGTCCCCTCATCGCTGCGCGCATGGCGTGTACCTCGGGAAGTGAGCGCGACCGTGGCGTCCAGCGAGACGCTGAAACCGACCGTAGCCGATCGTCGTTCGACAGCCGGGGCGGACGAGCCCTCAGCTGGCGCATTGCTCGCGAGCCGAGGTCATCGTCGCCCGCATCACGGGAGCTCGTTTCAGTCGTCCGGCGGCGACCATGGTGGCGGGCGCGGTGCCAAATAGCTGCGCGCGTGGCGAGGAGGAATGGCCTACCTCGGAACTGAGCGCGACCGTGGCGTCCAGCGAGGCGCGAGCGCGACCGTAGACGAGCACGAGCACGAGCACGAGCACGAGCACGAGCACGAGCACGTGCACGAGCACGACGCACGCTCAGAGCAGCTTGGTCTTCGCGATCTGACCCTGCTCCGAGTGAGGCAGCAGGTGCACGCGACAGCGGCCGGGCTCGCTCGGGATCAGCGCCGCGGCCCACAGGAACGAGTTCTTGTAATAGAAGCGCTTCTCGCGCTGCTCGATCGGCGGACCGAACGACGTCCGCAGCCAGGTCTCGAGATCCTGCTCCAGGCAGCCACGCACCTTGAGCTGGATCTCGATCAGCGGCGCATCCATCTTCTCGAGCGGGCCGTCGAAGTACAGCTCGACCTCGGCGGGGCGATTCGCGATCTTGTAAGCGGGCAGGGCGAAGCACCACGTCGCGGTCCGCTTGCCATCGTCGATCTGGGTCGGCTGGCAGACGCCATCCTTGACGTCGGTGCGCGTGGTGTGGCCGAAGCGGTACTTGCCGACGCCGGCGAACTCGGGCTCCTTGTTGCCGCACGCGCCGGTTCCCATGATCACGGCGATCGTGGCGATGCCGCCGATCGAGGCGACCACGCCGAGGGCGCCGATCAGCTTCTTGGTGGTCATGCCCCGGCGCCCCCGCTCGCGGCGATCACCGGGCCACTGATCGAGACCTCGATCGAGACCTCGTCCTCCATCTTGATCATCAGGAAGCGCGGCGCCGACAGCCCGAGCCGCTTGATGTCGAGCTCGAAGGTGGCGGAGGCCTGCACGCTCACATCGTCGAGCTTACCCTGGCCCTTCAGCTCGACCAGGACTTCCTTGCCGCGCCACTTGATGGCTCCCTCGGCGGTGGCGGTGAACGTCGGGCCGTCGCGGACGACATCGCGCACGCTGCGCAGCTCGAACGTCGCCGTCGGGTGCTTGTCCATCTCGAAGTCGGACTTGAGCTTGCGGTTCTTCAGCCAGTCGCCGGCGTCGAACGAGGTCATGTCCACGGTGAACACCGCGGTGGCGCCCTTGGTTGCAAGGGTGTCGGCGTCGGCCTCGACCGAGCCGGAGAGCTTGGTCCACACCGTGGAGGTATCGTGGATGCGGGAGCGGGCCTTGACCGTGAGCTTGCCCGCTTCGACTCGGTACTTCGGCATGCGCCTTCTTCCCTTGCGTCCGGCGTTACAGTTGCGTCAACGGTTCAGGCAGCGAGACACTGCAGGAGCAGCGTCGTGACGTTATCGGTACCGCCGTTGCGGTTCGCGGCGTCGACCAGCTCGGCGACCGCGCGCTCGAGGCTCTTCGCGTTCGCGGCGATCTGGCAGATCTGATCGTCGACCACCATGCCCGACAGCCCGTCGGAGCACAGGATGTAGACATCGCCGCTCTTGATCTGGTGGCTGCGGATGTCGACCTGGACGGTCTCGCGCATGCCGAGAGCGCGGGTGATGACGTTCTTGTGGGGGAAGTTGCGCTCTTCCTCCTCGGTCATGTCCGGCTTCGCTTCCTTGTAGTCCTCGAGGAGCGAGTGGTCGCGCGTCAGCTGGGTGATCCCGTTCTCGCGGACCCGATAGACGCGCGAGTCGCCGACGTGCCCGACGTAGATCTTGTCGCCCGACACCAGGGTCGACACGATCGTCGTGCCCATGCCCTTGTAGCGGAGATCCCGGTTCGACGTCTCGAAGATGCGGAGGTTGGCGAGCTTGATGCCGCAGACCAGCCGGTTCTCGATGTACGAGAGCGAGCGGTCCATCTTGTACGGCCAGGTCGCGTCCTCGTCCTCGCGCGTGCGCTGATAGAACTCGCCGATCGTCTCGGCGGCCATCTTCGATGCGACCTCGCCGGAGGCGTGACCACCCATGCCGTCGGCGACGAGGAACAGCTGCTCGTCTTCGATCAACGAGAAGTAGTCCTCGTTGTGGGTCCGCTTCATGCCCACGTCAGTCTTTGCGGCGTAGCGGATCTTCATGGACGGACGCGAGTACCCCCCGCGCGTTGGAAATCATAGGTGGCCGACAAACAGCGCGTCAACCGAAGCGCCCGGCGTTCCTCACGAACCTGCGTCGCCTGCTAATGTCCCCCCGCGATGCACGCCGAGATCTTGACGATCGGGGATGAGCTGTGCCGCGGCGAGATCATCGACACCAACTCCGCCTACCTGGCCGCCCAGCTGTGGGACCTCGGGGTGACCACGCGGTGGATGACCAGCTGCAACGACGACGAGGCGGATCTCGCCGCAGCGGTCACCCAGGCCGTCTCCAGGGCCGATCTGGTGGTCTGCTCGGGTGGGCTGGGACCGACCGAGGATGACCTGACGGTCGACGTCGTCGCCCGGCTGGCCGGGGTCGAGCCGGTGATCGATGGCCCGGCGCGGGCGCGCATGGAGGCCTGGTTCGCGGGCCGGGTCGAGGTGACGCCGATCCAGCTCCGCCAGGTCCGGGTGCCGAGCGGGGCGCGCGTGCACGAGAACCCGGTCGGGCTGGCGCCGTGCTTCGAGGTGACCATGGCGATCCCGGGGGGCGGGAAGGTCCCGGTGATCTGTCTGCCCGGGGTGCCGCGCGAGCTGTACGCGATCTTCGACCGCGGGCTGCGTGCGCACCTCACCAAGTTGCGCGACGCGCGGCCCGAGCGCGAGGCGATCGCGCGGCGGATCTATCGGGTGTTCGGGCGCGGCGAGTCGCAGATCTCCCAGGCCTGCCGTGGCCTGGTCGACAACGTCCCGAAGACGTCGATCCACTACCAGGTGAAGTTCCCCGAGACGCTGGTCAAGCTGGTGTGTCGCGATCGCGATCAGGCGGTCGCCGACGCGCGGCTCGCCGAGCTCGATCACGAGATCCGCCAGCGGCTCGCACCGCAGCTCTACTCGACGAGCGAGTCGGGCGGCGAGAGTGAGTCGATGATCGAGCGTGTGATGCGGCGGCTGCTGGCCGCGAAGCAGACGTGCGCGACCGCGGAGTCGTGCACCGGCGGCATGGTCGGCGAGATGTTGACGCGGATGCCGGGCAGCTCGAACGCGTTCCTCGGCGGCGCCATCACGTACACCAACGACGAGAAGGAGCGGCAGCTCGGCGTCCGTCACGAAACGCTGGTCGCCCACGGCGCGGTGTCCGAGGAGACGGCGCGCGAGATGTCGGCAGGGGCGCGCGAGCGCTTCGGCTGCGATCACGCGGTGGCGATCACCGGCATCGCCGGGCCCGACGGCGGCTCGGCGGAGAAGCCGGTCGGGACCGTGTGGATCAGTTTGGCGAGCAAGGACGGCAGGCACGTCGCGCGCAAGCTGCTGTGGCCCAGTACGCGCGATCAGGTGCGGCTGCTATCGGCGTGGTGGGCGCTCGCGTTGATCGACGCAGCCGTCACGCTGCCCGAGGACAGCGAGGCAGAGCGGGCGCGCGCCGCGTGGATCTTCAGCGACGCTTCGTCGGCGAGCATGGTGAGAAAGCGATGACCGAGCACGTGCGATTGTTCGTCGGTGCGCGGGTGTCGGTGCCGACGGCGAACGCGCTGGCAAGCGCGGCCGAGACGCTGGCGCGGCGAGCGCGCGATGCCGGGTTCGACATCCGCTGGGTCGCGCCGGTCGGCTATCACGTCACGCTCGCGTTCCTCGGCAACACGCGGCGCGATGCGATCCCGGCGATCCGCGACGCGCTCGACGCCGCGGTGGCGACCAGCCAGATCAAGATGAAGACGGCGCGGCTCGGCGCGTTTCCGTCGCTCGACAAGCCGCGTGTGGTGTGGGCCGGGATCGACGAGCAGA
>JAEYYY010000219.1 GCA_023430775.1 Pseudomonadota bacterium
ACCGACGCGGTCGATCCTCGTCGTCGTGCCTGGCGATCAGGAGGCGAAGCTGGTCGAGCTCGCGGCGATCCGCAAGGTGATGGACGACGCCGGCATCGACGATCCGGAGCTGTTGAAGCTGCGGCCGCCCGACGATCTGAAGGTGATCACCGCGCACGATCTGCCGAAGAGCGTCGCCGCGCGGCTGACCGAGCGCGACGGCCGGATCGGCTACATCGTGGCGGTCAAGCCCGGCCCGCAGTTCGACGAGCGCAACGGTCGCGACCTCATCAAGTTCGCCGACGTCGTGCGCCAGGTGAAGCTCGACAACGGCGACACCGTGTCGACCGCCGGCGCGTCGGTGATGTTCGCGGACGTGCTGACGCAGATCCAGAAGGACGGTCCGCTGATCACCGGCATCGCCGCGCTCGGGCTCGTGGTCATGGTGCTGCTGGTCGTCGGTCGCTCGCGCAGATCGTACGCGGTGCTCGCCGCGAGTGCCGCCGGCAGCATCGGCATGGTCGCGGTGTGCGCGCTGTGGGGGCTCAAGATCAACTTCCTCGACTTCGTGTCGCTGCCGATCACGCTCGGCCTCGGCATCGACTACGCGATCAACGTCGCCGACCGCGCGGCGGAGGAGGACCCGGTCGCCGCGTTGCGCTCGACCGGCGGCTCCGTCCTCGTGTGCTCGCTGACGACGATGATCGGCTACGCATCGCTGCTGGTCTCCGACAACATGGCGATCCAGGGCTTCGGGCTGGCATCGCTGATCGGCGAGATCACGTGTGTCGCCGCCGCCTTCGTCATCGTTCCCGCGGTCGTGGCATTTCGCCGCGAGGAGCCGGTGGAGAGCTACTCCGGCGCGGGTGTCACGATCGTGTAAAGGGATGATTTTTGTCGCGGCGTAAAACTCGCCGCGAGGCCGCGCGTTCGCAGAAGACATGCAACGCAGAGCCTTCCTTACGACACTCGGACTCGGGGCTGCCGCCGGCAGTGCGGCATTCGCGGATAGCTTCGCGAGGCCTCCGAACATCAAGCCGTCCGGCAGCGCAGATCTCGATCGCTGGAAGCAGGCCCTCGCAGGCGCCCGCCTCTACGCGATCACCCGCCTCCGCGAGTACAGCGCTGCCGGACGGTTCCCGCGCACCCACCGCATCTTCGGCCATGTCCCGACGTTCATCGACGCGAAGAAGACGCCGTGCGCCGTCGGCTACCTGATGCAGCGCTCGGGTCACGGCGCGCTCGCGGCAGACATCGCGGCGCGCAACAACAACGTCTATATCGAGCGCATCAAGGACGGTCCCGCCCTCGAGTGGATCCTGTTCTCGGGGCTGACGCAGGCCGAGTGCGCGCAGATCCAGCCCTCGTACCACTGGGAGCGCCCGCCGATCGAGCCGCCGCCGCATCCCGAACCGGAGCCGCCGCCCGACCAGCAGCGGCTGCGCCAGCACTTCGCGCGGATGCAGGACCAGCTGCTCGACAACACGACGGCGAGCCTGCGAGATGCGATGACCAAGCTCGAGCCGCTGATCGCCGCGGGTGCGTCGATCGATTCGCTCTCGCGGCCCGAAAGAGTCGCTCGCTGATACAGTCGCGGCATGCGAATCGCTGTTGCGCTGCTCTTGATGACCGCGTGCGAGGGCAAGATCACGGTGTCGGAGCCCACCAACGTCGATGTCGACTGCACGACCGTGGCGGAAGGTGTCGAGTGCGTGGTCAAGCAGACGCTCGGCACCTCCGAGGCGGAAGCGTGCTGGGACCTGACCTTCACCTGCGCCAACGGCGCGATCGTCAAGCCGCCGCACCTCTGCCAGAAGGTGAAGGATGGCGGCACCGCGAAGCTGCTGACGCCGCGCGACAAGCTCGACGGCATCGACAAGTGCGGCGGTGACAAGCCGCCCACCGGCAAGCTCGAGAACCTGACGATCAACGGCAAGACTCCAGACAAGGTCACGCCGCACTAGTGGGCGCCGAGATCGAACGCAAGTTCCTCGTCGATCCGGCGTGGCGGCCGAAGGACGAGGGCACCTACTTCAAGCAGGGCTACCTGTCGTCGGTGAAGGAGCGCGTGGTCCGCGTCCGGATCGCCGGCCCCGAGGCGAAGCTGACGATCAAGGGCGTCACCACCGGCGTGTCGCGCGCGGAGTACGAGTACGAGATTCCGCTCGCCGATGCCAAGGAGCTGCTCGACCTCTGCGAGCAGCCGCTGATCGAGAAGCGGCGCCACCTCGAGATCGTCGGCGGCAAGCAGTTCGAGATCGATGTCTTCCTCGGTGCCAACGCCGGTCTGGTGATCGCCGAGCTCGAGCTCGCCGCCGAGGACGAGGCGTTCGAGAGGCCGCCGTGGCTCGGCGCGGAGGTCTCGGGCGACGAGCGCTACTACAACAACAACCTGATCGCGCATCCGTTCACGACCTGGTGAGCTGTCTCGATCCGCGTCTCGTGGCCCTGCTCGACGCGCTTCGCGCCGTCGCGAGCGCCGGCAAGTTCACCGTGGTCAGCGAGTACCTCGGGTACCTGCCCTACGGTCAGTACGTCCACGTCGAGGTCGACGGCATCGACGTCTCGGGCAGCCTGCCCTCGTCGTGGAGTGGCTATGACCTCGACGCGCTCGCCGAGGCCGGCGCGATCGAGCAGATCGAGTACCAGGAGCTGAACGCCGACGGTTCGCGAACCACGTTCCGGATCGTCCGGTAGGGGATCGGCACGTCGCGATCAGATGGCCGTGTTACGCAGGGCCATGAAACCCATCTCGATCGGTACGCCTGGTAGTCCCCACGCCACTCGCGTCCTCATGCTCGGCTCGGGAGAGCTCGGCAAGGAGGTCGTGATGGAGCTCCAGCGATTCGGCGTCGAGGTGATCGCGTGCGATCGCTACGCGCACGCGCCGGCCATGCAGGTCGCCCATCGCAGCCACGTGATCGACATGCTCGATCGCGCCGCGCTGCGCCGGGTGATCGAGCAGGAGAAGCCGGCGCTGATCGTGCCGGAGATCGAGGCGATCGCCACCCAGGAGCTGATCGCGCTCGAGCAGGAGGGCTGGCACGTCATCCCCACCGCCACCGCCGCGCGGCTGACCATGGATCGCGAGGCGATCCGGCGCGTCGCCGCCGAGCAGCTCGATCTGCCCACCGCGAAGTACCAGTTCGCCGACACGTTCCACGAGCTCGAGACCGCCGCCGACAAGCTCGGCTGGCCGGTCGTGATCAAGCCGATCATGAGCTCGTCCGGCAAGGGCCAGTCGGTCGCGAAGTCGCCGGCGGATCTGGAGAAGTGCTGGCAGTACGCGCAGACCGGCGGGCGCACCGGCGCGGGCCGCGTCATCGTCGAGGAGTTCATCGAGTTCGAATCGGAGATCACGATGCTGACGGTGCGCGCGGTCGACGGCACGCACTTCTGCGATCCGGTCGGTCACCGCCAGGTCGGCGGCGATTACGTCGAGAGCTGGCAGCCGCACCCGATGACGGCGAAGCAGATCGAGCGCAGCCAGGCGATCGCGAAGCGGGTCACCGATCACCTCGGGGGCTTCGGGCTGTTCGGCGTCGAGCTGTTCCTGTGCAAGGACGATCGCGTGATCTTCAGCGAGGTGTCGCCGCGCCCGCACGACACCGGCATGGTCACGATGGCCACCCAGGTGTGGAGCGAGTTCGCGCTCCACGCGCGCGCCATCCTCGGGCTGCCGATCCCGCGGATCCATCGCCACTCGGCAGGTGCGTCGGTCGCGTTGCGCGCCGAGGCGAAGCTGGAATCGCCGGTGATCCACGGGCTGGCCGAGGCGTACGCGGTGCCCGACGTCGACGTCCGGTTCTTCGGCAAGCCGAACGCCGGCCCGCGCCGTCGCCTCGGCGTGGTGCTCGCGACCGCAGACAGCTGGGACGCCGCGCTGGCGAAGGCCACCCAGGTCGCGAGCGGTATCGAGCTGCGCGACGCCTGAGGGCGCGAGCCGTGCCGCGCGGAGGAGACGACGAGGATCATGGCGCGCCTCGTGGGTGCTGCCGAACTGTAGGGGCCACAACACGAAAAACAAGTTGTCGCCGTCGAGAAGGCGCGTAACGTCCGCGGCCATGCGTAAGGGCGCTCCGAAGAAGAACGACGAGCAGGTCGACGTCAAGCGCGTGTTCTCGACGTCCGCGATCCGGTTGCTCCCCGATCGCGAGGTCGAGAGTGCGAAGGGTCAAAGCGATCGCGCTGCGATCGTTCGCGCCTGATCACCAGCCCGCGGGCCGGTGTGCCGCGGCGGGCAGCGGTGCGATCAGCGAGCTGGTCGACAGATCGTTCGCGTTGCCGGTGCCCCAGTAGTCGTCGTTGCCGAGATCGATCAACAGGCCATCGGGATCGTTGGTCGCCCAGAACGGATCGGGCATGCCCAGCCGCGGCGAGTACATCAGATCGCGGTTCGGCTCCGGCTGATCGATGTCGAACACGTGCCCGGTGGTGTGCTGGTGTGGCGAGCTCTCGACGACGAAGCCGAGGCTGTGCACCAGCTCGTGCAGCATCGCGTAGTCGACGTAATCCGGGACCAGGCTCGGCTGTCCCCACGGGTACGAATCGCCGCACGGCTCGGTGACGCCCGGCGGCATCGCGCGCAGGTACATCGCACCGACGCGCCCGGGGATCAGCGGCGGATACGCGCCGGCGCCGCACGCGTACGAGCTGGTGCCCTCGTAGAACACGGCGTAGAGCTTGTTCGATGCGGTGGTGAGCTCGCGCTCGATCCGATCGCGAACGAACGCGTGACCGAGATCGATCGAGTGATTGCCGGGATCGGTGCCGTGCATCACCGCGTCGGGAATGGCGAGCTTGACGAAGCCGATGTCGAGCGCGCCGTCCTCGGTGTCGAAGCGGAGAAACTGGCCGGTCTGATCGTGAAACCACGTGGCCGCGGCGCGGATCGAGTTGCAGATCGAACCGTCGGTGTCGTGCGCGAAGTCGGGGCCGTCGGAGGTCACCACGTAGAGCGCGCGGATCTGGTCGAGGTCGCTGTCGTCGGGCCGATCGACCTCGCTGCGCGCGGCCGTGCAGGTCTCGGGGATCGCGCCGTCGACGATCGCCGGCTCCGCGGCGCAGGCGGCGAGCGGAACGACCAGCAGGGCGCGCATCGGCGAGCGACCTTACGCAAACACGACGAGGGCGTCGAGTGCTAAGAAGCACCACCCATGGGCCAGCTCGACGAGGCACGCTTCGAAGCACTGATCGCAGGAGGATGCAGTTGCGGCCACAAGGTCCTCGAGCTGCGCACGTTCCTCGATCGCCGGTTGCTGCTGATGCTCGCCGATCCGAACGATGCCGGGCGCTGGGTCCACGACGGCGAGAAGTTCGTCGATGGCGTGTATCGGATCGCCTGCACCGCGTGCAAGGCCGTGATCTTCGAGGACCCGGCGTGCCCGCGCTGTCATGCCGAGGGTGGGCTCGCCAGAGCGCTGGCCGACACGTCGCGGTTGCCGATCCCGAAGCGCTGCCCGAGCTGCAACGAGCTCGAGCTGCTCGCCCTCGCACTGGTGGCCGCCAAGGCAAAGTCGGGCGCCGGCACGCCGAAGCCCGAGGCGCTCGCCGAGTACGGGGAGCCCGGCCATCACGTGGTCGCCTATGCCTGCGAAAACTGCGACGCCGCCGTGGTCACCCAGAAGTGCCCGCTGTGCGATGCGACAGGCCCCCTGCGGCCTCGTCCGTGAGGGTGTGAACGTGGCGAGCTCTTCCATCCCGGACCTGCGTGCGAGCAGCAAGCCGTTCGCGAAGATCGCGATGGCGATCGGTGCGCTGGTGGTGATCGGTGCGGTCGTCCTCGGCGTGATGGTGTTCAAGGACCGCAACAACCCGGGCAAGGCAGCCTGCGATCACATCGAGGAGCTGGCGCAGACCGAGCCGAAGCGGTGGGACCGGTTCGTCAAGTCGCTCGAGCGCACCGTCGAGGATCGCGCGTGGAGCTCGGTCGATCGCAAGTTCGTCAACATCACCGGCGACACGCGCGCCGAGCGTTGCGAGGCCAGCTTCGACGTCATCCGCGACACGATCTCGTACACCGCGTACAACAAGCTCGCGGAGTGCGTCGGCAAGGCGACCACGTTCCGCGAGGGCTCCGACTGCTTCGAGAACTTCTAGCGCGTCACTTGACCGCGGCTGGCTTGAAGATCACCAGCTCGCTCGGGCCGGTGATGCCGCCGTACTGGTTGTCGACCACGGCGACCACACCGTGCGGCGTCCACGCGATGCCCTCGAGGTTGAGCTTGCCGTTCAGCACCGGGCCGAGGTCGAGCGCGATGCTCGGCGTGATCTCGCCGTCGCCGGCGGGCAGCGCGAACGTCAGCAAGCGCGTGACCTCGAAGTGGCGCTCGATCGCGATCGCCTGGATCGAGCCGTCGGCAGCGAGCTGACAGTCGAGGCCGGCGAGCTTGCCGGTCTTCGAGGTCAGCCACAGCTTGTGCACCCGCGTGACCCGGCCGCCATCGATCCGTGCGATCGGCGCCCACCTCTTCCCGGCCTCCTTGCCGGTCTCCTCGATGGCCGCGACGATCGTCTGCCCTGCTCCGCAGACGCCCTCGGTGCCGTGGTTGGAGGCGACGCGAATGCCGAGCTTGACCTCCGGCAACGTGATCGTGTCGATCACCAGGAGCTTCGGGCCGCGCTCCTCGGCGATCAGCACGGTCGCGCTCTCGCTGCCCTCGGTGCCGAACGCGAACCGGCCCTTGCCGAGCCACGCCACGCCCTCGAGCTCGGTCCCGGCGGGGATCCCCTCGACGGGCCACTCGGTCACCTTCGGCTTCAGGCTGGCATCGAGCTCGACCCGGTAAGCCTTGGCAGCGCGCTCGGCGACGGTCCACAGCCCGTTGTCGTCGTCGATCGCGAGGCCCGACAGGCCGGGCGCGGTCTCGATCGGCACCTCGGTGAACAGCGCGGCCGCCTTCTCCTTGTCGATGCCCTTGCTGCCGCAGGCGACAACGAGCAGGAGGAGAGCCGCGCGCACGTGGCAACCGTACCGCATGTCCGCGGCGGTGTTGCGGTAACGCCACGTTGCAGAGCTGACGGGTCGCCGTCGACGATTCCACTGCGACCACGGTTCACTTCACGTGCGTTTCACGCCGGAGGCAGACTTCCCTGGAAGGACCTGGCAAGTGGTCCGACGTTTGTGGCGGAACACGGCTTGCTGATTCCTCTCGGTGATGAGGAACCCCGTCCGTCGCTTTCAACACCGCACGGTAGACGCGATCAAGCGCCACGCCCTCGCGGTCTCGGTGCGCTCGCGCAAGGCGCAGACCCAGGTGCTGCAGGAGTATCTGTGGATCGAGGAGGGAGCCGAGGCGATCGCCCTCGATCGCATCCCACCCGAGGCACCGTGGCTCGCGAAGCTGGTGACCCGCCAGCTCGAGGACGAGACGCGTCACGCCAAGCTGTTGCGCGCGCGGCTCGCCGAGCTCGGGGTGGCGAGCACCAGGCCGCCGCCGTCGATCCTGCGCGTCAAGCTGTGGTGGCTGGATCGCGTGTGCGGTCCGTACATGGATGCGTTCGCCGCTGGTCGCGTGGTGGTGCTGCTCGCGGTCGCGGCGCAGCTCGAGACCACCGGCGTGCGGATGTTCGAGCGTCACCTCGGCGTGCTCGACGAGCTCGCCCCCGACGATCCGACCGGTGAGGTGCTGCGCTCGATCCTGCGCGACGAGCGCCGCCACATGAAGTCGTGCAACTCGGCCGCGCGCAAGCTGCTCCGCGAGCACGAGCGCGCGACCTACGAGGAGCTGTGCGACAAGATCGCGGCCGTCGATCGCTCGTTCGGCATCACGATCTCGGTCGGCTTCTGGCTCAACCTGGTGAGCGCCGCCGTTCGCGATCGCCACCTCGTGCTCGCCGCGCCTTCGCTCGGCAAGGCGGCGGCATGAGGTCGCCGCGGCTCGCCGTGATCTCCGATACCGTCGATCACACCGACGGTGTCGCGATCGGGTTGCGCAGGCTGGTCGCCGCGTCGACGCGCGCCGGTCACGCGATGACGCTGATCGGCCCCGAGAACCCCGACGTCGTCGACGACGTGGTTCGCATGCCGCGGCGGTTCACCGCCAACCTGCCGTTCTACGCCGAGTACGCGTGGACCATCCCGGAGCTCGCGCCGCTCGCCACCTATCTCGCGCACTCCGCCGACATCCTCCAGATCGCGACGCCCGGCCCGATGGGCATCGCGGGTCTACTCGTCGCGCGGATGATCGGGATGCCCGTGATCGCGCAGTACCACACCGAGGTTGCCGAGTACGCGGCGCGGATGACGGGCGTGCCGATGATGCGCGGCGTCGTCGCCCCGCTCGTCGGCATGGTGTATCGACGCGCCGAGCTCTGCCTGGCGCCGTCGGACGCGGTCGCGCAGCGCCTGCTCGCGATGGGCGTCGCGCACGATCGGATCCAGCGCATCCCGCGCGGCGTCGATCTCGGGCTGTTCACGCCGGCCAAGCGCGATCGCGCGGTGCTCGCGAGGTATGGCGTCAAAGCCGGCCCGGTCGCGCTCTACGTCGGCCGCGTGTCGCGCGAGAAGAACATGCACGGCCTGCTCGCCGCGTGGGCGCAGGTCCGCGCCAGCCGGCCGACCGCGCAGCTCGTGATCATCGGCGACGGTCCGGTGCGGAGCTCGTGTACCGCGCCCGGCGTGATCTGCACCGGCTCGCTCTACGACGACGATCTCGCACGCGTGTTCGCCTCCGCCGACGTGTTCGCGTTCGCGAGCGAGACCGAGACGTTCGGCAACGTCGTCGTCGAGGCCGCCGCGAGCGGCTTGCCCGCGGTCGTGATGGCCGGCGGTGCCGCGCACGAGCACGTGGTCGACGG
>JAEYYY010000655.1 GCA_023430775.1 Pseudomonadota bacterium
GTGCTCCATGGCCGCGCGCAGGCCGCGCGCGCCGGTCTTGCGCTTCATCGCCAGCGCTACCACGGCCTCGAGCGCTTCGGGCTGGAACTTCAGCGCGATGCCGTCCATCTCGAAAAGCTTCTGGTACTGCTTGACGATTGCGTTGCGGGGCTCGGTGAGCACCTTGAGCATGGCGTCGGGCTTGAGTTCGTCGAGCACGGTGAGCACCGGCAGACGGCCCACCAGTTCGGGGATGAGGCCGAACTGCACGAGGTCGTCGGGCTCGACCATGCCGAGGATCTCGCCGAGGTTGCGCTCTTTCTTCGAGTGGATCGTGGCGGTGAACCCGATGCCGCTCTCGCGCGTGCGGCGCTCGATGATCTTGTCGAGACCTTCGAAGGCGCCGCCGCAGATGAAGAGGATGTTGCGCGTGTTGATGTGGATGAGGTTCTGCTCGGGATGCTTGCGCCCGCCCTTGGGCGGCACGGCGGCCACGGTGCCCTCGAGCAGCTTGAGCAGACCTTGCTGCACGCCCTCGCCCGACACGTCGCGCGTGATCGAGGGGTTGGCGCTCTTGCGCGAGATCTTGTCGACTTCGTCGACGTAGACGATGCCCTTTTGCGCGGCGTCGACGTCGTAGTCGGCCGCCTGCAAGAGGCGCACGATGATGTTCTCGACATCTTCGCCCACGTAACCCGCCTCGGTGAGGATGGTCGCGTCGACGATGGTGAACGGCACCTTGAGGAAGCGTGCGATGGTCTGCGCGAGCAAGGTCTTGCCCGAGCCCGTGGGGCCGAGGAAGAGCACGTTCGACTTGTCGATCTCGACGCCGTCGGCGTCGCGCACCTGGGTGATGCGCTTGTAGTGGTTGTACACCGCCACCGCGAGCGACATCTTCGCGCGGTCCTGACCGATCACGTGGCCGTCGAGGTGTTCCTTGATCTCGGCCGGCGTCGCCAGCGGCACCGCCTCGGCGACGGGCGCGCCCGCGGCGGTCTGGCGTTTGCCGTCGTCGGCCAGGATCTCGTTGCACATGCCGACGCACTCGTCGCAGATGTGCACCGAGGGACCGGTGATCAGCTTGCGCACCTGTCCGGCATCCTTGCCGCAGAAGGAGCAGCGGGGAGTGCCCGAAGGGCCGACGGGACCCGCGGAACGGTTCATGCTCAGGCGGCCTTCTTCTTGCGGTTGCCGGGGTTGAACACTTCGTCGACGATGCCGTAGGCGACCGCCTCCTGCGCGCTCATGTAGAGATCGCGGTCGGTGTCCTTCTCGATTTGCTCGGCGGGCTTGCCGGTGGCTTCGGCGAGGATCGCGTTGAGTTCTTTCTTGGTCTTCACGATCTCGCGCGCGTGGATCTGGATGTCGCTCGACTGGCCGCCCGCGCCGCCGCTGGGCTGGTGCAGCATCACCTTGCCGTGCGGCAGGATGAAGCGCTTGCCCTTGGTGCCCGCCGACAGCAGCAGCGCGCCCATGCTGAATGCCGAGCCCACGCAGATGGTCTGCACGTCGGGCTTCACGTACTTGATCACGTCGTAGATCGCCAGGCCCGCGGTCACCGAACCGCCGGGCGAGTTGATGTAGATGAGGATGTCCTTGTCGGGATCCTCGTACTCGAGGAAGAGCATCTGCGCCACGACGGTGTTGGCCACGAGATCGTTGATCTCGGTACCCAGAAAGATGATGCGCTCCTTCAGCAGACGCGAGTAGATGTCGTAAACGCGCTCCGAACGGCCGGTGGTTTCGATGACTGTGGGGATGTACATGGGACCTCTGTGGTTGCCCTTTAATAATACCAGTTTCGTCGGGCGTCGGGCGACGGGTGTCGGGTGAAAAGGCCCGTTTTTAAAGGCGATCGTTGCATTTTAAATCGCTCAAGCAACGATTCGTTCCCGCGCCCGACGCCCGACGCCCGACGAACAAGGGATCGCCTACGCCGCGCTCCCCTTGTACCCGATCACCAGATCCAGCACCTTCTCGGCCTTGACTTCCTCGCGGATGTCGACGATGCGGCCGCTCTGGCGCAGGTTGGCCTTGAGACCTTCGAAGTCGGTGCCGTAGCGCATCGCGAGCTCGCGGATGCGTTCGTCCACGGCCTCTTGGTCGGGCTTCACGTTCTCTTTCGCCGCGATGGCGTCGAGGATCTTCCAGCGGCGGATCTGGTTCAGCGCCTCGAGCTCGAGGTCGGAGTGATCGTGGCCGTGGTCGTCGTTCTCGTGCACGTGGCCCATCTCCTTGAGGCGGTGGTTCACGTAGTTCGCGATGCGGGCCTTCGGCACGGGGATCGGGTTCGCGGCGATGAGGCGTTCGATGGCTTCGTTCCACGCGGCTTCGCGCGCCTGGCGCACGTTGCCTTCGACCAGACGCTCCTTCAGCTTCACTTGCAGGTCGGCGACCGACTCGTAGCCGATGTTCTTCGCGAACTCGTCATCAAGCGCGGGCAGCTTCACCTCGAGCACCTGCTCGATCGCGAGGTCGTAGGCCGAAGCCTTGCCGGCCAGCGCGGGGTTGGCGTAGTCGGCGGGGAACGAGAACGACACGCTCTTCACGTCGCCGGCCTTCACGCCCTCGAGCGCCTTGTCGAGCGCGGGCACGCTGCCCTTGCCCAGCTCCACGCGGAACACCGGGTGCTGCGGCAGCGGCTGCTCCTGGCCTTCGATCTCGATGCGGTTGTAGCGGGCCATCACCACGTCGCCCACGGCGGCGGCGCGGTCCGCCGGCGACTCGGCCGCGAGCTGGCGGCGGATGTCGTCGATACGCGCGGTCACGGTGGCGTCGTCCACCGGCGCGGCGTTCAGCGGGATCTCGAACTTGTAGTCGCCCAAGGTCACCTCGGGGTCGATCTCCATCACGGCCTTCACCACGATCGGCTTGCCGTCTTCGTTCTCGAGCTTCTCCACGCGGCCGGGGCCGACGGGATCGATCGCCTTCTCCTTGCACGCCTCGCGCACGGCGTCGTCGACCAAGGTCTCGAGCGCCTCGGCCGCGATCGGCTCGCCGTAGCGCTTGGCCACCACGTCCTTGGGCACGGAGCCGGGACGGAAGCCGTTCACCTTGATGGTCTTGCTGTACTTCTTCAGCTTGTCCTGGAAGACCTTGTCGAGGCGCTCGCGCGGGATTTCGAGGTCGAGGACGCGTTCGGTGGCGCTGGCTTCGGTCAGGGAGATTTTCACGATGTTGCCTTTCTGGACTTTCTGGAATGTCGGGACCGTATCTCGGGTCGTATCCGGCCGCTGTGCCTGATGATCCCGGGCGCGGGGCGGGAGATGTGGTGCGAAGGGAGGGACTTGAACCCACACACCGAGGTACCAGATCCTAAATCTGGCGCGTCTACCAGTTTCGCCACCTTCGCGCGGGACGGGAAAGATTGGAAGACCGCGGG
>JAEYYY010000398.1 GCA_023430775.1 Pseudomonadota bacterium
TCTCCGAGCCGCTCCTCGAGGCCGAGATGTTCGGCAACGAGGCGATGAACAAGCCGGGCCTGATCGAGCTCGCCGACGGCGGCACCGCGTTCCTCGGCGACATCGACCAGCTGGTGCCGAACCTCCAGCAGCGCCTGCTGCGCGCGATCGAGGACGGCGCCGTCCGCCGCGGCACCGCGAGCTCGGCCGGCCGCCCGCGTCCCGTCGACGTTCGCTACATCGCATCCACCACCAAGGATCTCGGCTCCGAGGTCGATGCCGGCCGGTTCCGTCGCGACCTCTACTTCCGGCTCGCCGGCGCGTCGTTCAACATCCCGCCGCTGCGCGAGCGCAAGGACGAGATCCAGCCGCTCGCCGAGCAGTTCGTGGCGTCGGCGGCCGGTCCGCTGGGCCGCTCGTTCATGCTGTCCGAGGAGGCCAAGGCGTGGCTCGTCACGCACGACTGGCCCGGCAACATCCGCGAGCTGCGCAACGCGTGCGAGCGCGCCGTACTGCTCGCGACCGGGGCGCTGATCGAGCGCCACCACCTGATGATCGAAGCTCCAGCGAAAGCACCGCCGGGGCAACGCTTCCGCTCGAGCCCCACGATCCCGCCGCCTCCCGGTTTCTCGTCGGTGCCTCCGGCCGACATGCCGAGCCAGGTGCGCGCGACGGTCGCGGAGCTCGAGAAGCAGCGGATTCTCGAGGCACTCGATAAGTGTGCGGGTAATCAAACAAGGGCGGCGGAGCTTCTGGGGATCTCGCGACGAACGTTGATCAACCGGCTCGACGAGTACGGGATCGCGCGTCCTCGCAAGCGAGACGATTAGGTGGCGGAGCCGCGCATCGTCGCGGTTCCGAGCTCGTCGGCGTCGTTCATCGCGAGCGGCGGCCGGGATCCTGATTTTCATCGCTCGCACGAGCTGAAGCTCCAGCCCGGCGAGCACGTCAAGGTCACCGACGATCGCGGCGCCGAGGTCGGTATCGCGATCGCCGATCCGGAGAACAGCAAGCTGCGCGTGTTCGCGACGGTCTCCGACGGCTTCACCAGGATCGATCAGGCGCTGCTGAGCTGGCGCGTCGAACGCGCGCTCGCGTGGCGCACCCAGCTCGGGCTGCCCGGCCACGATCAGGCCTATCACCTGATCCACGGTGCCGCCGACGGCCTGCCCGGCTTCACCTGCGACGTGATGGGCCGCGTCGCGATCATCTATGCGTATGCCGAGGGCTTGCGCTCGCTCGCGAAGACCCTCGCCGAGGCGGTGATCGGCTTCGCCAAGCTCGACGGCGCGGTCGTCAAGGTTCGCGTGCGCGGCGGCGCCGCCGAGGTCGCGCAGGACGTCGTCGGCAAGGTTCCGGAGACGCTGATCGTCACCGAGCATGGCGTGCCCTACGAGGTACATCCGCTCGGCGGGCTCAACGTCGGCCTGTTCACCGACATGCGCGAGCATCGCCGCGGCCTCGCGCGGTTCGTCGCCGGGAAGAGCGTGCTCAATCTGTTCTCGTACACCGCCTCGCTCGGCGTGGTGTGTGCCCGCGCCGGCGCTACCAGCGTGACCAACGTCGACACCTCGCAGGGCGTCAACGCGTGGGCGGCCGGCAACTTCGCGCGCTCGGGCTTCGACAACAAGGACAAGCGCTGGAAGTTCGAGTCCGCCGAGGCGAGCCGGTTCCTCGCCCGCGCGCAGCGCGACAAGGAGATCTACGACGTCATCCTGATCGATCCGCCCGGCGCGTCGTCGGCGGGTGGCGCGTCGTGGGCGCTCGGCCGCGACTACCCGGAGCTGATCGCGAAGGCCGCCTCGGTGATCTCGCAGGGCGGGCTGCTGTGGCTCGCATCCAATGCCTCGGAGCTCGGCTCGCTCGCGAAGCTGGCGCACAAGGGCGTGCGCACCGCGAACCGCGTCGCGTCGGTGCTCGAGCAAGGCGGCCTGCCACCGGAATATCCGACGCCGACGATCCAGGCCAACGATCGCTACCTCCAGGTTTGTCTGCTACGGATCACGTGACGTCATGTGCGGGCGCTACACGCTCACGCGCCAGGAGAAGATCGTCGAGGATCTGCAGGCCTCGCTCGGTCCCGACATCATGGGACACGAATGGTGGAAGCCGCGCTACAACGTCGCGCCCACCCAACCGTCGCCGGTGGTCACGCTGCACGATGGCGTGCGCACCGTCGAGATGATGCGCTGGGGCCTAGTGCCGTTCTGGGCGACCAAACCCGGCGCGCCGCGGCCACCGCTGATGATCAACGCGCGCAAGGAGTCGCTGCACGCGAAGCAGTGGTTCCGCGAGGCGCTCGACAAGCGGCGCTGCCTGGTGCCCGCCGACGGCTTCTTCGAGTGGATGAAGAAGCAGGACGATCCGAAGCACCCGCAGCCGATCTATCTGCGCCCCGAATCCCGCAAGGTGTTCGCGTTCGCCGGCCTGTGGGCACGCGCGAAGGCGAGTGACGGTAGCGAGCAGCTGTCGTTCGCGATCATCACCTGCACGCCGAACGAGCTGGTCAAACCGATCCACGACCGGATGCCGCTCGTCCTCTCGCCCGACACCTACGAGTCGTGGCTCGATCCGCTGGTCGGCGAGGTCGGTGCCGCCGCGCTCCTCGAGGTCCCGCCGGTCGGCGACTGGCGCGGCGTGCCGGTGTCACCGCACGTCAACAAGGCGACCAACGACGATCCCGAGTGCGTCGCGCCGATCGCTGTCGATCCGGCAAAGCAGCTGACGTTGTTCTGAACCGAAACGGACAGCGGGTCCGATCTCTCGATCGAACCCGCGCTGCGCAGTCGCAGTCCCGAGATCAGGGACGGCCGCCGAGCCACGTCGGCATCGTCTGCCTCCAGGTCTCGACCGCAGCGCCACCGACGTAGCCGATGCCACCGCCGAGCGCCGCGCCCGCGCCGCCACCGGCCGCCGCACCACCGAGGGCGCCCGCCGCCGAGCCCGGCCCGGGGAACAGCGCGGTGCCGCCGATCGCGCCACCGATACCGCCGGCAACCGCGCCGGCGCCGCCGCCGAGCAGTGCACCGGTGGTACCGGCGTTCTGGCCGGCCGCATTGATCTTGCCGAAGTCGATCCCGCCGTTGACGGAAGCGAGGTTGTCGAACGAGAGCGTCTCGAAAGTCGCGACATCGAGGTTCTGAGTCATCTGCATTCTCCTTGCGTTGGTGACTCCGTTCACTGCACTCGATGTGCCGCGCGTAGCGCGTTGAAAGCACGAGGCTTCACTCCGCGGAGTGCTTCCGGCGAGCGACGAACCGCGAGTCCGCAGGTAGTCAACCCGTGGGAGCACCACCAGCTAACCGCGCGACAGCCGACGAGCTCTGCGCTGGCATCGGGCGTGCTGCACCGGCTGGGATGATCATTCGACGCATTGCCAAGATCCAGCTGCCGATCGGAATCGCCGGCGCCGGCGCGACGGGCCTGTGGTGGCTGCTGCAGGGCGGCCCCAACTACGGTCCGCCGATCGTCTACCTCGCGTTCTCGTTCTGGGTGTTCGTCGTGCTGAGCGCGCTCGTGATGCTGCGCCTCGACCGCTCGCAAGCCTGATGTGAAATGGGGTCCGACCCCATTTTCGTCGTTCACCGAAAACGCCAAAACGGGCCCGATCGTTCGATCGGACCCGCTCCTGCGTGATCGCAGCTCCCGTCCTAGGGTCGGCCACCGAGCCACGTCGGCATCGTCTGGCGCCAGGTCTCGACCGCCGCGCCACCGACGTACCCGACGCCACCACCGAGCGCCGCGCCGGCACCACCACCAGCCGCCGCGCCACCGAGTGCACCCGCCGCCGAGCCCGGCCCGGGGAACATCGCGGTCCCGCCGATGGCGCCACCGATGCCACCGGCAATCGCGCCGGCGCCACCACCGAGCTGTGCGCCCGTGATGCCGGCATTCTGCCCGGCTGCATTGATCTTTCCGAAGTCGATGCCGCCGTTGACGGTGGCGAGGTTGTCGAACGAGAGCGTCTCGAAAGCGGCGATGTTCTGAGTCATTGCTGGACCTCCTTGTGTGATGAAGACCAGTGCACTCGATGTGCCGCGCGTAGCGCGTTGAAAGTGCGTGGCCGCGCCAGGCGAGGTGCAAGCGTCGAGAGACGACTCGTGCTGCCGATGGTAGTCAGCGCCGGAGGCGAGCGAAGAACTCGCGAGACACGTCGGTCTTGGGATCGTCGATCACCTGTGCGGGCGTGCCGTCCTCGGCGATCGTTCCCTTGTCGATCACCCACACGCGCGTCGCGATGTCGTGCGCGAACTGCATCTCGTGCGTGACGACCAGCATGGTCATGCCGCCCTCGCGCAGATCCTTGATGACGGCCATCACTTCATCGCGCATCTCGGGATCGAGTGCAGACGTGGGCTCGTCGAACAGGATCACCTCGGGCTTCATCGCGAGGGCGCGCGCGATCGCCACCCGCTGCTGCTGCCCGCCGGAGAGCTCGTGAGGAAACGCACCGCCGCGATCGCCGAGGCCGACGCGCTCGAGCAACGCGAGGGCATCCTTCTCTGCCTCGGCCGGCGCGACCCGCTTCACCTGCACCGGCGCGAGCATGATGTTCTGCAGCGCGGACAGGTGCGGGAACAGGTTGAACTGCTGAAACACCATGCCGACGCGAGCACGCAGCGCGCGCAACGCCGGCTCGCTGCCGCGCATGCCCGGCTCGAGGCGAGCGCCGGCGATGTCGACGTACCCTGCATCGAACTTCTCGAGGTAGTTGAGACAGCGCAGCAGCGTCGACTTGCCGCCACCCGACGGCCCGACGATCGCGATGGTCTCGCCCCGGGTGACCTCGACGCTGACGTTCGCCAGCACGCGCCGCGACCCGTGGCTCTTAGAGAGTGTGTGGACGCTGATCACGCGCCAACCTCCTCTCGAGCCTGCGAGCCAGCTCCGACAGCGGGAAGCTGAGGATGATGTAGAGCACCGCGCATGCGATGCCGGGGATCAGATAGCTGCGCATCTCGAGCGCCGCCATCTGCATGCGCTTGGTGAGCTCGATCGCGGCCACCGTCGACACCAGCGACGAATCCTTGAGCAGCGAGACAAAGTCGTTCGTCATCGGCGGCAGCGCGAGGCGCAGCGCCTGCGGCACCATCACGAAGCGCAGCGTCTGCAGCGGACCGAGTCCGAGCGCGCGCGCCGCCTCGGACTGCCCGCGCGGGATCGCGAGCAGCGCACCGCGATAGACCTCCGCTTCGTACGCCGCGTAGTTGAGCCCGAGGCCGAGCACACCGGCCGAGATCGGGCCGAGATGGAGCAATTCGCCGAGCCCGTAGTAGAGGACGAACAGCTGGAGCAGCACCGGCGTGCCGCGGAACAGCTCGATGTAGATCCGCGCCGCGGCGCTCGACGTGATGCCGCCGTAGACCCGCGCGATCGCGAGCAGCAGCCCGAGCGGCACCGCGATCAGGAACGCGAGCACCGACAGCTCCAGCGTCAGCAGCGCGGCCGCGAGGAACTGCTTCGCCATCTCGCCGTCGAACTGCCGCGGCGGTGGCGCGACGCTGACGCCGACCTGCTCGGTCTGCCGGTGATCCCACAGCTTCCACTTCGCGAGGATCTTCTGCAGCTCGCCATCCGCCTTCATCGCGCCGAGCGCCTGATCGATCGCCGCCTTGAGCTCGCGATCGTCCTTGCGAATGCCGATCGCGTACGACCCGCGCGCGACGTCGTACGGCAAGCACTTCACCGCGGCGCGCGTGCAGCCGTAGCGATCTGCGATGATGTTGTCGAGCAGCACGCCATCGACGCGACCGAGCTCGAGATCGATGTACGGCTCCTCGTTGCCCTCGTACGGAGCGCCGTCCATCGGGAGCATCTTGATGATGTCCCAGGCGTAGGTCTCGTTGAGCGAGCCGACCCGCTTGCCGACGAGATCGAAGATCGACAGGTACGGATCGGTCTTCCGGATCGCGAGCGTCTCGGCGTAGATGAAGTACGGCTCGGACAGCAGGATCCGATCGCGCCGCGCCGCGGTCGCCTCGAGCCCGTTCATCACGATGTCGAAGTCGCCGCGCTCGAGCGACGGCACGAGCTGCGACCAGGTGTGCTGGACCATCCGCGCCTTGACGCCCAGCCGGCGGGCGAGCGCGTCCATGATGTCGACCTCGAAGCCGATCAGCTTGCTCGTGTCCTCCGGATCCTCGAACACGAAGGGCTCGCCGCCCGCCCGGTCCGCACCCCACGTGATCTCGCCGCGTTGCTTGATCCCGGCATAGGTCTGGCCCGGAGAGTCCGCGTCGCCGCCACACCCCAGGACGGCGAGCAGCACGAGCATCAAGACCCGCACAACCACCGGGTCAGTATGCCAACATTCCCCTCATGGATTTGGGGCGCATGCTCGACAAATGCCGCCGCGACCAGTGGTCGATCGATGACCTCGACTGGTCGGTTCCTCCGCCGAAGCTGCCGCGGGACAAGGAGGAGGCCGTCGTCCAGGCCTTCACCGACATGACGGGCATCGAGCTCCTGGCCGGTGCGCTGTTCGAGGTCCAGCGCGACAAGACCCAGGATCCCACGCTCAAGAAGATCTTCTCCACGTTCGTCGCCGACGAGAAGCGTCACTCCGCCGTGTCGGCGCGCCTCGCGAAGCACTACGACGTTCACCACTACCGCGAGTACAAGGAGAGCCCGGCGCTGACCACGTTCCGCCCGCACTTCCTCCGGCTCGTGCGCAACACGTCACCCGAGATCGCGAACGCGTACATCACGTCGGGCGAGCTGATCCTCGATGTCGCCCTGCTCCGCTCGCTCGACGATTACGTCGCCGACGACATGAGCCATCGCGCGATGCACCTGATCAACCGCGACGAGTCGCGCCACATCGCCGTCGACTTCCACATGACGGAGTACTACTGCTCCGACGAGTACCTCGAGATCCTGCGCAGCCGCCCCAAGCCGAGCAAGCGCGAGATGGCGCGGATGCTGGGCAACCTGGCGACCATGATGTGGTTCGTGCGCCCGTTCCTCCAGCAGGTGTTCATGGCGCCGATGGATCGCACCGATCCGAGCGGCAAGCGCATCGAGGAGGCCTTCAAGCGCATCCAGCTCGTGCTGCGCAAGCCCACGGTCGCGCGCTCGCCGTTCTCGAAGATGATGCTTTCGTTCCAGGAGCTCTACAACCATCCGGTGATCGGCCGCGTGTTCGGCCGCGTGCTGCTTCGCCTGCTCGGCGCCAACGAGCGCGCCGCGAAGATCCTGTTCACGCAGGCGGAGCTCGAGCGCACGATGGCGATGAGCTTCGACGAGCTGGCCGAGGACACGCTCGCGCTCAAGTACTCCTAAACCGATCCCTCACCTCACGCGTTGGGCGGTCGCGCGAGCTGTTAGGCGAGCAAATGCCCTCGGGGTGCAACTCGCGCGAATCGTCGTCGTCCGGACCGACATGCTGAGGGCATTGCTCGTGCTGTCACTGTGCGCATGTGCAGGCCGCAACGCGTACACGCCGTTTCGGTCTCCCGGCGACCCCGCGCCACCCCCGCAATCGGTGCTCGCGGATCGCCCGAACACTACCTGGCAGGACATCATCGTCACGTCGAAGACCGAGGCCGAAGAAGGAACCCTCGCAGCGCAGCCTGCGGTGCGGCATCGCCGGATGGAAGCGTCGATCTCGAGCGGTGCCGACGCGGTGGGGAACGCGATCACGGGCTTGTTCTCTGGCCAGACCACACCTACACCGCCGACCGCGCAGCCACTCGCCGCGCCGAAGACCGATCCCGAGAAGCTCGTCATCGAGGCGTGGATCGACATCAAGGTCGACGACCCGGCGAGAGCCGCGACGGAGATTCGCGCCAAGGTCGAGGCCTCCGGTGGTCGCGTGATCTCCGAGAACGTGGTCGGCCCGCAGAACAAGGCGAGCAGCGCCGCGATGGAGATCCGCGTGCCACCGCTCGAAGCCGCCGGGTTCCAGGCCTGGCTCGCCTCGCGCGGTCTCGTCGAATCGCGGCGCGTGATGGCCACCGACGTCGGCAAGCAGCTCTTCGATCAGGAGCTCGCACTCAAGAACCTCGACGTCACGATGACGCGGCTCCAGAAGCTGGCGGAGAAGGACGCGTCGATGAAGGAGCTGATCGAGATCGAGACCGAGATGACGCGCGTCCGCGGCCAGATCGAGCGGATCAAGGGCGAGCAGCGCTGGCTCCTCGATCGCGTCGCGTTCGCGACGATCACCCTGTCACTCTCGCGCGAGGGTGGGCCCGTCGAGTTCGCTCCGCATGCCCGCATCCACCCCGGCCTCCACATCGCGACCCTGACGCTGATCGATCCGGGCGATCGCCAGCGCACGCGCACCGGCGGCGGCGCCACGATCCACATCAAGCGCTACCTGACGTTCGACCTCGACATCTTCCCCCGCCGAGACAACGACACCCGTGCCGTCATCGGCACGCTCGGCAGCGCCCTCTATTCGAGCTTCCTCGGCAGTGGCCGGCGCTCGTTCCTGAACCCGTACCTCGGCTATCGGCTCGGCGTCGGCTACCTGACCGACGTGACGTCGATCGTGCTCGGTGCCGAGGTCGGCCTCGAGCTCTACAAGCACAAGTACGTCCAGATCAGCGCCGCACTGCGCGCGCTCGCGTTCCTCCATGACGATCCCGACAGCGCGCTCCACGGTCAGCTCGGGTTTGAAGTCCCGTTCTAGCGCTAAGCTCGCGCGGTGCGTACCGCCGCGTGCTCGTGTGGCCAGCTCAGCATCACGTGCGAGGGAGATCCGGTCCGGGTCTCGCTCTGCCACTGCCTCAACTGCCAGCGCCGCAGCGGCAGTGCGTTCGCGATCCAGGCGCGGTGGCCTCGCGATCGGGTGACCATCGCCGGTCGTGCCCACGAGTACACGCGCGTCGGTGACGAGGGCACCTCGGCGACGTTCCGGTTCTGCCCGACCTGTGCCGACACGATCTACTACACGAACGAAGGCATGCCCGATCACGTGGCGGTTCCCGTCGGCGCGTTCGCCGATCCGACCTTTCCGCCGCCGCAGCTCGCGGTCTACAGCGTGCGCCGCCACCCGTGGCTGACGCTGGCGAGCACGATCGAGGAGCTCGATTAGCTGCAGGTCGTGATCGGCACGCGATCCGCGCACACGCAGACGTTCTCGCACGCGAACGGTCCGACGCTGACGACCGGCGCGCAGGTGAAGCCGGCCGGACAGGCCGATTCGACCGCCTCGCTGCAGTCGTTGTCGTCGACGCAGGTCGCGGTGCACATCGGCGGCGTCGAGCTCGCGATCGCGAGACAGATCCGCGACTCGCAATCGAGCGCGGGCGACGCGAGCACCGTCTCGTTCGGTGCCGTGGTCCCCGGATCGCAGACCCGGCCGACCTGCCCGCCCGTCAGCTGACCATCGACCGGGCCGCCCTCACCACCACCACACGCGACCAGCGCGACCGCGATCAGCGCCCTCACGGATGCCCGTGCCCGCTGTGGTCGTGCCCGCTGTGATCGTGTCCCATGTGTCCTCCCTCGAGCGGGGCGGTGGTCACGCCGGGCGCCGCCACCACCGGATAGTTCCTCTGGTGCCAGACGTTGATGCCCTCGTCGAGCACGTACGCCTTCTTGTGACCGCGCTTGATCAGCTCGTCGATCACGATGCCCGACAGGTGATGCGGACACGCGCAGTACGCGAGCACCGCGACGTCCTTCGGGATGACGTCGAGCTTCGACAGATCGTGATACGGCATCGACACCGCGCCCGCGATGTGGACGCGCATCCAGTCGGACGGCGGCCGGGCGTCGATCATGATCATCTTCTTGCCCGCCGCCATCTCGCGCGCGACCTCGTCTACCGAGACGTACTTGACGTCGCGGATCTTGAACACCGGATCCTTGCCCTTCGGGTTGATGATCAGCGGCTCCTTGCCCGTCGGCGGCGGCAGCAGCTGGCTCACCGTCTGACCGGTGCCGAGCGCGCGCACGTAGGCGACCACATCGTCGAGTTGCTGCGGTTTGAGCACGCCGCCGAACGCCAGCATCTTGGTGCCCGGCCGGCCCTTCTCGATCGCGTAGCGGATGAACGAATCGCTCGCGCTGCGCTGGAACTGGATGTTCGCGAGGTGCTGCGCCTCGCCGCGCACCGTGGTGTCGCCGTGACAGGTCTTGCAGTACTCGTGGTAGATCGCTCCGCCGCGCGTGGGATCGCCCTTCTGGACGGGCGCGAGCGAGATCGGCGCCCCGCCTTGCGACCGGATGTAGCCGACGATGCCGTCGATCTGCTTGTCGTCGAGCGGACCGCCGCGCGCCTTGGTGTACGCCGGCATCGACGTGCCCGGCCGGCCGAGCGCGATCGACTGCTTGACGTAGTCGTCCGTCGCCGACTCGAGGAACGTCTTGTTGATCAGCGACGGCGCGTGGTCCGCCACGTACCCCTTGAGGTCCTTGCCGTGGCACGGCGCGCAGAACTTGTCGTACGTCGCCTTTGCGGCCGAATGATCGGCGACCGGAGGTGTGGGCGGATCGTTTCGGCGCGGCTCCGGCTTCGCCGAAGACTCGCAACCCGCGATCATGAACAGGACGAACAGCCAGCGCACGCGCTGGCTATACCACGCCTACCGCCAGTGGCCCTCGATCCAGACGTGGCGACGGCCGCGCCGCTCCCAGCGCCCCTGCACCCAGCGCTGGTTGCGACGCTCGCGCTCCCAGCGACCCTCGACCCAGACATACCGACCACCGCGATACACGTGGCGGCCCTCGATCCACACGAAGCCGGGGCGCGTGGTCCTGACGATGACGCGATTGGGAGGCGGTGGTGGTGGCGCTTCCTCGACCTCGACCACCGCGACGGGCGCGACGTGAACGTGTCCGCGCGTCCGGACCAGGCAGCCCGATGCAGCACCCGCGAGCAAGGTGACGACTAGCAAGCCAGTGAGCTTCTTCATGGGTTCCTCCGGTTCCACACAGCGAAAGAGCAAACGATAGACCAGGGCGATCGCCAGGATATTCGACGGACTACCACCGCAGCGCGAACGTCAAGCGTGTGGAATCTGCGCCACAGTATCCCCCGAAACCTGACGCAGCTGCCAGACCACAGGCAGCGCGGGGATCTGGGCTATCATCGCGAACATGCGAGGGCCGGCGATCATCGCGCTCGCGCTGGCGACGGGTTGCGAGGCCCGCGTCGGCGGCAACCTCGCCGCCGACGGTACGCCGGCCGACGACGATGGCTCGACAGGCGATGGTCCCGCGCCGGATGCGCCACTCGGTGCGTTCGGCGCTCCGCAGAAGATCACGATCGCCGCCGACGACACCGCGCGCGAGGACGACGGCACGCTCAGTCACGATGGCCTCGAGCTGGTGTTCGCGGTGCAGAACCCCGACGACGGCAACCGCAAGGATCTGTTCTACGCATCGCGCCCCGACCTCGCGAGCCCGTTCGGTCCCGCCAGCAAGCTGCCGCTCTCCGGCACCGGCACCTCCGAGGAGACGCCGCGGTTCTCCGACGACGATCTGACGCTGTACTTCGCGAAGACCGTCGCCAACAACGGGCTCGACATCCATCGCGTGACGCGGCCGAGTGCCGGTGCGCCGAACTTCGGAACGCCGGCGATCGTGCAAGGCGTCAACAGCACCGGCGTCGACAAGTGGTTCATGCCGTGCGACGGCGATCGCTACCTGCTGATCATCGGCGCCGACATCGCCGAAGGCGTGCTCGGTCAGGGTGCGCCGACGATCGATGACGATCTGTCGTCCGCCGACGGCGAGACCGGACCGTTCGTCACCAGGGACTGTTTGACGGTTCACTTCGCGTCGACCCGGCTCGGTCCCAACAAGATCTTCACGTCGAAGCGCGCGGCGATCGGTCAGCCGTGGTCGCCCCCGGTCGAGGTCGACACGTTCGCGGCGCTCGGCGGCGCGCAGCAGGATCCGTTCATCTCCGACGACACCCGGATCTTCATGTTCGTCAGCGACGTCGACGGCACCAACGACCTGTACATCTCGACCCGCTAACGTTCCACCACGCTAGCGAAATCGACACGCCGCGTGGCCGAGCACCTGCGGGCCATCGACCGTGCCGGTCGGGGTCGCGACCCAGCCCCGGGCGATGCGGTCGTCGAGCAGCTCGTCGGCGGTCGGGCGGTGGTCCCACACGGAGATCGCGTTGATCCCGCCCAGTCAGGTGGTGTCGAACACCAGGAACGCGGGGTTGCCGCGGCGCACGATGACGTCGTGCGTGTACTCGTCCTGGACGATGACGTCGATCACGTCGCCACCCCAGCGCAGCACGTCCTCGAGCGTGGCGAGCGCGAGCGCGGATGCGAGACCAGCGACGTGCGCCGATGCCACGTTTCCGACCACGCGTAACATTTCCTGATGGTGACACGGACTCCCGATCGTCGTCGGCTTGTGTGACCATGGTGTCGTGCACTCCGTCGCGTACGCCACCGGCGGGATCACGATCGTGCTGCTCGCATCGCTCGCGGCATGCTTTTCGAAGCCACCGCGGCCCGACGATGTCGCCGGCGACGCCAAGGCTCCAGACGATAGCCAGACTGCCGAAGGCTGGCTCGACGGTTACCAGTATCGCAAGCACGTCACGGTCACCACCGGCCTCGGCGCGCCGCTGATCAACTTTCCGGTCGGCGTGTCGCGCAGCGATCCGGACATCGCGGATCACGCGCGCTCCGAAGGTCGCGATCTCGTCGCCACCGCCGCCGACGGCAAGACCATGCTCGCCACCGAGCTCGCGGCCTACGACAACGGCACGTTCGAGCTGTGGGTTCGCCTCGAGGAGCTCGGCGCCAGCGGCGCGTTCTACCTCTACTACGGCGGCGACGCGCGGGCACCGACCACGTCGGTGTGGGACGGCCCGGTCTTCGCCGGCGTCTGGCATCTCTCGGAGCCCGGCAACGCGCGCGACAGCACTCAGCAGGCAAACCAGCTGACGGCCGCGGGCACCGGCATTCCGGCGAGCTTCGCCGACGGCGTGTTCGGTCCCGCGCGCCAGCTCGATGGCACGGACGATTCGCTCGACGGCGGCGATCCGCCGGACGGCAGCCTCGACTTCGGCACCAACTCGTTCGGCTACTCGCTGTGGGTTCACCAGAGCCAGCTGCTCGGCAGCTTCGACACGCCGTTCTACAAGGGTGGAACCTCGACCCAGGAGCCCGGTTACTGCTGGCTCCTCGGCACGATCTGGACGGCCAAGATCACCGATACCGACGGCAGCTTCTCCGACGTCGAGCTCGGGCTCGCGGCCGGATTTCAGAACGACTGGGTCCACCTCGCGGCCGTCGTCGATCGGCAGGCCGGCACGTTCTCGGCCTACGCGAACGGCGAGCCGACCGGCGAGCCCCAGTCCCTCGCCACGCGCGCGATCGACAACCTGTCGACCACCGAGCCGGTCCAGCTCAGCCGCTCCGATCAGGCCCGGTTCAAGGGCCGGCTCGACGAGGTGCGCGTCTACCGATCGGCCCCGACGGCCGACTGGATCAAGACCGAGTTCAGGAACGCAGGCGATCCGGGCTTCCTCGTGTTCGGCCCCGAGGAAGAAGAGCCCTAGAGGGCTCGCAAGCTCGCCCTAATTAGAAGGGCAGCTTCGGCTTGCCGCTCGCGGTCGCCGGTTCCTTCGCGACGGGCGGCGTGGGCTTGGGCGGGCGCGGGCGCTTCTTGATGGTGACCGGGCGGCCCTGCGTCTTGATCTCGGGCTTGGTGTCGGCCGGGCGATCGCTGACCGGCTTGGTCTCGAGATCGGCCTGGCGATCGCCGGCTTCTGTCGGCCTCGGCGGATCGTTCTGCGGTGCCGGGACCGGCGGCGCTGGCTCGGGTGGGCTCGTGGTGACCGGCTCGGCCGGCGGCGAAGACTCGCTGCGATTCGTCGACACCACGACGATCGCGATCGTCAGCGCGAGCAGCGCCCCGCCGCCGACGAACCACGCGACGCGCGACCTCCGTCTCGGCGGCGCCGGCGTGGCCTCGCGCGGCACCTCGATCGCCGGCTGCGAGATCCGGATCGACGGCGCGACGATCCGCCCCGATAGCCGAGCCTGCTCGAGACTCGGCGACGATTGATACGAGGGCACGCCGTCGATCAGCGCGGCTTCCTCGAGCGCATCGCGGGTCTCGACCGCCGTCTGGTAGCGCTCGTCGGGGTTCTTCGACAGCAGCTTCTCGATCACCGCGGCGATCGTCGGCGGCACTCCATGGAGCGGCTTGGGCCGGCTCGTCGAGTGCATCATCACCAGCTCCTTCGCGTTCGCCGCGTGAAACGGCAGCTCGCCGGACGCGAGGAGATAGAGCACGCAGCCGAGCGAGTAGAGGTCGCTGCGCGCGTCGTAGAGACCGTTGACCGAGCGCTCGGGCGGCAGGAATGCCGGCGTGCCGTGCATCGTGGTCATCTGCAGCTGCTCGGCGGGAATCTGCCGCAGCTCGTGATCGCTGAACACGACCTCGCGATGCGCCTCGAGCGTCTTCGCCAGCCCGAAGTCGAGCACCTTGACGAAGTCGCGGCGCGACTCGACGAGCATGATGTTCGCCGGCTTGAGATCGCGATGCACGATCTGCATCGCGTGCGCGGTCTCGAGCGCATCGCAGACCTGCATGCCGATCCGGACCACCCGCGCGGGCGTCATCCGGCCTTCGTCGCGGAGCACCTGGTCGAGATGCCTGCCCTTGACGAGCTCCATCGCGAGATAGAACACGCCGTCCTCGGTCTGACCGAAGTCGAGCACGCCGACGGCGTTCGGATGGTTGAGCTTGCTGGTCAGCTTCGCTTCGCGCAGGAACAGCTTGATCGCCTCGGGCGATTCGATGAGGTCGAGGCGGATGACCTTGATCGCGACCTCGCGATCCACCGAGCGCTGGTGCGCGCGATACACCGCACCCATGCCGCCGACGCCGAGCTTCTCGAGGATCGTGAAGCGACCGTCGAGCTCTCGCCCGATCGCCAGCTCGCCTCCGAAGGTGTCCTCGACGACAACGCTCATGCGCGCCTCATCGGGTCCACTCCATCACCAGCATGCCGCCGTCGCGCGAGACGCCGGCACTGACGCGCGGGCCCTCCTTCTTGAACACCGTCTGGTTGAGCACCAGGCCGGTGACGATCGCGGCACCACCGATCGCGTAGAGCGCGATCGTCGTCGTGCGCGCCGAGTTGAACTTGCCGACGCGGTCGTCGTACGTCGGGCCATCCTTGGCCTCGACGAGATCGTCGCGCGCGGGCTTGAACGCGAACAGGTGATAGCCGGCGCCGCCGAAGACGATCACGCCGCCGGCGGCCATCACGATCAGCGGAACCTTCGAGCGGCTCGCTTCCTTCGGCCGCGGCGCGACCGGGATCGGCGGTGGTGCCTTGGCCTCGAAGTCGATGACCACCTCGCGCGCGCCCTCGCCGGTGATCTCGATCGCCTGCTGGCGCGGCTCCTGACCCGGTGCGGTCACCGTGATCAGATGCTTGCCCATGCCGAGATGGATCGTCCGTGGCGCGAACAGCTCGTCGGGCTCGAAGGCCGACACCGCGATCTGCGCCTGGCCGGCGATCGCCTCGGGAACCACGCGGATCTGCACCGAGGCGACCTTCGCCTTGACCAGTCGCTCCTTGAGCTGCTGCTCGGCGAGCGGCACCCAGTCCGGCACCGGATCGCTCGGGTTGGCGCGCTCGTGACACAGCGTCAGGAACACCTCGGCCTGCGGCCACAGCTCGCGGCGGATGTACGCGAGGGCGATCAGACAGGCGTGCTTGGCTCGCTTGTCGATCTTGTCGGCGGCCTTGAAGTTCTCGATCGCCTCCGTCCACTTGCCCTGCTTCGCGAGGTCCTCGCCCTTCGCCACGCGATCGCTGACGCCATCCGCAAACGCAGTCGCGGACAGGCAGAGGGCGACGAAGCAGCCCAGCGCTCGCACGCCCCGATGGTATCAGGGCGGTGTCGCGCTCGCCGCCATGTCGCTGCCCAGTCTAGATGTGGGTGTGACACGCATCGTCGGGGTGTCCGGTCTCCGCGTGCGGGACGATTGGGCTAGGATACGGCCGTGCGCGCGGCGCTGCTGTTCCTCGGTCTGCTCGGTTGTTCCCGCGATCCCGTCGAGAGCGTCTGCCCGCAGATCAACGAGGGCGACCTCGTGATCACCGAGATCCGGGGGCCCAAGGACGAGCAGAACGGGCCGTGGGTCGAGCTGTTCAACGCCTCGAACGCGACCATCGACATGGCCGGGATCAAGGTCCGGTTCCGCCGCAAGGACGGCAGCTCCGAGGTTCCGATCCTGGTCCGCCGCTCCCTCCCGGTGGCCGCGGGCGATTACGTCGTCCTCGGACTGTTCTTCGACATCGACATCGTCGCCGACCAGACGCCACCGCACGTCGACTACGGCTTCCTCGATGACTTCGACGGCACGTGGCTCTCCGCCGCGGCGGTCGACGTCGAGACGTGTGGAAAGCTCGTCGATCGCGCGACCTACGACGTACTCCCCGATACCGGGACCTACGAGCTCGGCACGATGCCTCCCAACGCGGACGACAACAACCTGCCGGCCTCGTGGTGCTTCGACGCCACGCCGGACGGCACACCCGGGGCAGCGAACACGGCATGTCCTCCTTGAACCGTTTCCTCGTCCTCCTGGTCTCCCTCGCGGTCGCATGCACGCCTGTCGGCGGCAAGCGCTACTCCCGCAAGGAGGCCCAGAAATCCCTCACCAAGCTCGAGAAGCCCGGCGTCGAGGTCGGCGAGTTCCGGCTCTCGCGCGTCGTCGACGGTGACACCGTCTGGGTCGACGGGCTCGACGCCTCGCTGCGCCTGCTCGGCATCGACGCCGAGGAGACGTTCAAGAACGAAGGCGATCGCCGCGCCGTCGAGGCCGACTGGGAGGGCTACCTCAAGGCCAAGCGCGGCACGAGCAAGCGACCGGTCAAGATCGCGTCGCCGCTGGGCGAGCAGGCGAAGAACTGGGGCAAGGCCTGGTTCGCCGGCGTCGACAAGGTCCGCATCGAGCGCGATCACCCGGCGGAGATCCGCGACGTCTACAACCGCTACCTCGCGTACGTCGTCGCCAACAAGAACGGCAAGTGGCAGGTCTATAACGTCGAGCTGGTGCGCGCGGGGATGTCTCCGTACTTCCCGAAATACGGCAACTCGCGCCGCTATCACGCCGAGTTCGTCAAGGCGCAGGAGGAAGCCAAGGCAGCCCAGCGCGGCATCTGGGCGCCGGGCGGCAAGCACGCGCCGGACTATCCCGAGCGCGAGGCCTGGTGGACGGCGCGCGGCGATTTCGTCGACGAGTTCCGCAAGGAAGGCGAGGGCAAGTCGAACTACATCGACATCTCGCACTGGGACGCGCTCAAGGTGATCGAGGACCACGTCGGCAAGGAAGTGAAGATCCTCGGCACGGTCGCCGACATCTCCACCGGGACCCGGGGGCCGGCGCGCGCCGAGCTGGCCCGCTCCCGGTTCGGCGGGTTTCCCCTGATCTTCTTCGATCGCGACGTCCTCGGGACCTCGGGCCTCTACGAGTGGAAAGGCGAGTACATCGTCGTCACCGGGATCCCGACGTTCTACACGAACAAGAAGACCGGGCGGAAATCGCTGCAGATCCAGGTCGAGCGCGCGAGCCAGATCAAGCTGTCGCCCATCCCCGGGTTGATCGCGCCGATGGTGCCCACCGTCGGTGGCAATCCGTGACGGGTGCCGCACCGGGCGCGTGATTTTTCGTCGCCGAGTCGCCTCTCCGACGCACCTGACCCGGCCGTCGTGCGATCGTAATTGCATGCCGCGTAGACTCGTAGTCCTGCTTGCGCTCGGTGCGTGCGGGCCCTCGGAGGGCAAACAGGGGGAGTGTCGGGATTCGCTCGTGGTCGGTGACCTGGTGATCACCGAGGTGTTCGCCGACTTCAAGGCGCCCACCGGAGGCACCGGCGCCGACGAAGGCAAGGAGTGGTTCGAGATCTACAACGCGAGCGATCGCCCGATCGAGCTCGAGGGCTTGCGCGTCGATCACAGCCGGCCCAATGGCGACAAGCTGAAGTCGCACGTGATGGCCGCCGTCACGATCGCGCCCGGCCAGTACTTCACGCTCGGCAACGCGACGCCGGATCTGGTGCCGGCGTACGTCGACTACGGCTACAGCGCCGACCTCGGCGACATGTTCAACAGCGACGGTGGCCGGCTGTCGCTCAACTGCGGCGACAGCGAGATCGACGCCACCGACTACGAGATGGTCAAGCAAGGCGCGTCTCGCCAGCTCACCGCGTCGACGTTCCCCGACTACACGCTCAACGACGATCTCGCGAACTGGTGCGAGGCCAACAACACCGAGTTCGAGAACAGCAACTTCGGAACGCCCGGCTCCGACAACGACTGCACGCCGGTGATCGCCGGCCTTTGCAACGACAGCGGCACGATGCGCGAGGTGGTGTCGCCGATGCCCGGACAGCTGGTGATCACCGAGGTGATGCCCAACCCGGCGGTGGTCTCCGACACCACGGCCGAATGGTTCGAGATCCAGGCGCTCGCCGACATCGACCTCAACGGGCTCGCTCCCGATCGCGCAGGCGATACGTCGAATCCGCGGCCGATCGAGTCGACCGACTGCATCCACCTCGCCGCCGGCGAGCGCGCCGTGTTCGCGAAGTCGACCGAGATGGCCGAGAACGGGCTACCGATGCCGGTTGCCGGCACGTTCACGTTCTCGCTCGTCGACGGCACCGCCGACAAGCCGGGCGACGTCCAGATCCTGTTCGGCACCACCGTGATCGATGCGATCACCTGGACGTCCACGCGCAGCGGGCGCTCGCACCAGCTCGACCCCGGCAAGATCGACGCGATCGCCAACGACGACCCCGGCGCGTTTTGCGACGGTACGACGATCTACAACACGAACCAGGCCGGCACGACGAACGACTTCGGCACCCCCGGCGAAGCGAACATCGCGTGCCCGCTCGTCGTTCCCGCCGGCCAGTGCGACGACGGCACGACGATCCGCAACATCATCAAGCCGAACGCCGGCGACCTCGTGATCACCGAGGTCATGCCGGCGCCCCTCGTGCTCGGCACCAACGGCGACTGGTTCGAGGTCACCAACGTGTCCAACACGCCGTTCGACCTCAACGGCCTCGGCATCGATCGCGACGACGACACCCGCAAGCCGGATGTCGTCTCCTCCACGCAGTGCAAGACGGTGATGCCGAACACCTTCGCCGTGATCGCGCGGTCGGCGATCCCCGAGAGCAACGGCGGCATCGAGGGTGTGGCCGCGACGTTCGGGTTCGCCATGCTCAACAGCAACGGCCACGTGCAGGTTGTCGATCCCGCGACGTGTGGCGACACCTCGCCGTTCGCGTGCACGACGATCTTCGACAGGGCCGCGTGGGGTAGCACCGGGAGCGCGTCGTCGATCCCGCGCAGTGGCGCCTCGGGCCAGCTGCGCAGCGATCAGTTCACCACCTCCGCGAACGATCTCGCGCCCACCAACTACTGCATCGGGACCGAGGTCTACGACGCCGTCAACGCCAACAAGGGCACGCCCGGAGCCGCCGATCCGAACTGCCCTCCATGACGCGCGCGCTGATCGTCGTCCCGTTGCTCGTCCCGCTCCTGCAGCTCGGCTGCGGCGGTAGCGGCTCGGAGTGCGGCGCCACCGAGGCGATGGTCGAGCGCATCATCGATGGCGACACCATCGAGCTCGAAGGCGGCGAGCGGATTCGCTACCTGATGATCAACACGCCCGAGACCACGGGCGGCAAGAACGAGTGCTTCGGCGCGAACGCCGTGCAGTTCAATACCGACCTGGTGCTCGGCAAGCGGGTGTCGATCGACTACGACGTCGAGTGCCAGGACAGGTTCGGCCGCACGCTCGCGTACGTCACCGTCGACGGCATCGAGGTCAACACCGAGATGGTGAAGCGCGGCTTCGCGTGCGTGCTGCACATCCCGCCCAACGGCGACGATCGCGAGGACGAGTTCGAGGCGCTCGAGGACGAGGCCAAGGCGGCGAACCGCGGCCTGTGGGGTCAGTGCGACCCGATTCCGTGCAACTGAGCGCGCGCGACTAGCGCTGCTGCTGGTTCCACAGATCCTGGCGCTGCTGCGGCTTCGGCACGTGGCTCGCGTTGCCGCAGGCGGCGCACCCGCCGACCACGTCGGCGAGGTCGGCTCCGAAGACCTCGGCGAGGTCGACGGCGTCGAAGGGTTCGGTGATCTTGCGGGTCTCGTGGGTGGGCTTCTTGAAGAACGTCATGGTGTGTCGACCGAGTTGCAGGGCACGGACCATGACGATCTCGTGGAATCGCCAGCGCTTGCGCGACGGCCGGGTCCCGCGATCGACAGCGCAGGTTGACGATCTGTAACCCGCGGCGATCACCAGGTTCAGGCGCCGGGCTCGGCCTTGGGCTCGTGATGAACCACGAGGACGCTACAGGGCGCGTGGCGGATCGTGCTCTCGGCCACGGACCCGAGGAGGAGCCGGCGCACCCCGCGATGGCCATGGGCACCGACCGCGATCAGATCGTGACCGGCGCGCTCGGCGGCGTGCGTGATCACCTGGGCCGGCGGGCCCTGCACGAGCTCGACGTGGATCGTGCGACCGGCCGCGGCGTGCTCGGCGACCAGCTTGTCGGCCTGCTGCTGCGCACCGGCGAGCACCGCATCGCGCACCGTCGACCACGGGAACCGCGCCTGCCCGAGCAGCGTGGCTCCCCACGAACCGGCCGGCAGCTGCCAGGCGTGGATCACTTCGAGCCGCGCCTCGGGGGCACACAGGCGCGCCGCGCTGGCGATCGCCTTGCTCGATTGCGGCGAGAAATCGGTGGCGATCAGCGGCCGGGTGTACGGCTGCGTCGAGCCACCGCGCACCACCAGCACGTCGCACGTGGCGTGACGGATCGTCGACGCGGCCACCGAGCCGAGCAGGAAGCGCGACAGCCCGGTGTGACCGTGCGTGCCGACGACGATCAGCTCCGCGGCTTGTTCGCTGGCGACCTTCGCGAGCAGCTCGTCGGCGGGACCGACGCGGCTCACCAGCTCGGTGACCACGCCCTTCGCCTCGATCGCGGCGAGCTTGTCGGCGAGCCGGATCGCCTCCTCGTTGCGCACGGCACCGGAGACCTCGCCGAGGATCTGCAACATCGCGCTGTCGCCGGCATCGGCGGGCAGCTCGTCGTTGGCCTGCGCGTGAACGAGGACGAGCTTCGCCTGGTGCTGCAGCGCGAGCGCGCACGCGCGATCGAGCGCGTGGTCGCTATTCGAGGACAGGTCGTAACCGATGACGATCGAGGTCAGCGTCATGGCCGTGTGCCGATCGTCAAGAACGTCTGCGGTGCGCCCTCGACCAGCTCGAACCTCGGACGCGTCTTCCAGACCTCGACATCGGGCCGATCGCTCGCGATCTCGGGTTCCTTGCCGGCGAGCGTCGAGATCCGCGAGCTCAGTGCGCCGACGGTATCGCCGTCGATCTCGAGGCTGACGAACAGCGAGGTCACCTTGCCGCCCGCGACGTCGGCGACCACGCGCGCGAAGTTGCGCCCCACGCCGAGGCCGCGCACCGACCACGCGATCTGGTCATCGCCGATGGTATTGGCCGTGCGAGCTCCGAGTGCGTCGAGCAGCTGCTTCGCCGGCTTGCCGATCGCCCACAGCGGGATCAGCGACTTGTCGGATCTGTCGATCCACTGCTCGGCGGTGGCGACCTTCTCGACCACCAGCTCGCAGTCGCTCTCGGTCCAGATCGCTCGCTGCTGCACGCGCGCGTTGGTCCAGATCCAGCGGTCGTGGCGCGACACCGGCTCGCCCCAGGTCTCGCGCAACCCGGATTCGAGCCAGTCGCAATCGCCCTGGTTCCAGCGATGGAGCTGGATCTGCAGCCCGTCATCTCGCACGCCGTCCCCGATCAGCATCAGGTACGCGTCGGGGCTGGACTCGACGGTGGTGATGCCGGTGGGCTGACCGAGGTGGATCCCCTCGAACGCCGAGCCGAGCATCGCGACCTCGGTGGCGTACAGCGCCGTGATGCGCTCGTGGCGTTCCCGGCGCTCGCGCTCCTTGCTCGCCTCGTACTCGGCGAGCTCCTGGCGGTGCCGCAGCGCCTCGAGCGCGCGGCGCTCCGCGACGTCGCGATAGTCGTCGTCGTCGTCGTAGCCCTCGTCGTCAGCGTCATCGTCGCGCGCGAAGGACGCGAGGGCGGCGTCGTCATCGAGCTCGTAGGTGCCCGCCGTGGTGTCCTTGATCGCGAGCGCGAACGGGATGCAGGTGGCTACCGCGAGGACGATCGTCGACGTGGGGAGCCGGGCCACGCGGCCACGCTACTACAGCCGCGTTTCGTACGACAGCCAGAACTGGATCTCTGGATTGGGCTCGCGCGCGAGCGTGCTCGAACGATCGTCGAGATAGAACTTCGCGTCGCCGCGCACGCGCACGGTGTCCTTCTTGCGCACCTTGATCGCGACGTCGACCAGCGTCGACAGCGAGGTCTCGAGCTTCTCGTCGTCGCCGAACGCTTCGTCGAGATAGCGAGCGCGAGCGCGCAGGCGGATGTTCTTGTCGGGCACCCAGTTGAAGATCAGCCAGCCCGCGACGTCCTGCCGGAACTTCGGGTCCTCGCCGGTATCGAACACCGATGGATCGTCGAGCAGCTGGTGCTCGAGCATGCCGGTCAGCGTGTAGCGGCGATCGGGCCGGTACTGGATGCGACCGATCGTGGTGAGCTGGCGGCCGCTGCACGGGATCGGTTCGCCGTTCTCGTCCTCCTCGACGGAGACCTCGAAGCACTGCTCGTTGCCGCCCGCCTGGAGATCCTTGTCCTGGAAGCGCAGCCACAGCCCGAGCCGGATCTCCTCGGTGGTGCGGACGTCACCGCGCACGTAGGCGTCGAGCTTCGGGCCCGGTACGCGCCGGTTCGCATCCTCGGCCGTCTTGCGCTCGCCGGGATTGACCCAGACGTCGATTAGCGACCGCACGGTGTAGAGCTTGGTGGTCTTGTAGTAGCGGACCCGCGTGCCCATCTCGTCGCGCGCGCGCTGGCCGTCGAACTCGTCGGGCTGCGAGATCGGACGCGCGAACGGGTTGAGGAAGTTCTTGTCGTAGTAGCGGAACACGACCTCGAGCTCTTCCTTCTTCTTGGTCGCGGTCGCGCGCAGGATCGCCGCGGGACCACCGCCCGACAGCGGCGAGCCGTTCGGGTCGTTGGCGTCGACGACGGCATCGCCGCGATAGCTGACGGCGGCCTCGCCGAAGATGTCGAGCCACTGGCGGCCGAAGCTGAAGTTCGCGCCCGCCGCGCCGAACCGCCGGCCCGTCGGGATGCGCGACCACTCCTGGGTATCGAGCTCGATCCCCTTCACCAGGTTGGTCTCGGTCGCGCCGTAGGCGGTGAGACCGACACTGTTGCGGCGATCGGCGAAGTAGCCGACGTTGACGCCGGCGACGCGCTCCTGGAACACGTCCGGTAGCGTGACGAACGTGAACCGCGACGTCTGATCGAGCAGGTTGCCGTCGGGACGCACGAACACGTCGGGCGCCCGGCAGGCCTCGCTGTCGTCGGTCGGATCGATGCACTTGCTGCGATCGACGAGCTCGTACTGATAGACGTAGCGGTTCTGCACGCTCGCCCACACGAAGCCCTGCAGCCATCCCGCCCCGCCGAGGTTCGCCTTCTTGAAGCCGGCGCCGACGCCGAGCAGACCATCCCGCCAGTTGTAGTCCGGCGTGATGTAGAGGTTGGCGTCCTCGTTGATGTCGGGATCGCACGGCGAGGTCGCGAGCTCGCCGCCGGTCTGCTTGCACGCCCGCGTCAGATCGGTCGAGAAGAACACGTCGTCGTCGAAGTAGAGACCGTTCGGCGTGTAGCGGCCGGAGGTATCGAACACCAGGCGCTGGCCGAAGCCGGCCTTGTACGTGCCGGCGATGAACGTGCCCTCGTCGGTCTCGTACTTGACGAACGCCTTGGGGAGCACGAGGCGGTTGCCGGCCGGGTCGGCGATCAGCGCGTCGCGGTTGGGATCGTACTGAGGCGAGCCGACGTCGAGCCGGGTGAACGTGGCGGCGACGCCGAACTGCAGGTGCTTGAGCGTGGTGAAGCGGGCGCGCAGCAGGAACGGCGGCGCGACGTTGTCGTCGGGCGCGAACCGCGTCTGCAGCCGCGCGAAGCCCTTGAGGTTGTACTTGTCGGGCGTCTCGCCGACCTCGATGAACGCCGCGATCGCGTACAGCTTGTCCTCGGACAGGGCGCCGGCCTTGACCAGCTGTGCCGGGTCGGTGATCCGCTCCTTGTCGCGGAACCGGATGATCGCGTCGACGTCGTCGTACGTCAGGTTCGGGAGCGTGTAGAGGGTGGCGCGGTCGGCGGTGTTGAGATCGATGCCGGCGTTGAGGAGGTTGAGCAGCTCCTCGAAGGTGTCCTGCGTGATGTCGCCCGCGGCGAACAGGTCCTCGAGATCCGCCTGATCGCTGATGTCGACGAACGTCTCGTAGGGTGTGGCTTCTGCCGTTGCCGCGCTCGCGAGTGTTAACGCGACGACCACCCGACGCATGGTCCCTACGCTAACACGCCCCTGTTGCTACTCGATGAACGTGCCGCCCAATCCCGCGCCATCGGAGCAGAAGTTTTCAGGCGCCTCGGCGTAGAAGTCCTTCTGGAACTGGGAGAGCGCCACCGGATCGACGCAGCTCGCGGTGTACGTCACACCCCACGCCACCGCGGCAAACGGCACGCCGGGTGGCAACTCGGGATCCTTGACCACCAGCGCGCGATGGCGCAGCGGTGCCTCGCACAGCGGATCGTCCGGGTAGTTGCGAACCACGTCCTCGAGCTGTGCCACCTCGGCGTCGCAGTCCTCGCAGTTGTAGAGGAGCACGATCGCGCCGTGCTCCGCGTTGTGGAGCCAGAAGCCGCGCTGCAGCGACGTGTACGAGCGGTCGTACTGCGCCCAGATCCCGAAGTGCGGGCCGCTCGCCGGCGGGTTGGACGAGTGCTCGAGGATGCTGCCCTGCGGGACGTGCGGGCTGGGGTCCTCGTCGAGGATATCGACCACGCCGCAGGTCCCGAGGTCGTAGTGCAGCTCGCGCGGGCCGATCGAGTCACCGCACGCAGCGACCAGGCACAGGAGCGCGAACCGCATGCGCGAGAACCTAGCGCATCCCGGTTGGGAGCGGCTAACGGCGACGGCGCAGCGCGACCAGGAAGCCGAGCGCGAACAGCAGGCCGACCGAGCCATTGCTCGAGTGGCAGCCACCGTCGTCGCCTTCGCCCTCGTCGCCGCCCGGGTTGTTCCCGTTGTTGCCGTCGTCGCCACAGTCCTCGTCGGTCTCGCCGCAGGCATCGTTGCAGGTGCCGTCGGTCGCACAGCAGTCCTCGTCGAGCACGGGGCAATCGGCGCGGCAGGTGTCACCGGAGCCGCAGCCGTCGCAATCGGGGTCGCTGGCGAGGTCGCCACACGCGGCGGTGCAGAAGCCGTCCTCGGCGCACGCGCAGTCCGGATCCGGCGCCTGGCAATCGCCCGCGCACATGCCGTCGGCGTCGCACGACGCCTGGGTCGGCACCACGTCGTGGGCCTCCATGTAGTCGAGGATGAACTGGCGATAGGTGTCGATCCGCACCGAGCCGTCGAGGCCGCTGCCGCACGCGGCGGTGCCGAACGAGGTGACGCCGATGATGTACTCGGTGCCGCCGATCGTCATGAAGTTCGGGCCGCCCGAGTCGCCGTAGCAGGTGCCCGACGGCTGGTTGGTCGCGTACATGATGCCGCCGTTGACCGAATTCAGCGTCGCCACGCCGTGGCGCTTGAGGCCCGAGCCGCCGCCGTTCTCGGAGGTGACGCCGAAGCCGGCGATCCGGATCTGTTCACCGACCTTGGTCGCCAGGTCGACGTTCACCAGCGGGATCGGCGCCGTCGGGCCCTCGCTCTCGAGCGTCAGCATCGCGATGTCGGCCTGCTGGTGCCCCTGCTTGTGGACCGCCTTGATCCAGGTGCCGCTGTCGTCGGAGGCGTTGGTGCCGAAGTACGCCCACATCTGCGAGCTCAGGCAGTGCTTCGCGGTGACCACGGTCTTGGGCGACACCAGCGTGCCGGTGCAGCCGCCGCCGCCGAGATCGAGATAGACGGTCGCCGGGTCGCCGTTGTCGACCTGACCGTTGACGATCGCCGACGTGGTCGTCGACTCGTGAACATCCGTGCAACCCGCGACGAACAGACCGATGGCCAGCGCCTTCCTCATGTCGGTCGCTCGAGGCAAATGTCGTTCCTCGCAGGTTGCGCAACTCGCGCAGCCGGCGCGCCTGAAATCTCGCGCGTCTAGTGCGCTCGCGCTGCGACGACCTGGCACACGGACGTAGCGAGATGCCTCGATGCGATGTTGACGACGAGTCAACAACCGTCGATGTGCGCTATCGTGGCCTCGCGCGAGCGAGGTGGCCGAGCATCGCGAGCACGCTGCGAGGCGATGCCGCGGCGCCTCGATCGAAGTCAGTACACGCCGCTGCTGCTGGTCTCGTCGCGCCACCGCCAGCGACCGAAGCGCAGCCAGCTCCACAGCCGCGACCACCGCGACGGCATCGCGAGCGGCAGCTCCATGAACGTCTCGGCAGACTCCTCGCGGTCGTCCGCGGCCTCGACCTCCTCGCGCTCGCGCGTCGCGATGTCGTCGAGCGCCTCGAGCATCTGCTCGGCACTCTGGAACCGCCGCGCCGGGTCCTTCGCCATCGCCTTGACGACGAACGCCTCGACGAAGCGCGACAGCTCCGGCCGCGCCGCGCGCAACGGCCGCGGCGGCTGGGTCCGGCACGCGAGCAGGATCTCGCCCACCGACTCACCGGTGTACGGCCGCGTCCCCGCCAGCATCTCGTAGAGCATCACGCCGACGGCATACAGATCGGCGCGGGCATCGGGCGGCATGCCGTCGAGCCGTTCCGGAGCGAGGTAGCTCGGCGAGCCGACGCACGCGCCCTTCGCGGTCAGCGCGGCCTCGTCGTGAATGTGCGCGAGGCCGAAATCGATCAGCACCGCGCGCGATGGCGGATGCGCATCCTCGCCGATCGCGTGTCCACCGCTGCCGGCCGCGGGCGCGAAGCCGAGGATGGTCTGGGTCCGCGCGGGCGCGACGTCGTCGACCGGGGCCCGGCTGCCCCGCGCGCGCGACCCGCCGACGAGCATCACGTTGTCGGGCTTGAGATCGCGATGGAGGATGCCGCACGCGTGCGCTTGCGAGAGCGCGGTGAGGAGGTGCCGCGTGATCTGGAGCGCGCGACTCGGCGCCAATCTCGGCGTATTGCGCAGCTGCTGGCCGAGCGACGGGCCGTCGAGCAGCTGCATGGCGATGAACTGGTGGCGGCGCGTGCGGCCGTAATCGAGGATGCGGACGATGCTCGGGTGATCGAGGCGTGCAATCGCGCGGGCCTCGCGCTCGAACCGGGCGGAGCCGTCGTCGAGCTGGCCCTCGATGACCAGCGGCGCCTCGAGGATCTTGAGCGCGACCTCGACGCGGAGCTCCTTGTGGACGGCGCGATAGACGCTGCCCATCCCGCCCTTGCCGAGGAGGCCGAGGATCTCGTAGCGGCCAGCGAAGACGGAGCCAGGAGCGAGGGCCATGGTTGCTTCCTTGACGCAAGCAACATGCCCCGGGTTGCCAGCGGAGATCACTGGGATCACGGGCTGCGCAGAAAACGTCCGCTGCGGACCCTGCAGAGGCTCACTGCGAAAGGCGCAGGAGCGAGGCTGGAGAGACCGCGCAAGCGGCGGCTTTAGTGTCGGCTCGCCGACGAAAAGATCACGCGCCGCCTTCGAGCGTCAGCGCGGCAATCTTGCCCTCTTCCTTCTGCGCTTCATCGGCGCCCGGAAGCGGCTTCTTCTGCTCGGTGATGTTCGGCCAGGTCTCGAGCGAGCCGAGCTGCGCCTTCAGGTGATCCGGCCACGACGCGGTGTCGATGTCATCCGGCTTCTTCGCGCCGCTGACCACCGCGTTGATGTCCTTGAACACGTTCCACTTCGACGGCAGCTCCGACTCCTCGAAGATCGCGGTGGTCGGGCACTCGGGCTCGCAGGCGCCGCAGTCGATGCACTCGTCGGGGTTGATCGCGATCGAGTTCTTGCCCTCGTAGAAGCAGTCCACCGGGCAGACCGCAACGCAGTCGGTGTACTTGCACTTCACGCATGGATCAGCGACGACGTATGCCATTCCGTGATCTAGCCACAACCGCCGGTTTGTCGCGAGCGGCGCACGCGGGATTTTCGAGTAGAGTGCGCCGGATGAAGCGCCTGTGCTGGTTGCCGTTCGTCATCGCCTGCGGCAATTCGTCGTCGTCGCCGCCGAAGGACGAGCCGCCGGCTACGGTCAATGCCGAGTACAAGGCCGACATCGATGCGCTGTGCAATGTCATCGAGCGCTCCGGCGCCGCCGAGCTCGACCCGAACGATCGCACGATGAAGACGGCCACCTGGCTCGGCACCAACCTGGTGAGCCAGGACGGCCGCAAGTTCCTGGCGAAGCTCTCTCAGATCAAGGGAGCCGAGAAGGCCGACGCCCTCGATGCCGAGGCGAAGCGGGTCGGGCTGGATGGCTGCCCGCTGTCCGCCGAGTGGCGCAAGCCGCGACCCTAGTCAGAACGATTACGGACTTCAGCCGGCGATATCGGCGCTCGCGACCTCCGCCGGCGCCGGCTCGATGCCGAACTTCTTCTCGATCAGCGCGTGCAGCGCGTAGAGGACCGGCGTCACCAGGATCGCGATCGTCAGCTTGATGAGGTAGCTCGTGATCACGAGATCGACGTAGTCGCCGAAGCTCATCTTCGACAGCCACACCATCGCGCTGATCACGATCGTATCGATCAGCTGCGAGACCGCGGTCGAGCCGGTGGCGCGGAGCCACAGGAAGCGATCCTTCGTCAGCCGCTTGAACAGGAAGAACACGGCGATGTCGATCAGGTTGCCGATCAGGAACGCGAACATCGACGAGATCTGGATCCACATCGCCTGCGAGAACACGATGTCGAACTCGCGCGGCGTCATGCCGGTCCAGTCCTTGCCCGCAGTGAACGAGGCCCAGCCGAGCTGGCCGGCGACCGCGATGATGGCGAGCGTCAGCCCGACCATGAAGAATGCGAGGAGCGTCACGCGGCGGGCGACCTTGCGTCCGTAGAACTCGTTGAGGATGTCGGTGAGGATGAAGGTGACGGGGAACGCGAGCTGGCCGGCCGAGAATGGCCACTCCTTCCCGAACAGCGTGACGGACGTAACCTTCCCGCCGATCAGATCACCCACGACCAAACACGTCATGAAGATCGCAACCAGCGTCACGAATAACGTCAGGCGGGCATCGAGCTTCACGGAGCCGACTGTGGCACATCCGCACCGGCGTTGAGATGTTGTGTCGGCCCGCGAGGCCTGACACGATCGCGCGCGGGATGAGGCGGCTACGCGGATGCAGCTTGCTCGCGCTCGCGGGGTGCAACTCGATCTTCGGGTTGAACGACAACGCCAAGCTCGGCGATGGGCCGGTCGTGGTGATCGACGGCGAGCTCCCCACCTTCAAGCTGCGCTACCTGCACGCGACCACGGAGAAGGTCGGCACCGCGAAGTTTGGAGACCCGGTGCTCGCCACGATCGGGATCGACCCGGCTCCGACCGTCCGCCTCGGTCCCGTCGGCGGCGCACTCGTCGATGCGGAGTATGTCGTCGCCACCGGCGAGGTCCGGATCCCGATCCCGATCGAGACGCTCGTGGCCGCGCCATGGCGCGTCGTGTACACGCTCGACGATGTCGTCCACGAGGTGATCTGGCAGCCGACGACGCTGGTCGACGCCCGGATCGCCGAGCCACTGATCGGCCGCCTCGACACCACGCCGCCCCCGCTCGACAGCGGCTACAACCTCCAGCCGGAGGGCGGCGGGCAACCTCCCAGCGGCACGTACAACAACTCGCGCGTCTTCACGACCGGCGTGTTCCTCGACATCCGCACCGGCGACACGCCGAGCAACACGCGGGTCGATGGCGTCGCCAACAAGACCTTCGTCGGCAAGCTCGGCACGCCGGAGATGGCGGCGGGCGACAGTGCGATCCTGGTCGACTACGCCGATCCCACGGCGAAATGCGATGCCGCGGCCGACGGCTTCGCGCAGTTCGAGGTCGAGCCGCTCGCTCCCGGAAGCCGCACGATCCTGAACGAGGACTGGGTGGCGACGAGGACGGGTGCGCTGACGGCGACGCTGGAGAACGCCACCAGCCGGCCCCTCCAGCTCTCCACCGCGCTGGCCGACAGCTCGGGGTCGCGGTCCGACGCGCAGGCGAGCGCGCTCGAGCACGGGCTCGCGACGAACGCCGGCTTGCCCGGCATCGTCGTCGAGCGCCCGGTGTCGTTCGGTGCGGTCAGCGTCCCGGTTCCGGGGCCGATGATGCTGACGCTCGCGCAGTGCGACTTCGTCAACAACATCGCGTTCGACGCGTTCGTGGTCCCCAGCCAGAAGTTCCCGCGGTTGACCCACGGGTTCCTGATCGATCGCCGCACGGTGGCCGGCGTGCAGCTGGTGTCGAGCATCATCAGCGTCGACGACACCATCGATGACAAGTCGACCCTGAACTTCGGCACGCCGCTGGCGATCCAGCCGATCACGCTGACCTCGGCAGACTCGAGCTCGATCAACCTCACGGCGGGCATCGACGCGGGCCCCAACCAGATCGTGTCGGGACCGCTCGACCTGAGCTTCGCCGTCGAATCGCAGAGCGGCATCACCGGGATCGATTACTTCGAGGTCACGGTGTTCGAGCTGGTGGCGCCGACGCTGGTCCCGAAGCGGGTGGTGATCGCGACCGACACCACGCTCCAGGGAGATCCGAAGACGCTCGCGACTCCGATCTCGCTCGATCTCACCGGGCTGACGCCGGGGACCTACGTGCTGCGCATTCGATCGATCGCCGGCATGCCGCGCGCGAAGCTCGGTGACTTCGAGACCATCGAGTACCCGTACTCGGCGGCGACGGTGTTCACGCGAACCTTCGTGCTGATCTGATTCGTTGTCCGTCCGGGAACCGGACAACGCGGTCGAAATCCGGCCGTTTCGGACAACCACACGCGTAGATCCGAGCAGTTGCCGCGGCACGCACCTTGATGATGCGGCGCGCATGTCGAACTCAGACAACAAGAACAAGTCCATCGGCGAGGCGATCCGCGCCATTCACAAGCAATTCGGTTCGGGCTCGATCATGCGGCTCGACGGCGGCGAGGTCGCCCAGGTCGAGGTCATCCCCACCGGCTCCGTCGCGCTCGATGTCGCGCTCGGATGTGGCGGCTTGCCGCGCGGCCGCATCATCGAGATCTACGGCCCGGAGTCGTCGGGCAAGACCACGCTGACGTTGCACGCGATCGCCGAGGCGCAGAAGGCCGGCGGCGTGTGCGCGTTCATCGATGCCGAGCACGCCCTCGATACCGATTACGCGCGCCGGCTCGGCGTCGAGCTCGAGGATCTGCTCGTCTCGCAGCCCGATTGCGGCGAGCAGGCGCTCGAGATCACCGATACGCTGGTGCGCACCGGCGCGATCGATCTGATCGTCGTCGATTCCGTCGCGGCACTCACGCCGCGCGCCGAGATCGAGGGCGACATGGGCGATTCGCACATGGGCCTGCAGGCGCGGTTGATGAGCCAGGCGCTGCGCAAGCTGACGGCCGTGATCTCGCGGACCAAGACCGTGGTCATCTTCATCAACCAGCTGCGGCAGAAGATCGGCGTGATCTACGGCAACCCGGAGACCACCACCGGCGGCAACGCGCTGAAGTTCTATTGCTCGGTGCGGCTCGATATCCGCCGCAAGAAGGCGATCAAGCGCGGCGAGGAGACGATCGGCAGCGAGTGCAAGGTCAAGGTGGTGAAGAACAAGATGGCGCCGCCGTTCCGCGAGGCGGACTTCGAGATCCTGTATGGCACCGGCGTCAACAAGCTCGGCGAGCTGGTCGACACCGCCGAGAAGCTCGGGCTCGTGGAGAAGTCGGGCACCTGGTACTCGTACGAGGGCACCAAGATCGGACAGGGCCGCGACAAGGCGCTCGCGCACCTCGACGAGCATCCCGCGCTGCAGGCGCAGCTTCGCGATGCGCTGATCAAGCAAGCGCGCGCGATGGTCAGCGGTGCGAAGCAGCCGTCGAACGGAGCGGTGTCGTGAAGGTCGATATCGAGCTCGCACGGAGTCCCGTCATGACCGACGATCCCGACAAGGCCGATCCGATCGAGAACACGATGGAGGACATGGTGTACGAGCACCTCGTCGATCTCGTGGACTTCGATCGGATGTACCAGCTCGAGCAGCTGATCGAGCTCCGGCTCGAACAGCTCGCCGAGACCGGCATCCTGCCCGAGCGCGATCCCGAGGCGTACGCCCAGCGCGCCGCCGCGATCATCGCGCGGGCCTGGCACCGGTTGATCGAGGACCCGCGGCGGTACGTCGACTTCCGGGGCGAGTGGGAGCCCGAGGAGGACTGCGAGATCTGTCAGGCCCTCGCCGCCGCGGACAAGAAGAAGAAGAAGCCGTCCTCGTGACCGTCCAGTCGGGTGGACACTCCCGGATCGGGGTGTCCTGAAAATTGGACAGTCTCGAGGTGGCGATCTCGGCGGGTCGCCGAACGCCGGTAAGTATCGATTCGGGTGATACTTTCCGGCGTGTTAGACCCACCTCGCGAGCATCACGAGCGCGACTTCTATCGGCGGCTGCTGGACCTCGGCGGCAAGCAGGAGATCGAGCCGCTGCTCGATGAAGCGCTCGCGCTGATCGTCGAGGTGACCTCGGCGCGCATTGCGTACGTCGAGCTGTACGACGACAACTCGTCGAAACCGCGCTTCTGGAAGGGCTACCGGCTGACCGATCGCGACCGCGAGAAGATCCGGGCTTCGATCTCGCGCGGCATCATCGGACGCGCGATCGCGGAAGGACGGACGATCGAGACACCGTCCGCTAGCGAGGACGATCGGTTCTCCGACCTGGGGAGTGTTCGACAGCAGGACATCCAGGAGGTGCTGTGTGCACCGGTCGGGGTCGATCCCACGATCGGCGTGATCTACTTGCAGGGTCGAACGAGGCCCGGGATGTTCACCGCGCACGACCGCGAGTGCCTGGAATTGTTCGCTCGTCAGCTCGCGCCGCTCACCGATCGCCTCGTGCGCCGGAGCAATGAAGGCGTCGTCGACCACACGCGCGACGTGCGCAGCAAGCTCGTCGTTCCGGAGATCATCGGGCGTTCGCCCGCGTTGGCTCGCCTTCTGCACAGTGTTGTTGCGGTGGCGCACCTGGATGTGGACGTGCTGATCACCGGGCCCTCGGGTACCGGCAAGTCCATGCTGGCGCGTGCTATCGCGAACAACAGTCCGCGCCAGGGCGGGCCGTTTGTCGAGCTCAACTGCGCTGCGATCCCAGAGGCTCTCATCGAAAACGAGCTTTTTGGAGCGGAGCGCGGTGCGCACTCGACCGCGATGCGAAGGGTGGCGGGCAAAGTGGCGGCGGCGGAGGGGGGCACACTTTTTCTCGACGAGATCGCGGAGCTGTCGGCGAACGCGCAAGCGAAGCTGCTGACGCTCCTCGAGACTCGCGAGTACCACGCGCTCGGATCGACGTCGGCGATCCGGGCCAACGTGCGCATCATGAGCGCGACCAATGCCGAGCTCGAGAAGCGCGTCGCGGAGAAGAAGTTTCGCGAGGACCTCTACTACCGACTCCACGTGATGCCGCTCGAGGTGCCGGGGCTCGACGCGCGGCGCGACGACATCCCGGATCTGGTCGAGCACTTCGCGGCCGAGGCGTGCAAGAAGCACAAGTTCCCGCAGCTCGCGGTCTCGCATCGCACGCTCGGCGCGTGTCAGGACGCGCCGTGGCCGGGTCACACGCGCCAGCTCAAGAACGCGATCGAGGCGGCGGTGATCCGCGCCAGCGGAGAGAAATCGACCACGCTGCACGAGCACCACGTGTTCCCGAAGCTCGAGGCAGCCACCGAGGCGCCGGCGAAGACGCTCCAGCAGCAGACGCGCGAGTTCCAGCGCAAGGTCGTACGCGAGACGCTCGAGAAGAACGACTGGAACGTGACCGAGACGGCGCGCCAGCTCGATCTCGCGCGGTCGCATGTCTACAACCTGATCAAGGAATTTCAGTTAACGCGAGAGGCGGGAAAGAAAGGGGCAGACAACCAGGGTGGAAAGGAATGATGAATGCCTCCTTCGAGAACGATCACCTACGGCTTCGGCGCGTGGGTTGGTCAGCAAACCGGCATCACGACCTGCGGATGGTGGCCGCAGGATCCGGCGACGCTGAATCCTCCGTTCGATCAGAACAAGCTCATCAGTAACGACCTGTCCAAGAACCTCCAGGCGGTTCGCAACGGGCAGATCACCACAGCGCAGATCCAAGTCGACGACGCGCCGACCACGGGTGGGGAAACCAAGGTTGGACCGTCGTTCCCGACGGGATCGATGATCAACGGCTGCTGGCTCGAGAAGGGTGACTACGACGCTCTGCCTGCGGCGAAGAAGCCGCCGCGCGTGCCCGCCGACATGAAGTGTCGCGATTACGAGCTGACGAGCGTCTGGTACTGGAACGGGACGATGGCCAATCGGCGGTTCTGGGGCTTCTACGCGGAGATCGTGCAGGAGCAGGGGCAGAGTGCGCTGGTGTCGATCTGGCCTGCGGGGACGTCACTCGAACCGGGTCAGCAGCCGGCGGGATCGTGGTGGTGCAACCTGTCGACCCAGTGTCATCCGATCGAGACGGGCTTCACGCAGATCGGCGTGGGCCTCACCGCCCCGAAGCAGGGCGCGTTGTTTCTCGACGCGCCGACGCGCCTGAGCTACGGGCTCGCCGGTCCCAAATTGCCCAAGTCCGCGGGCGACTCGTACTGGAGGAAGTAATCATGACGGCAACCTCTCTGCTCTCGGGTGCCCATGTATCTCTGATCTCGTCGCCGGTCGATGGCGAGATCGCGACGATTGCCGCGAAGCTTCAGTGCTCGGCGCAAGTTGGTGGGCGTGGGGATGTGGAGGGGTTGCTGTGCGAGATGCTGGCGGTGACGACACCCGCGCTTCCGCCGAGGCGCACGCTCGATCTGATCGGGCACTCGACGCCCGACGGCCTGCTGCGACTTGGAGACTGGGTGCTCGACGGTCACCGCCGCACCGTGACCGCGTTCTTCCGCGAGCTCGCGGATCACGATGTCCTCGGCAGGCTCGGGATCCAGTCCCTGCGCTTGCTCGGATGCGAGACCGCGACGACCGCCAGTGCTCGCTCGACGCTATGTGCGCTGTCCGAGATCCTGGGGATCGAGGTTTTCGGATCGCGTGCGATGTTGATGGGGGCGCACTACACGCCGCTCGGATTCAGCAGTGACTGCATGCATGTCCTCGTACCGGCGAGCAAGTTGCGCGGCTCGTCTCGTCCGAATCACGGCGGAGATCCGTATCGACGAACGCTCGATATCGGGGCCCTGCCTGCGTCGCCGCTCGTGGTCAGGCATTGGCCTGTCGCGATCGCGACCGGCGAACAGGCTCGCCAGGTCGTGCAGTTGATCCGACGCGACGACGGCGCTTACATGCCGGACGCGGAAGTGATCCCGGAAGTCGAAATCGGCCTCCCGTCGATGACCCGGTCGGGCTGGTATCACAGCCTCCACGTCTTGAACGACGGCTCCTTCATTCGCGTGTTCCCCGATCCGGGGGGACCCGGTGTCGTGTTCCCCGTCGTCGATCCGGGGCGCTTGCAGTCGCTCGTGAAGACTCTCGAGCGAGCGCGCTGATCAGCGCGTGACGCAGCGAAAGCCGAGCGAGTACCAGATCTGTTTCTCGTCGCGATAGTTCTCGAGCGCCGAGTAATCGATCGCATCCTCGGGAGTCGTGTCAGCCCAGTTCGCACCGCGGGTGACGCGAAATCCGGACATTTTTGGCTCGTCCGGATCCTTGGCCGAGTCCGTCCACTCGCTCACGCTCCCGAGGAGATCGAGAACTCCATACGGACTGACGTCTCGGGGGAACGAGCCGACGTCGCCGGGGCCACCGTGCTCTTCGGTCTTCGCGGTCTTGAGGCTCGCTTCGATCGGCGTCACCGGGAGCCCCCAGGGTAGGTTGCGGTTTGGCACCGGGTTCGGCTGACCGTTGATCGTCAGCCCTCCTCGCAGCGCCTTGACCCACTGTTCGTTGGTCGGCAGTTGCTTCCCGAGATATCGGCAATAGGCGCGCGCTTCCTGCCAGCGCACTGCGACGACTGGATGACGAGGCTGGTGAAGGTTCTGGAACCCGGTTCCACCCGCCGGATACCTCGGCGGCAAGATTCCGGTCCATCGACCCATCTTTGCAAAGATCTGAAACTCCGCGTTGGTGACCTCGGTGCGGTCGATCGCGTATGCGGGCAGATCGATGGTGCGCTCCTTCGGGGTGGTGGCCTCGTAGTCACGCAGGTAGGCCGAGGGCGGCTCGCCGAACCCTCCAAAGACGAAGGGCCCCGCTGGAATATCGCGAACGTTCGCGCGGGTCATCTTGCACGTCGGGATGCGGATCTCCAGGCGATGTCCACGTTCACGCTGCGTGTAGCCGGGGATATCGAGCGGCAGGATCGAGCTCTCGCACCCCTGGCGATCGACGACCAGAAACGCCCGGCCGCCGCGCGCTTCGATGGTCTCGACGAGACGCGACCCGACACGCACGGGTTCTCCACGCTCCAGCCAGCGCTCCTCGAACACCGGGCCCGGCGATCCGGGATCCGTTTCATCCGCGATGTGGAAATGCCAGCGAATCACATCGGCCGGCACGACGCGAGGCGACGACGCGTCGTCCCACTCCACCATCTCGAGCGCGAGCTCGAAGCGTCCGAGATCGAGCGTCTTGAGACGCTCCTGTTCCGCTCGCCGGGAGGCCTCGACGCGGTATCGCGCGAAGCTGTAGCCACCGATCGAGAGCGCTGCGACGACCACCGAGACGATCGTCAGGACCATGCGCTGTAGCGAGGCACGCGAACGCGCGACCAGCGTCGATGGCGTCCAGCCGACATCCGGTGCATCGCGCTTCGCCCACTCCTTGTCGAGCTCCTCGACGGCGCCCTCGTGCGCTCGCACCTCCCGCAGCTCCTTGCGGCCGAGCAGTGATGGCGACTCCTTCGTCGACCGGCGCAGGTGGTGGCGGATCAGCTCGATCGCTCGGCGCCGAGCGAGATCCTTCTTGTCGATCCAGGCCAGCACGCGCGCGACCAGCGAGTCGTGCACCAGCTCCCACGAGGCTTCGCCATCGCCACGCACGCGCACGAGCAGGCCGCGCGAGCGCAGGATCTCGAGCACCGGTTGCACGTTGGCGGCTCCCCCGTGCTTGGCACCGACGATCGAGAGCAGCTCCGATTCGGGGCGGATCGCGCGCTGGTTCGCCGAGGTGACGAGCGCGAGGAAGACGTCGCGCGCGATCAGATCGCGGCCGTCGTCGAGCTCGGTCTCGATCACCCGATCGAGGTGCTCGCCGACGATCGCGTCGAACCGCCCGAGCCGGCGATAGTGATCGAGCGTCAGCTCGGTGGCTCCCGGCTCCATCGATTCGTGAAGCACCGAGCACGCGAGCTGGAGGTGCGGCGGGAACACGGCAGGCTCGTCGCCCCAACCCATCTCCGGGCCGATCGCGCGCGCTGCATTCTGCAGATCGGCGAGCAGGGCATCGAGAAGCGCCTGTTCGATCGAGAGGCGATACTCGTTGAGCGGCGCGACGATCGCCGTGCGCGCACCTTCGGGACTCAGCGGAGGGAGGCGAACGATCGGCAGATTCGGCTCGATCTCCTGGGTGCGTGCGAGGAGACGCGCCAGCCAGTCCTCGCGGATCGACAGCACGATCGAGACGTCGGCACCGGCCGGCCAGCGATCGAAGCCGAGCAGCGCCGGCACGAACTCGGGATCGGCGAGCGCCGCCTCGAGCTGATCGACGACGAGCACGAGCTTGCCGCCGCGATTGTCGTGGAACTTGGTGATCGCATCCGCGATCGACGTCGCGCCGGGCGCGATCGCCTTGACCACGGACCACGTGAAGTCGGTGCGGCATCCCACGTAGACCGCGTAGATGCCGAGTGCCTCGAGGCGGGGCAGCAGGCCGGCGCGCAGCACGCTCGTCTTGCCGGTGCCCGACGGAGCCGCGTAGACGACGGCGCGACGATAGAGCGCGTGCTCGGTGATCAACGCGACGTCGGCCTCGCGGCCATGCAGGCGACCGCGATCTGCCTCGGTGAGCGCCGCGAGATGACGGAACGGGCGGATCGGCGTCAGCTCCTGCGAGACCCGTGGTGGAGGCGCCGGCTCCGCGTTGCCGCCGAGCGCCGCGGCCAGCGCGCGGGCGGTCTGGAAGCGCTTCGCGGGATCGGCGTCGAGCGCCTTCAGCAACACGTCGCGAAGCCGCGGGTCCTCGATCAGGTCCTTGACCGGTGGCACCAGCGTCGCCGCGTTCGGCCGCCGCCATCCCGTCAGCAGCCAGACGAGGACGAGGGCGATCGAGAACAGATCCGAGCGCGCATCGACGCGGCCGTCCTTGAGCTGCTCGGGCGCCATGTACGCGGGCGTGCCGCCGGCGGACTCGGCCGGGCGATCGGGCGGGCGGAGGCGAGCGAGACCGAAATCGACGAGCACGGCGCGTTCGCGAGTGGCGGATGGAGAGCCATCCTCGTCGCTGGTGCGCGGCGGGATCACGATCGCGTTCGCCGGCTTGATGTCGGCGTGGACGAGGCCCGCTTCGTGGGCGGAGTTGAGGCCGGCGAGCAGCTGGCGCACGAGATCGACGGCGCGTTCCTTGAGGAGGCGCGCCGGCGATCCGATGGTCTGCAGGTCCTGGCCGTCGAGGTGCTCCATCGCGAAGAACAGCCGGCCGTCCTGCGTGATGTCGGCCTGGTAGATCCGCACGACGTTGGTGTGATCGATGCGGCCGACCGCGCGGATCTCCTCGACGAACAGCTTGCCGTCGGCGGAGGCCGGATCGATGTCGGCGTGGAGGACCTTGATCGCGACGTCGCGCTCGACCGCGAGCTGACGCGCGCGATAGACGGTGCCGAACGTGCCGCGCGCGACGAACTTGTCGATCCGGAACCGGCCGGGGAGCACGATGCCCGTCAGATCTTCAGGCGCGTCCGCACGGCGTGGACGCGGGCGCGCGAGCTGGCTCTGGCGAACGTCCCAGAAGCCGGCGAGCGGCGGCGGCTGCGCGATCGTCTCGGTCTCGATCGAGACCTGGATCGCCCGCGCGTGCGAGGCGAGGTGCGCCGACAGGCTCGCCATCGTCACCGTACCGGTCGCGCGATCGAGCGCATCGCCGCACAGCCCTGCGAGCAAGGCATCGATCATCGGGTTGCCGTGCGCGGGTGCGTCGACCGCGACCACGTGATGCGCGCGCTGTGTCCCGAGCGCGCCGAGCCAGCGCTCGGCGGTGCCGGAGCCACAGGCCGAGACCGCGATCACCATGCGCTCGGCCTTGGCGTGACCGATCCGCTCGCGGATCCACGCCAGCGGCAGCGTGGCGTCCTCGGGATACTCGTGGGCCTCGGCACCGGTGACCAGCGCGAGCTCGCCGGAGATCTCGATGATCTCGCCGAGCAACACGATGACGGCGACGCGCACCGGATCGTCGATCAGCGCGGCGAGCGACCGCTTGATGGTCTTGCGATCCGCGGCGTAGCGATCGCCGAGCGTGGCGGTCAGGCGGCGCACGTGCCACGGCGATCCGGTGGCGAGCAGCGCCTCGCCGATCTGACCGAGCGTGTGCACGGCGGACGCATCGAACGCGCCGACTCCCGGTGCGCCGTGGCCGGCGATCAGGAGCGCTGCACCTTCTACCTCGCGTGCCGGCATCAGGTCATCCAGCGCACGATCCGGTCCGCGATCGCCGCCGGCTCCTCGAGGTGTAGAAAGTGTCCGGCGTGCGGCACCACCACGAGCTCGCGCTGCGTGAAGCGGCGCGCGTCATCGAGCGCCGGCGGCAGGATGCAGCCGTCATCGGCGCCGTGGAGCTGCAACACCGGCGTCGCGATCGGCGGAGCGAGCTTGCGGAGCCGCGCGCGATAGTTCGACAGCGGCCGCAGCATCGCGCGGTAGTAGCCGAGCGGCGCCGGCAGGCTGGCGGATAGACACGCGTGCAGCGCGCTGCGGCGAGCATCGTCGAGCGAGAACCCCGGTGACCACGTTCGCCACAGGTGATCGATCATCGCGAGGTCGTTCGCGCGGACGAGCCGCTCGGAGCCCGGGATCTGGAACAGCGCCATGTACCAGCTGCGCCGCATCTGGGATCCCGTCTGGAGCTGGCGAAGAAACGTCAGCGGATGCGGCAGCGCGAGCGTGGCGGCGCGCCGGATCCGCTCGGGCGCGGCCAGACACGTCGCGTAGGTGATCGCGGCGCCCCAGTCGTGACCGACGAGATCGACC
>JAEYYY010000414.1 GCA_023430775.1 Pseudomonadota bacterium
GGCGTCGTCCGACGCGGTCGGCGATTTGTTTCCAGGCTTATCCACCGCTCGGCTCGTCGGGAATCATAAACGCTTCGGCCGCACCCCGGGGACATGCGGTTGTCGCGACCATCCTGCCGCCCGACGAGAGTACACAGGCTCGCGGGATGATCTACGGTGATTCCCACGATGCCGTCCGACCTCCACGTCGTCACCAGCGGAGCCGGGCCTCGCATCGTGTTCGTGCACGGCAGCGCGACCGACGCCGCGACCTGGTCGATCCAGCAGGCGCCGCGCTCGACCCTCAAGGATCGCTTCACGCTGATCGCGTACACGCGGCGGAGCACGGGGTCGGTCGAGGAGCATGCGAACGACGCGATCGAGCTCGTCGGCGACGCACCCGCGCTGATCGTCGGCTCGAGCTTCGGCGCGGTGGTCGCGCTCGAGGTGCTGCGAAGGCAGCCGCCGGCGATCCGAGGAGCGGTGTTGATCGAGCCACCGATGGCGGCATCCGATGCAACGCCGGCCGCGCCGATCGCATTCCTCGGCGAGTTCGATCGCCGCGTCGCGGAGCAGGGCGGTCCCGCGGCCGCCGAGTTTTTCCTCCGCACCGTGCTCGGCGACGTCGCCTACGAGCGCATCCCCGAGGCGTTTCAAGAGCGCTCGAAGCAGCGCTGGGCCGAGATCCGCGCCGACTCCGAGGCGCTGATCGCGTACCGGCCTCGCTACGCCGAGCTCGCCGCGATCGCGACCCCGGTGCTCCTGCTCGGCGGCGACCGATCGGCCGCGTACTTCCGCCCGACGCTCGAGGCGCTGCACGCCGCGCTGCCCGGCGCTCGCCTCCAGATCATCCGCGGTGCCGGGCACATGCTGCACGCCGAGGCGCATCGCCAGTTTGCCGAGCTGGTCGCCGCGTTCGCCGTGGAATGCGGGCTTGCGCCGGCCTGACCGGCAGGGCAAGGTGCGCCTCCCCCGATGCTCCAGAGCTTTCCAGACACCGCCGATCGGCCGCAGGCCGTCGTCGTCGCCGTGCAGCTGCCCGGTGTTTCCGATGGAGAGCTCGAGTCGTCGCTGACCGAGCTCGAACGGCTCGCGCGCACGCTCGGCCTCGATCCGATCGCGCGGATCACGCAGCGGCGCGCCAAGCTCGCGCCCGGCGTCGTGCTCGGTGCCGGCAAGCTGGTCGAGCTCGCCGGCTGGACCGGTGGCACCGGCGTCGTGCCGACGTACGTCAAGCCCGGCACCAAGGAAGATGACGACGACGATCTGGTCACCGACGAGCCGGACGAGCCCGACGCGGATGACACCGAGGCGAGCGACGAGAAGCCGAAGACCCGGGCACGGGTCGTCCTCGTCGATCACGACCTGTCGCCGACGCAGCAGCACAACCTCGAGAAGGCGACCGGCGCCGATGTCCTCGATCGCACCAGCGTGATCCTCGAGATCTTCCATCGCCACGCGAAGACGCGTGAAGCGCGGCTGCAGGTCGAGGTCGCGCGCCTCAAGTACCTCGCGCCGCGGCTGCGGGCGAACGCCGGCGGCGGCGATCGCGTGCGCGGTGGCATCGGCGGCAAGGGTGCCGGCGAGAGTGCACTCGAGCTCGATCGCCGGCGGATCCGCGATCGCATCGCCGAGCTCCGCCACGAGCTGTCGCAGATCGAGGGTGGCTCGAAGACCCGGCGCGAGCGCCGCAGCGAGCTGCCCACGGTCGCCCTGGTCGGCTACACCAATGCAGGCAAGTCATCGCTGATGCGCGCGCTGACCTCGACCGAGGTCTACGTCGCCGACAAGCTGTTCGCCACGCTCGACACCACGGTGCGCCGCCTCGCGCCGGCCAGCGAGCCCGAGATCCTGGTCAGCGATACCGTCGGCTTCATCAAGAAGCTGCCGCACGATCTGGTCGCGTCGTTCCGCTCCACGCTCGAAGAAGCGGCGGGCGCCGACCTGCTGCTCCACGTCGTCGATGCCGCCGATGCCGCGCTGCCCGATCACGTCGCCGTCACCACCGAGGTGCTGCGCGAGATCGGTGCCGATGAAGTAACGACGTGGCTGCTCCTCAACAAGATCGATCGCGTCGACGAGCAGGGCAGGCGGCTCCTCAAGGCGCGTTATCCCGGCGCCCTCCAGCTCTCGGCGAAGGATCGCACCGACGTCGGCACGCTGCGCGAGCACCTGATCGCCCACTTCGGCGGTGCCATCGAGGAGGCCGAGCTCGTCGTGCCGTGGACCGCGCAGCGCATGGTCCACCAGATCCACGAGCGCACCTCGGTGCTCGCCGAGCAGCACGACGAGGAAGGCACGCGCCTCCGCGTGCGCGCGCCGGCGACGATCCTCGAGGACCTGCGCAAGCTGCTCGGCGCCGAGCCGGTGCGCGCGTAGCTGCGCTCAGAACCGCATCGAGAAGCTGGCCATCGCGCCGCCGCTGGTCGGCGCGACGAACGCGGTGCGCGACTTCGAGCCGCCGCTCTTGACGATCAGGTACACCGTGATGCCGGCGAGCACCGCTCCGGCACCGACCGCCGCATAACCGGGCCCGGCATTGTTGTAGACGTCCGCGCACGTCACGCCCGGAGGTGGCTCGGTCTTGCAATCGCCGTCGGTGGCGAGCAGGTAGCCGCCCGCGCCGAGCGCGACGAGCCCGAGCCCACCGGTGATGAACTTCCAGCCGCCCCACGGGCCGCCGCCGCCGCCGCCATCGATCGCGCCGCCGCCACCACCGCCGCCACCGAGCCCACCGCCGGTCGGCGCAGCCACCGTCGCGATCACGACACCCTCTGGTGCCGGGCCATCGCCGACCAGGAACAGTGCGAGCGCTTGCAGCCGCTCTGCCGACGGCGCCGGGTCGAGCGGGATGCTGGCGCGCCGGATGTCGGCGCCGAGGTTGCGATTGACGAGGCTGCCGATGATCGACGGCCTGCCGCGAACCGTATCGATTCCGACCACCGCGACCGCCGTCGCGTCGACCGAGTTCGCAAACTTCGCCGCGAACTCGATCTCGTTCTTCTCGCGCTCTTCGCTCGTCGCGAAGGCGAGACCGGTCCAGTTCGGCGAGGTCTGCACCGCAACGTCGAACGCGGCGTCGATGGTGATGATGGTGGTCTCCTTCGCGCGCACGGTGGCGCGATGGACCCGCGACAGCTGCTTGCCGGGCAACAGCACGAACACGCGGTAGTCGCCGGTCGGGATGTCGTCCTGGGTCACCGAGCCGGGCTGCGTGATGCGCTCGTTGATGTAGATGACGCCGGTATCGACGCTCGACCTGACGACCAGCTTGCCGCGACCGAAGCTGGCGAGCGTCTTCTTTGCCTTGTCGAACTCGTTGGCAGCCTCGGCGCCGTAGACGCCGCGCGACACCGTGGATCTCGGGAAGCTGCGGATGAACTCCGCGAACGTCTGCTGCGTCGCCGATGGATCGCCCATGCGTTGTTGCGACAGCGCGAGGATGATCAGCGCTTTCTCGAGGCTCGCCAGCGAATCCTGGTTGGTCGCGAACGCACCGGCATTCGCGTGCGCGCTATCGATCAGCGGATTGAGCGCGTTGATCGCCTCCTCGAACTTGCCGTCGACGAAGCTCTTCATCGCGGCGTCAACCTTCTTCGCGAAGTCTGCCGGCAAGCCATCCGCGATCGCCGGTCGCGACAGGCGCGCCTCGAACGTTCGCCCGACAGCCTCGTAGCCGCCGTTGAACTGCTTGCTCGCGAGTGCCTCGAGCAGCGGTTTCAGCTGCCTGCCGGCAGCCTCGGTCTTGCCGCCCGTGTACGACTCGAGAACGATCTTGTTATCGGCCCGGCTGGCGCCGGTCGCGATCACGATGCACGCAACAACGAATAACCACTTCATGCCCATCACTCGTCTCACCGCCACCGCGGTTGCGTGACTATCGCATTTTCTTGCGAGCCCTACAGCGGGTGAATCGTGAACACGCCCTCGCCCTCGTAGGAGACGTCGTCGGGAGGCACGGTCCCGGAGGCCTCGCTATCGACCACGCTGCCCTCGTCGACGTAGGGCTTGAGGTCGACCTCGGAGTCGACCGTGAACTTCAGGGTGGTCACCGCACCCGGGGCGATGGCGGACGCGATCTCGACGCGCGGCAAGCTCGAGCCGTCGGCGCTGCTGCGCACGAAGACGTGGATCTCGTCGACGAAGCTCCAGTCGTCGCTGTCGCTCGCGGGCTGATCGGTGTCGGTGATGACAAGCTCGAGGCTGCTGAGGGTGATGCTATCGATCGGCCCCGTGGTTTGCTTCTGGATCTCCGCCGACAGATCGAGGCTGAGCGGAATCGGAAACAGTGCGGCGATCGGCCCCGGCAGACTCGATCCCTGAACGAACTGTTCGGGCACCGGCTGGGAGATGTCGAAGTCGGTGATGCCGCAACCGGTGATGACGACCAGAAGGAGCGAACGCATCGGACCCATCGTAGAGCGCCGGCAGCCGCGATTCGACGCGCGTGTTTGACACAGTGGGCGGGCCTATCGAAGGTCCGCCGGGCGGTTGCGTGCATTCTGCGGCGCGGTGATAACCGCGCAGAATCACCGCATTACTTCGTCGGCGCCGATGTCCTTCTCGTCGCCCTGGGGACGACTCTGGCCATCGATGTCGATCATCACCGTCGAGGCGGAGTCGGCCTTGTCGACCGCCGGGCTAGCCAGATCGAGCCGGAAGAAGTTGGCCATCCGGGCGTTCCCGGTCTGGGTGTCGAGGAACATCGGGTCGTCGGTGGCCATGTTGCCCAAACCATCGGGCGGCGTCACGCCGCTGAACAGCGAGTGATCCGCTGTGCAGATCGGATCGAGCTTGTTGCCGGTGATGATGTTGTTCCGCATCGGGAACTCCAGGGAGCAGGTGACGCCCGAGCGCACGTCGTTGTTGCCGTCGGTCACGTTGTTCGCGATGGTGTTGAACTCGAAGATCGTGGAGGCCGGGTTGTCGGGGCTGATCACGCGAACGCCGCCGACTGCCGATCCGCCGCTACCGTTGCCGACGACGATCGTGTTGGTGATCTCGATTCCGATGTCGCTGGTCGAGACCCCTCCCAACTGATTCACCACCACCACGCAGCCGCGCATCACCAGCTTCTTTCCCGCAGTCGCGGTCACGCCCCTGCCGCCGTTGTTGTTGAGCAAGAACACGCGCTCGAGCGTCACGGCCGTGTCATTGCCGGAGATCAGGATCGCGTCGCCACTCACGTTGTTGCTGATCTCGAGGTCCTGGATCGTGACGTTGGCGTCGTTGTTGATCTCGATCGCGGGCCCGCTGGTCGACCTGATCGCGGTGCCCGGATCGGCGAGCAGCGTGACGTCGCGACCGATCGTCACCTTCTCGTTCGCATCGATCCGCGTGGTGCCCTCGAGCTTGATGAACGGCTTGCCCGTGTCGACCGCGGCCTGCAGCGAGGGGCAGGGTGCCGATTGCTCGCACTCGCCCGCGCCCGTGGCCCCGGCCCTCACGTAGGCGATGTCGTCGCTCTCGAAGCAAGCACCCGTCGCGAAGTTGCAGGCGTTCGAGGACGACTCGCAGTCCGCGTGCTCGTTGCAGCCCTCGCACGCGTTTTCCAGGTTGCAGACCGGCGTGGTGTCGGAGCAGTCCGTCATGGTCAAGCAACCCACGCACACGCCTTCGGAGAGCTTGCACAGCGTCGCGTCGGCACCGGTGCAATCATCGTTGCTGGCGCAGACCATCGCCGCGTCACCACCACCAGTGCACTCCGGCTTGCCGAAGTTCTCCGGTCGCTGACACGACTCCTCGTTCGCGATCTTGCAGCCAGTCGACAGCACGACAGCGAGAACAACGATCCTGGTCATGGTGCCCTCCGAGCGACGCACACAGAGTGAACGACTCGAATTCTACACGCAGTGACGGCAAGCACTCAGAACCGTCCTTGCCAGCCGATGTAGGCGCCATCGTGACCGACCGCGGCAACGGGCGCGGACTCGTGTTTCTTTGTCATCCGGTACCAGAGGAACCCGCCGCCGATCGCGAGCACGCCGCCGACCGCCAGCGCGACGCCGCCGGGCGCCGTGTTGTTGATCTCCGGCGGCTGGTCGGGCCCCTTGTCCTCGTCCATCGCCACCATCACGCCACCCGCGATGATCATCGCGGCACCGGCGCTCATCACGACCAGCGGACCGAGCGTGCTCTTGCGCCCGCCCTCGCTCTCGACCGTGAGTGAGAGATCGAGCGTCGTCGTTTCACCCGACTTGATGGCCACCTTGCGGGTCTCGCGGCGATGGCGCTCGCTGGTCACCGTGATCTCGTGCTCGCCGGGAGCGAGCTCGTGCTCGATCGGCGTCGGGCCGATCTGCTTGCCGTCGATCGCGCAGGTCGCGCCCGCCGGATCGGTCGTCAGCTTGAGCCGGCCGGCACTCTGCGGCGCCGCCTTGATCAGCTGCCCCATCATGTCGTCCGCCGTGGTGCGCAGCGAGGCCTCGTTGCAGCGCTCGCAGAACCGCCGCGCCGACGTCACCTTCTGACCGGCCTCGAACCAGTAGGCGGTGACGGTCACCGTCTTGTCGATGTCGCCGCCGGCCTGCAGCTCGACGCGCGCGAAGATGATCGACCTGGTGCGACCGCGCTTCTCGATCACCATGCGCGCACACGCCTCGTCCTCGATCACGAAGCAATCGGTGAGCGTGTTCACCGCATCCGCCGGAAGCGCGAGCGGCGCCACCGTGTGGCCGTGACTCTTGAGCCAGCTCTCGATCTGGCGAACCAGCAGCGGCTGCATCGTTGCTTCACCAGCCACCACGACACCGACCTCGGCGCGGGCCGTGCTCGTCAGCGCGAGCACGAGGAGCAGGACGAGTTGTTTCACCATGGGTAGTGGATCTTCGTGAGCTGGCCTTCGACGATGACGACGCGGCGTGACTTGTCGATCGGCCCGCTGTCGGCTTCCTTGTTGACGACTCGAAGGGTGTGAGGACCAACCAGCAGGTCGACGACTTGCGCCGTCCAGCCGTACGACTTGCCGTCGACGAAAACCTCTGTGCTCGGGACGCTGGTCACCTTGAGCTTCCCATACTTGGCGACCACCGGACGCGGGGCATCTTTTTTGGTCGGCTTCGGCGCCGGGGCCGCATCCGGCGGCACGGCGATCGCAGCGTCGAGCGGCGCCGGCGGCTTGACCGGCGCTGCATCGGCCGGCGCCACCACCGCCGCGTCGGGCGCCTTGGTCGCGGCATCCGGCGCCGGCGGCGTCGTCGCGACCTGGCCTCCCGAGCCAATGCCGCCGCCCATCGCCACGGTGACGCCGAGCGCGATCGCACCCGCCGTGATCGCGATCGCCACGATCACCAGCGCGATCGTTCCGCCCTTCCGCTTCGCCGGCGCCGGCAGCGTGCCGGTCGGCGCGTTCATCACCGCGCCGATGCTCACCGCCGCCGCGGGTCGCGTCTCGGCGCGCGCCAGCTGCGGCGGCGTCTGCCCCGGACCCGCCGCCGTCGCCTCGAAGCCGAGCAGCGCCGGGTTGTAGCTCGCGGGCTGGTTGCGGATCAGGCTCTGCCGCACGGGCGCCTGGCCCTGAAACCGCTCCGCCAGCGTGCCCACCAGCAGCTCGCGGCCCGCCTTCGGCGCATCGCTGCACTCGAGCAGATCATGCACCGCCTCCTCGGCGGTCGCATAGCGGTTCGGCAGGTCGCGCTCGAGCAGCTTCATGCACACGCGCTCGAGATCCTTCGGCACGTCGCCGCGCAGCGATCGCGGCCGTGGGATCTGGCCGAACAGCACCGCCGCCAGCGTCGCGCGCGTGTCCTCCGCGACGAACAGCCGCCGCCCCACCAGCATCTCCCACAGCATCACGCCGACCGCGAACAGATCGCTGCGCCCGTCGAGCCGCTGCCCGTTCGCCTGCTCCGGGCTCATGTACGCGGGCTTGCCCTTGATGAACTCCGAGGCCGTCGCCTCGCTCGCCGCCCTCGCTTTGGCGATGCCGAAGTCCGACACCTTCACCATCCCGGTCCACGACAGCAGCACGTTGTGCGGCGAGATATCGCGGTGCACCACGCCGCGCGCCTGGTTGCCGACCGGCAGATCGTGCGCGTGCCCGAGCCCGCGCAAGACCTCGGTGATGATGAAGATCACCACCGGAAACGGCAGCAGTCCGGTGTTCGTCAGCGCGTCGAGATCCTTGCCCTCGACGAGCTCCATCACCAGGAACAGCCGGTTCTCCGGATCGCGATCGAAGTCGAGCACCGACACGATGTTCGGGTGCACGAGCTGACTCGTGATCTGCGCCTCCGAGACGAACATCCTCGCGAACGACTCGTTATCGGAGTAGCCGGGCAACACGCGCTTGATCGCCACACGTCGCGAGAACCCCTCGGCGCCCACCGTCGAACCGATGAACACCTCGGCCATCCCGCCGCCGCCCAAACGATGCTCGAGCCGGTATTTCCCCGAAACCGCAGACAAGCGCGGACATTATAGAGGCGTCGCGGCGCCCGTGGGACCTACCGGGGGACGAAGCCGTGCGGTCCGGTGACGCCCCGGGCGGCGAAGTACTTGCGCGCCGCCTCGACGTGCAGCGAGAACGCGAACACCTCGTCGAGCCCGTCCGGCCCGAACACCAGCCCGCGCTCGCTCGCCTCGCTGTCCGGGGTGAACGGCTTCATGCCCTCGGCCGGCTGCGGCGGTGCCACCGAGAACATCAGCACGCGGTTCGGTTTCGGCGAGCTCGACGCCCACCACAGCTGCTCGAGCTGCGCGGGATCCACCACCACGCCGGTCTCCTCGACCACCTCGCGCGCGGCCCCGTCCTGCCAAGACTCGTGGTCCTCGAGAAACCCGCCGACCAGCGCCAGCTTGCCGATCGCCGGCGGAATCGCGCGCCGGATGACCAGCAAGCCCGTCCTCCCGCCGTCGACGATCTGCGCGAGCACCACGCAGACCGGGATCGGGTTACTCCACACCGGCGTCTTGCAGCCCGGGCACGTCCGCGGATAGCCGAGCGGCTCGGGATACCTGGTGCCGCAGTAGTTGCAGAAGGTGTCGCGAACAGGTGCCATGGCCTCGACATTCCCATGGTTAACAGCCCTTGCCGTCCTGCGAACCGTCCCTAAATTGGGCCCACCTTGACGACCTGTCCCACCTGCGGTGCCAACAACGCCTTCGATTCGAAGTTCTGCTCGCAGTGCGCCTCCCAGCTCGGTGGTGGCGCCACGCCGGTGGATCCCGGCGCGCCGCGAGCCGTCAATCAGCCGTACTCGCCGTACGTGCCGCCGATGCCGCCCGGCTACGACGCACCGCGATCGAGCAATGCCACCACCATCCTGGTGCTCGGCATCCTGTCGCTCGTCGTCTGCGGCGTGCTCGGCCCGATCGCGTGGTGGATGGGGCACGCGGAGCTCCGGCAGATCGATGCGGGCCTGGTGTCGCGCAACGATCGCGGCACGGTCAACGCCGGCTACATCTGCGGGATCATCGGCTCGGTGCTGATGCTGATCAGCATCCTGTTCATCGTGCTCGCGTTCGCGCTGCCGATGATGCTGCGCTGAGGCCTGCGATTTCGCCGGGTTCCGCGCCGCGAAATCGCACGCAACCGTGACGCGCCCCGGGCGATGGGCTCGCTCACATGGCAAGTCCTCAGCCCGTTCGTCTCGCCTCTCTCGAAGTTCGAACCGACTCGTCGCGGCTGCGCGAGCAAGCTCCGTCGATCTCGATCTGGGAGCCGCCGGTCGTGCAGCAAGCAAGAGCTGCCGCCGCGCCGGTCGAGATCCCGATCGAGCAGCAGATCATCGACACCATCGCGGCACCGCTTCACGCCAACGAGACCTCGCGCGTCGGCAACGATCGCAAGGAGCGCGAGGTGGCCATGCTGCTGGCCCAGCTCACACCCGTGCAGTCGCTCGCGCTGAGCAAGCGGCTCGCGGTCAACGCCGCCGACGATCCGCTCGCCGTCGCGTTCGGACGCATGCTGGTCGACCGGCGAAACCGCCTGATCGCGTTTCTCGATCGACTGCGCCGCGGCCGCTAGCTCACGCGTGGAGAGAGTCAGCAGGGAGAACGCGTTCGGCTCACGGCGATGGCGGCACCGAGAACGCGATCTTGGAGTAGCCCGCACGCTTCGCCGCTTCGAGGAGCGCGAGCACGTTCGCGTAGGCCAGCGACTTGTCGGCCTCGATGATGACGCGCGTCGAGCTGTCGTGCGGGAACGCGGACAGCGCGGCGAACGCTGCGCGGTCGAGCTCGACGGCCGTCGTGCGCGGCGTGACATCGAGCAAGTGGTCGCGGTTCGCGGTCAGCTCCGTCGGCGTCAAGCGAAGCAAGATGGTGGGGGCGAGCTCCGGCGACGGCGATGGGACCGTTGGCGTGATCGGGACCGGAGTTGGAGCCGGCGTGATCGGCGAAGGCGGCGGAGCAGGCAATGGATCGCTCGGCGGCGCCTGTTCGCAGGCGACGAGCAGGATCGCGATCAGCGCGCGCATGGTCAGCGCGGGATCAGCGAGCCTTCGCCGCGCGCGACCATGTCCTTGCGGTAGGCGTCGACCAGGCGGACGAAGGCCTCGGCGAGCTCGGGATCGAACTGCGTGCCCGCGCAGCGCTCGATCTCGCCGACGGCGACCTCGTGGGGGAGGGCGCGGCGGTAGGCGCGATCGGAGGTCATCGCGTCGTAGGCGTCGGCGATCGAGACGATGCGGCCGACGAGCGGGATGTTGTGACCGGAGAGGCCGCGCGGGTAGCCGCCGCCATCCCACCACTCGTGGTGGCACCAGCAACCATCGATCAGGCCGTGCAGGCACGGGACCGGCTCGAGGATGCGCTTGCCCTTCTCGGGGTGCTGGCGGAACACGGCGATCTCTTCGGGCGTCAGCTTGCCCGGCTTGTTGAGCATGTCGTAGCGGACGCCGATCTTGCCGACGTCGTGCATGACGCCGGCCTGGACCATGCGCTGGATCTCGGCATCGGGGAGCGTGAGGCCGCGCGCGAGGACCTCGGTGTAGGTGGCGACGCGCTCGGAGTGACCGCGCGTGTAGAGGTCGGACTCCTCGAGCGCCTGCGCGAAGCCGGCGACGGTTTGCTGGAACATCTCCTCGAGCGAGAGGTTGGCGCGGGTCAGCTCGTCGTTCGACATCCGCAGCTCGGAGTAGAGCCGCGCGTTGTCGATCGCGGAGGCGGCGCGCGAGGCGAGGACCGCGAGCATCTTGCGGTGGCCCTCGTCGAACTTCTTGCCGGGCGTGAAGGAGAAGACGTCGAGGACGCCGACCATGTTGCCGCGGACCTGGAGCGGGACGGCGACGAACGACGTCAGCGCTTCGGGGATGGTGGCTTCGGTGAAGAAGCGGCCGACCTTGGGGCCGTGCGCGATGATCGGCACACCCTGCGCGAACTGCTCGAGCAGGACGGAGAACGAGGGCGAGGGCAGGCCGCCGGGGATGGCGATGTCGGAGGCGAGCAGCTTGACGCGCTCCTCGTATTGCTCGCCGGCGCGCAGGTGGAGGGTGGCGACGTCGGCCTTGACCTCGTCGAGCGCGGCGCGCAGCACGACGTCGAGGATGTGCTCGATGTCGTGGGAGAGCGCGATGGCTTCGCTGACGCGATAGATGGTGAGCGCCTCGCGCAGGCGGATGTTCTCGGCCTGCAGGCGCTGGCGATAGAGCGCGCGCTCGACGACGTGGATGACCTCCTCGACCTTGAACGGCTTGAGGAGGTAGTCGTAGGCGCCCTTCTTCATCGCCTCGATCGCGGTCTCGACGGTGCCGAAGCCGGTCATCAGGACGGTGAGGACACCGAGCCGCTCCTGCTCGACCTTCTCGAGGAGCTGCAGCCCCGAGAGCCGCGGCATCTTGAGATCGGTGATCAGGAGGTCGTACGGACGGAGGCGAAGCTCGGTGAGCGCTTTCTCGCCATCCTCGACGGTGTGCACCGAGAACCCCTCGAGAGAGAGGAACTCGGCGAGGATCTCGCGGATCACGCGCTCGTCGTCGACGACGAGGATCCGGGCGCTCTCGCCTTCGGTCGCGGCGGGGCGAAGCGAGGCGATCACGGGATGATCAGGACGCCGGAGTGGGGGCGGCGGTGTTGGATTGCGTCGCCATCGGATCGGGGAACTGCGACGGCCGGCCGCTCGCCTGATCGGCGACCTGCTGCGCCTTCAGCCACTCCTCGCGGGCGGACGTGGCCTTGGCCTTTCCGGAATCAGCCTTCTGCTTCGCCGCCTGGGCCTTCTTGTTGCGATCGGCTTCCTGCTTCGGGTAGTTCGCGAACGTGACGCCGGCCGGCGCGATGTTGTTCTTCTGCGCGATCTCCGCCTTCGCCAGCTCGAACTGCGCCTCGCGCCAGTACATCGCGTGCTGCTCGTTGCGCCACGAGATCTTGAGCCAGTTGCGATAGGCCTCGTAGTAGCGGATGCGCGCGTCGGCCGCCTTGACCGAGAGCTCGGCGGTGCGCAGCTCCTTCTCGGCGGCGTTGATCTTGTTGGTGTCGTTCGACGACTGCGCGAGCTTCTTGTTCGAGACCGCGGTGTCGACCTCGAGCTTGGCCTTCGCGCGATCGTTGCGCGCGGCGGTGAGACGCGTGGTCATCTCGTCGAAGTCGGCCTTGGCCTTGGCTTCGCGCGCCTGCGCGAGGTTCCATTCGCGCTGGGCATCGAGCGCGGCGGTCTGCTGCGCGACGTCGACCTGGATGATGTACTTCATTTCGAAGTGCGAGCTGAGTGGGCCCGGAGGAGCGTCCTCGTCGCCACCGCCGCACGCGGCTGTGAAACAGAACGCTCCAATCATCAAGATCTTCGAGAGTGCACGCATAGGTGGGACCGAGCCTACTACGGTTGTTTCAGGCGAGCTACCATCTAGGCCGTGGCTGCGTTGCTCGCTGTCGATGTCGGAAACACGAACACGGTGATCGGTGTGTTTCGCGACAACGGCGAGCTGGCCGCTCACTGGCGCATCCAGACGGTCGCCGCACGGACGTCGGACGAGTACGCGGTTCTACTGAAGACGCTCCTCGATATGGAGGGATTGCCGCTGCGCTCGATCGATGCCGGGATCATCTCGAGCGTGGTGCCGCCGGCGGTGTTCGGGATCCAGAAGTTCTTCAAGGCGTACTACGGCACCCCGGCGCTCCAGGTGGGCCCGGGGATCAAGACCGGGATGCCGATCCTCTACGAAAATCCACGCGAGGTCGGCGCCGATCGCATCGTCAACGCGGTCGCCGCCTACGAGGAGATCAAGGCGGGCGTGATCGTCGTCGATTTCGGCACCGCGACGACGTGGGACGTGATCAATCCCAAGGGCGAGTACATGGGCGGTGCGATCGCGCCGGGGATCCAGATCTCGAGCGAGGCGCTGTACGAGCACGCGGCGAAGCTGCCGCGCGTCGAGCTGGCAAAGCCGGGCAAGGTGGTGGCGCGCAACACGGTGAGCTCGATGCAGGCCGGGTTGATCTACGGTTACGCGGGCATGGTGGATGCGCTGGTCGGCCGGATCCGCGCCGAGGTCGATTTCCCCGCGCGCTGCATCGCGACCGGTGGGCTGGCGGCGCTGATCGCGACCGAGACCAAGTCGATCGAGGCCACCGACGAGCTGTTGACGCTCAAGGGCCTGAAGATCATCTACCAGCGCAACGCCGACCGCGAGAAGTCCTGATGGCCGAGCAAGTCCTCCTCGATCCACGCACGTTGTCGCCGGCGGCGCAGCGCGCGCTCGGGCCGGGCCCCGGAAAGCTGATGGCCGCGCGCGGCATCGTGCCACTGCCGCCGCTCGATCAGCTCGCGGTGCTCTATCAGCTGGCGTTCGACGCCGACGCGAACATCGCCAATGCCGCTCGCGAGACCGCGAGCAAGCTGCCCGACAAGCTGCTCGCCGGCACGCTCGCCGATCCGGGCAACGATCCGCGCGTGCTCGACTGGTACGGCACCATGATGGTCGACAAGCCGAGCGTGTTCGACGCGGTCGCGCTCAATCCGTCGACGGCGGACGCCACGATCGCCTCGCTGGCGGGCCGCTGCGGTGCGCGCGAGGTGGATCTGCTGGCGCAGAACGAGCAGCGGATCCTGCGGACACCCGAGATCATCGCGGCGATGTACATGAACCGCAAGGCGCGGATGTCGACGATCGATCGCGTGGTCGAGCTCGCGGTGCGCAACCAGGTGCGGGTGCCGGGGCTGGCGGCGTGGGATGAAGTGGCGCGCGCGCTGTCGGGATCGATGGCGTCGGATCCGCAGGACGACGCGCGGTTCGATGCCGTGATCGCCTCGCGCGACGACAGCACGCTCACCGCGGGCGATGGCGAGCAGGTCGTCGAGGACGATGGCGGCCGCACCAACCGGCTGATCGAGCTCCACGTCAACGTGCCCGGCCAGCCGGCGACGCGGATCCCGCTGCGGCGCATGCGCACGATCATCGGCGGCGACCCGGGCACCGAGGGCTACGTGCCGAACCTGCCGTCGCAGATGCTGGTGGCCCAGCTCGACGAGGACGAGAACGGCATCACGATCGGCATCGTCGAGACCCGCGAGACGATCCACGCCGCGATCAAGCAGCACATCCAGATCGGCAACATCCGGCTGATCCTCGCGCCCACGCCGTTTCGCGATCTCCCGATCCCGCACAAGGTGCGCGCCGCCACGCTCGGCGATGCGTTCGTCCGCGCCGAGGCGATCCGCGACTCCAACAAGATGGTCTCGCTCGCCGCGATCAAGAGCCCGGGCGTCACCGACTCCGAGGCGGCGGCGTACGCCGGTAACCAGATCCTGTCGGAGGACGTGATCCGCTACATCGCGGGTCGTCGCGAATGGACGAAGCTGTACGGAGTGAAGGTCTCGCTGTGTCGCAATCCCAAGGCGCCGATCGCCGAGACCACGCGGCTGATGCCGTTCCTCCGCGAGCGCGATCTCAACGAGCTGATGAAGTCCAAGGGCGTGCCGTCGGCCGTGGTGGCCCAGGCGCGCAAGATCCAGATGCAGCGGCGCGGCGGCGGCAAATGACGAAGGAACCGGGAGCCTCGGGCTCGATGGCGAGTGGCGCCGAGTCGCGCTTCGTGTCGCGGATCGGGCTCGCGATCGTCAAGCCGCAATGGGCGCTCGCGCTCGCGGGTGGTCGCCGTCATCCCGGGCGCTCGGGCAGCGATCTGATCAAGTTGATCCTGCTGGTCCTCGCGGCCACCCAGCTGCGCGGCATCGTCGGTGCGGTGTGGCTCGGTGCGGTGGTCGACGTCGGCCTCGGCGTGGGGGGGGGGGGGGGGGGGGGGGGGGGGGGGG
>JAEYYY010000437.1 GCA_023430775.1 Pseudomonadota bacterium
CACGAGCTCGGCGAGCGCGAACAGGATGCGGTTGCCCTGCAGGCCGACGTGATAGACCGACTGCCCGAGCTTGCCGAGCATGGTCATCGCGATGGCCTGAACATCGGCGACTCCCGCGAGCAGCGCGGCCTTCTCGACCCCGAGGTCGGCCGGTAGCGCGTCGGCGGTCGCCTTGACCGAGCCGAGCAGCGCATTCAAGGTGGCGCCGCGGTCGCGGCCGATCTTGCGAAAGAACAGATCGAGCGCCTGGATCGCGGTGGTGCCCTCGTAGAGCGAATCGATCTTCTGATCGCGGATGTACTGCTCGATCGGATAGTCCTCGCAGTACCCCGAGCCGCCGAAGCACTGCAGCGACATCGACAGCACCTCGTAGACCTTCTCCGAGCCGTACCCCTTGATCAGCGGCAGCAGCAGATCGTTGAGCGCCTCGAGCGACTTCGTCGCTTCATCGCCCGCGGCATTCCCGAGCTCGATGCGGTCCTGGATGTTCGCGGTCCACAGGATCAGCGCGCGCAGGCCCTCGGCGAACGCCTTCTGCGTCATCAGCATCCTGCGCACGTCGGGGTGCCGGATGATCTCGACGCGCGGCGCTTCCTTGTCCATCATCTTCGCGAGGTCGGCGCCCTGCTTGCGGACGCGCGTGTACTCGAGCGCGTTCCCGTACGCCGTCGACAACGTCGCCATCGACTTGGTGCCGACGCCCATCCGCGCGTACTCGATGACGTGGAACATCTGCGCGATGCCGTCGTGGACGTTGCCGACCAGCAGGCCGCGGCACGGCGCACCATCGCCGAGCGTCAGCTCGCAGGTCGCCGAGCCCTTGATGCCCATCTTGTGCTCGACCTTGGTGACCACCGCGCCGTTGCGGGCGCCGAGCGAACCGTCCTTCTCGACCCAGAACTTGGGGACGATGAACAGCGACAGCCCCTTGGTGCCGGCCTTGGCACCCTCGGGCCGCGCGAGCACCATGTGGATGATGTTCTTCGGGTGATCGAAGTCGCCGTTGGTGATGAACCGCTTGACGCCCTCGAGCAGGTACTCGTCGCCCTCGACGTGCTTGGCCTTGGTGGTGCCGGCACCGACGTCACTACCGGCGCCCGGCTCGGTCAGCACCATGGTGGCGCCCCAGCGGTTCGCCAGCCACGGCTTCAAGATGCGCTCCTTCTGCTCCGGCGTGGCGAGCGCATCGACGATGCGCGCCATCGAGTTGCCGAGCATGTAGAAGCAGATCGACGGGTTCGCCCCGGCCATCAGCTCGAACGCGGCCCACTGCACGGTCGGCGGTGCGCCGTAGCCGTCCATGTGCTCCGGCAGATCGAGCTTGTTCCAGCCGCCGTCGTAGACGGCATCGAGCGCGGCATTGAAGCCCGCGGGCAGCGTGACGTTGCCCTTGCCATCGAACTTTGTCCCCTCGCGATCGCCGCTGGCGAACGTGGGGGCCCAGCTCTTCTGCATCACCTCGAGGAAGCCCGCGAGTGATTCGCGTGCGGTGTCCTCGTCCATGGTGGCGAATGGCTTCTTGCCGAGCACGCTGTTCTGGATCCCGAGCACCTCGAACAGCTGGAAGTAGATGTCGCGCAGGTTCGGCTTGTAATGGTCGACGGTAGCGGTCACGGCCGGACCATACCCGAAACCGGTCAGCGCAGCGTCAGCGCTTCGTCACGCGCACGATAGGTCGCGACCGCGATCACGCCGGCCGCCGACAATCCCGCCGCGGCCAGGAAGTGGCCGCCATAGCCGAGTGCGGCTGCGGAGAACCCGGAGAGGAGCGACGCGGTCCCGGTCGCGATCACGACGAACGACGCCTGCACCGTGTAGTCGGTGCCCGCCTCGTCGGGACGGCAGACATCCATCATCGCCGTGAACAGCGCGGCGGTCGCCATCGCCGAGGTCAGGTGCTCCGCCGCGCTGATCGCGTAGAACATGCCGATCCCCGGCGACTCCGCCGCCAGCGCCATCGCGCCGATCGCGATGGTCTGCAAGCCGCCGAGCAACAGCAGCGCGCGCTTGCGGCCGAGCGACCGCACCAGCACGCCGCCGACCAGCGCACCGCCTAGCGCGCACGAGAACCCGACGTAGCCGAGGATGTTCGACATCTGCTCGAGCACGAACGGATCGGACTCGCCCGCCGGCAGCGGATGACCGCGCCGCGCCGTGCTGATCGCCGTCAGCTCGTCGGTGAAGAACGCCCGCAGCATGCCGGTGGCGAACCACTCGCCGGTCTTGTAGGTCGCGAGCACCACGAGCCAGGGACCGAACCTGCGCAGCGACGCTGCGATCGACGCTCGCTGCGGCGCGGCTTCGCGCGGCGGCGTCACCGGCTCGCGGAACCGAAAGATCGGCACGGTCGCCAGCAGCAGCCAGCCGGCCATCGCGAGAAACGCGATCGTCCAGCTGGTCCGCGCGAACAGCCACAGGATGAAGCCGCCGCCGATGATCATGCCGACGCGGTACGCGCCGACCTGCAGGCCATTGCCGAGACCGCGCTCCGCGGGCGTCAGGATCTCGACCGCCAGCCCGTCGGTCGCGATGTCCTGGGTTGCCGAGCACAGGTTGACGAGCAGGATCGCGATCGAGAGCGGCCACAGCGCGCCCGGCCCCGACGCGAGTGCGAGCGTGGCGAGGATCGCGGAGCTCGCGAGCTGGAGCGGGATGATCACGCTCCTCCGCTTGCCGAGCTTCGGCGCGTCCACGCGATCGATCCACGGTGCCCACAAGAACTTGAGGGCCCACGGGATCGACAGCAGCTGGGCGAGCCCGATCAGCGGCAGCGACATGCCTTGCTCGCGCAGCAACACCGGCAGCGCCTGGGTGAAGAAGCCGTACGGCAATCCCTGCGAGAGGTACAAGCTACCGAGCAGCAGCAGCTTGGTGCACGTGCGCATCGGTCAGGACCCTACCTCACGCGGCACGCAGGTTGCTCTTGCCACCGGGTATGCAGTCCACGCGAAAGCCCCGCGACAACGCGGTGGCATCCCCGCAGAAGCCGAAGCAACGCGCGACGCGATCGCAACACACCGAGTCGAACAAGGAGCCGCGCGGCCCGCGCCGGGTTCGCAGTCACGGCCTGCCGCCGGCGAAGCGATCCGCGATCGACTGATCAGGGCGGGCAGCCCGCGGTCGTCAGCTTGGTGAGCCCGAGCGTCTGCATCAGCGTCTTGCTGTTCGGAGGAATCACGAGCGTCGACGTGTTCGTGAAGCAGTCGACTCCGCCGATCTTGCCCTGGACCACGATCTGATAGCTGCCCGACGGCAGCGTGGCGACCGAGAGCTTCTGATCGTTATCGATGCAGTTCGATAGCGCGGGGTTCGCGCAGTCGACGGTGTACGAATTGGGCGGACCGTTGCTGATGTCGAACGTCACCGGCTCGCACTCGGCACCGCTGTGCGTGAGCGTGATGGTGAAGTTATTGACCCCGGCGCCACCGTTGCAGTTGCCACCGGTCACCGCGGTGTTGAGGAACAGCTCGAGCTTGCCGGTGTTGTCGACCGCGAACGTGATCGGGTCGACCGTCACCGTGTCGTTCGACACGATCTCGATCCCCATCACGGCGGGCGCCGTTCCGATCACGCCGGACGCTCCGCCGAGCTCGAACGTCAGATCGTAGATGCCCGGCGCGAACGTCAGCAGCGACGTGGCCTCGCCGGCGGCGCAGGAGAACACCTCGGTCGAGGCTCCCTGCACCGCCCGGTTGCGCAGCGTGACGGTCACGAAGTTGGCGCCGACCTGCGCGCACGGGATCGTGGTGTCCGCGAGGTCCGTGACCTTCCACGACAGCTGGAACTTGCCGCCCGGCGGCGGCGCTTCCGGTGGCGAATCGGTGGGAAAGCCACCCCCGCCGCCACACGCCGCGACTGTCACGACCGCCAGCAAACGTTTCATGACGCCGATCCTACCCCGCAATCCGCACGCACAGAAAGCGGGTGCCCGGCGTCACGGCGCCGCGGCGAGGTGCCCGTGGTCGCGCGGGGATAGCTCGACGCCACCCCCGAGCGCGCGCCGCATCTCGACGAAGTGAACCGGCTGCTTGGTCGGCCGTGCCGAGACTGGATACGGTGCGGTGCCGACCTCGGAGTAGCCGAGGCTCTTGTACCAGCGGCCGAGCTCCTCGCGGAGGTTGACGATGCGGAGCCGGACCCAGCCGGTGCCCATCGCCTCGCACATCGCCTCGGCGATCCGGACCAACCGGGTACCGAGCCCGATGCCCTGGAGCGCCGGATCGACCGACAGCATGCCGATGTACCCGCCGTCGTCGTCCCCGCCGGCCGAGCCGACCTGGACAAACACGGCGGCGGCGAGTGCTCCCTTGGCCTCGAGGACCAGGAAGGTGCCGGCGCCCATCATTCGCCGGATCTCGTCGGCCGACGTGCGGTCACCGTCGACGAAGAACTTTTCGATCTCGTACGCGCGATTGATCAGCGCGGCGAGTGCGGGCGCATCCGATGGCTGCGCGCGACGAACGGAGATGGCGAGCTCTTTGTCGTCCATGAACCCTTTCCCTATCAGAACCCTCTGATCATTCTCGCCCACCAACGGAAGGGGCGCGAGAAAGCTCCTCCAGTAGACCGGGGATCAGCTTGGCGCGCAGGCCGACGATCAGACGCTCACCGAGCTCGACCGCGTAGCGCGCGATGTCGACCACGTTCTCGGGCGTCCCCTTCGCGAGCGCGCGATGGCGGAACACGTCGATCTCGAGCTTGACCAGCTCGCGCACCGCCGCCATGTACGGCTCCGCGATCGAGATCGGAAACACCTCGCCGAGCCCGAGCCGGCGCACGTCGGCCAGGATGTCGAGCAGCTTGAGATCGATGCCGCCATACCCGGCGGTCTCGCCGTCGCCTCGCAGATCGAGCACGCCGGCCTTCTCGAGGCTGTCGAGCTCGGCGCGGGTGACGCCGAACGTCTTCATCACCTCGCTGCGCTTGCGGCGCTGCTTGCCGGTGTCCTGGACGCCGGCACCGACATGGGGCGCGATCTGCACGAGCGCCCGGCGCTGCGCGGTATCGCGGTCCGCGCGGATCTTGTCGCTCGGTGCCGGCTCGAGCAGGTCCGCGATCAGCCGGAGCGGGAGAAATCGCTCGGCCTGGAGCTGCTTGATGACGCGGATGCGACCGGCGAGCCGGACGTCGTAGTACGCCATGTTCTTGCTGGTCCGGATCTCCGGACCGGGCAACAGGCCCTCGCGGATGTAGTGCTTGATCGTGGGCGCAGGAACGCTCGAGCGCTTCGACAGCTCCGACATCTTGACGAGGGCGGAGTCCGCAGGCGGCTTCTTGCGCGCGGCCGGCCTCTTGGCAGCCGGTTTCTTACGTGCCTTGCGCGCCATCTGGCACGCGAGTGTTGCGACACGTGCCGGAAAGATCCAGCCGGGACGCCGAGCAAACTGCCCCGGGGCGATCCCTACTAACTGGGCTGACGTGCCTGACGATCTTGCCCCGCCAGCGCGCGTTGCTCGCGTGCCTTGCGGTCGGCCATCGCGACGTGCACCAGCACGATCACGGTCCCGACGGTGACGTCCGACACGGCTTTGACGACTCGATCAGCGAAGCTCCACATTGGTTCCCTCCAGTCGATTCCCAAGCCACACCAGCACCAACTCGACGGCTCGATCGTGACGGTTGGCGGACACTCCCATGCCCTCGGCGGGAGGACAACCCGGAATCTGCGTGCTCGGACCGATCGCGACGTGAAATCATTCCCTGCTATGACGCGTTGGATCGTGTTGATGCGCCTGGCTGCAATTTTGCTGTGCGCTTGTTCCTCGACCAGCAACAGTGCTCCTTCGCCCGTGGCTCAACCGCTCGCTCCCGCGGAGCCGATCGCGAAGCTCGCGCCCACACCGACGCCGCCGTTGGTAATCGGTGACACGAGCTCGAACGGCAAAGTGATCTCGGCGCGAGTCGTCGCTGCCATCGGCGATGGAATCGCGAGCGATCGCCCCGCGTACGCGCGCCGCGACCAGCCGGTGACGCTGCATCCGGTGATCGGTGTCGAGCAAGCGGGACGAGTCGTCTACTTCAGCGACGCGAAGACGGTGAAGCTCGATGGTCGAACGCTGACCACGCAGCCGCTGTCGAGCGCGCCTTCGATCGAGCTGCGGTGGAACCGGATCGAGCCCGCCGTCAACACGATGTCGAACGGCGACACGCCGCGCGACTTCCACTTCGAGCCGATCGATTACCGCGCCACGCCGATCCGCAGCACCACGCCATCGCTCACCGCCGACGTGCGGCCGACGCTGACGCCCGATCACGGCAACGGCGTCGGCACGATGCGCTACCAGATCGTCGCGCTGCAAGGCGAGCGCGTGATCGCGAGCCCCGGTCCCGAAGCGCGGCGCGGTCGCGGCGCGGGCGGCGTCACCGATGCGGTGATGCGCGTCTCGATCCGGCGCGACGACACCTACCTCGGGTTTCTCACCGAGATGTACGGCCAGCCGTATATCTGGGCGTCCGCCGGCACCACCGATCGCAACCATCAATCCGAGCACCTCGAGGGCAGCGACTGCGCCGACTTCGTGGTCTACGGCAAGCGTCGCCTCGGCGGCAAGCAACCGTACGTGTGGACGGGTGCACTCCCCCAGCACTCGCGACTCCTGGCCGCGGGCACCCGCGATGGCGATGGCGTCTATCGCGACACCGCGGGCAAGCCCCTGCCCTTCACCCAGGTCGGCGACCTGGTGCTGTTCCCGCGCCACGTCGGCGTGCTCGCGGTCGATCGCGGCACCATCGGCGTGCTCGACGATCAGGATCTGATGATGCACACGCTGTTCGACTCGCCGAAGGAACAGCCGATCGCCGACTCGGGGTACGCCGACAAGCCCGTCGAGCTGCGGCGCTGGAAGTAGATCTAGACGAGGTCTTCGTCGGGATCGATCGGCATCGCGATCAGCCCGGGCGCGATCGGTGGATGGAACGCCGTCGAGGCGGGCGGCAGCAGCTGCCCGAGCTCGTCGACGTGCGCGATCTGCTCGACCGACAGCGGGCGCATCACCACGATCGCCGAGGCGCCGACATCGAGCGCGCTGATCGCCTTCTCGACATCGACCTCGGTGGTCACCGAGACGCCGGGCATCGCGCGGCCGATCAGCAGGCCGTCGGCGACGACGGGATCGAGCTTCTGGAGCGCGCGATGCGGTGCCGCACCCTCGGCGAACGGGCTGACATCGGGCGACAGCGTGAGCTTGTAGGCATCGGCGGTGCCGGCGAACACCACGATGAAGCCGGGCTGATGCGCCACGGTATCGCGCAGCGCGGCGAACTGCTTCGCGAGATCGCGCGCCGAGCCCGGCAGCTTCTCGACGATGAAGTGCGTGCGCGCCGCGGCGACCACCGCCTCGGCGTCGAGGGAGTCGGTGACCACGCGATGGCGCGGCGCGGTGGCGAGCGTCGGATCCTCGAGGTTCACGAGGCACGCGAGCACGTAGTTCGCCGACGAGTACTGGGCGAGGCCGCGGTTGTCCGCGGCGGCGCGCTCGCTCTGGTAGGCGAGCGCGGCCTCGTACCGATCGTGACCCTCGAGGAGGTGGAGCTTTTTGGGCGCGAAGTGGTGGCGCAGCTTGCCGAGCAGCTCGGCATCCTGGATCCGCCACACGCGATGGACGGTGCCATCCGGCGTGGTCAGCTCGATGGTCGGCTTGCCGGACTCGTACTTGCGGCACAGCCGCTCGACCTCGGTCGCCGGATCGCGCGCGCCGAACAAGATCGGCTGGGTGTGCGACTTGCTGCTGCGAAGCGCGGCCAGTGCGGCGTCGCGCTCGGCGTCGACGGCGGTCTCGTGCGGCCGGATCGCGCCGTCGCTGTAGGGTGACAGCGCGACGGCGACCAGCAGGTTCTTGCGCTCGAACGTGCGGCCGGGACCGGCGAACCGCTGGTGGTAGCGATAGATCGAACGCACCGGCTCGCGCTCGCCGTCATGAAGGACGCCTCGAAAGCCCGCGATGTGCGGCATGGAGAAACGTTATCTCATCTCGCGCCGCGGACGCCGATGTCGCGGCGGAACTGCTTGCCGGGGAGCTGGATCGCGTCGACGGTGGCGTACGCCTTCGAGCGCGCTTGCTCGATGCTGATGCCGAGCGCGGTGACGCCGAGGACGCGGCCGCCGGCGGAGATCAGCTGATCGTCGCGCTTCGCGGTGCCGGCGTGAAACACCAGCGCGTCCTGCGCGATCGCCGGTTGCAGATCGATCGGATCGCCGAGCCGCACCGTCCCCGGATAGCCCGCGGCCGCGACCACCACGCACACGCAGTGCCGCGCATCCCAGGCCAGTGCACCGATCGGCATCTCGCCGCGCGCCGCACCGAGCAACACCGCTCCGAGGTCGCCCTTCATGCGCGCCATGATCGGCTGCGTCTCCGGATCGCCGAACCGGCAATTGTACTCGAGCAGGTAGGGCGCGCCCGCCGGGTCGACCATGACGCCGGCGTACAGCACGCCGCGATAGTCGATGCCGTCGGCGCGCAAGCCGCGCACGGTGGGCTCGAGGATCTCGCTGCGGATCCGACCCGCGCAATCCTCGGAGATCCACGCCGGCGAGACGGTGCCCATGCCGCCGGTGTTGGGGCCGCGATCGCCGTCGTAGATCGTCTTGTGATCCTCGACCGCCGGCAGCACCTCGAGCTTGTGGCCATCGGTCAGTGCCAGCACGCTGACTTCGCGCCCCACGATCCTGTGCTCGATCACGAGCGTGGCGCCGGCGGAGCCGAACCGGCGCGCCTCGAGCATCTCGCGCGCCGCGGCCTGCGCCTCGGCGGCGTCACTCGCCACCACCACGCCTTTACCCGCCGCGAGCCCATCCGCCTTGACGACGACGGTGTGACCGCCGGCCGACAGCCGCTCGATCGCCGCATCCGCTTCGGCCACCGTCTTCGCCACCGCGAACGGCGCGGTCGGGATGCCGTGGCGCGCGAAGAACTCCTTGCTGAACACCTTGCTGCCCTCGAGCCGAGCCCCCGCGGCCGACGGCCCGAACACGGCGATGCCCTTCTCGCGCAGCTTGTCGGCGAGGCCGGCGACCAGCGGCGCCTCGGGACCGACCACCACCAGATCGACGCCCTCGTCGAGCGCGGTGCCGACCTGGCCCTCGAGATCCTCGACCCGCGTCGGCACGCAGCGGCCGATCCGCTCCATGCCGGGATTGCCGGGCGCCGCGATCACCTCGTGGCCCGACTGGGCGAGCCGCCACATCAGCGCATGCTCGCGACCTCCACTTCCGACCACGAGGATCTTCATGGCGGGAAATCTACCCCGAAGGCTCAGTGCCGGAAGTGCCGCATGCCGGTGAACAGCATCGCGAGATCGTGCTCGTTAGCCGCTCCGATCACTTCGTCATCGCGCATCGAGCCACCCGGCTGGACCACGGCGACCGCGCCCGCCTGCGCGAGCACGTCGACACCGTCGCGGAACGGGAAGAACGCGTCCGATGCGACGACCGCACCCTTCAGCTTGTCGCCCGCCTTGCGCTCGCAGATCCGCACGCTATCGACGCGGCTCATCTGGCCGGCGCCGATCGCGACGGTGACGCCGTCCTTCGCGAACACGATCGCGTTCGACTTGACGTGCTTGGCGACGCGCCACGCGAACGCGAGATCCGCGCGCTCGGCATCGGTCGGCGCGCGCTTGGTGGCGACCTTGGCGACCGCGACATCGACCATGCCGTGATCGACCGTCTGCACCAGGGCGCCGCCGGCGATCGTGCGGATCGACCACGCCAGCGAGTCCCGCGTCGAGGACGGCTGCCAGCTACCGTGCGCGGCCACCAGCCGCAGGTTCTTCTTGCTCGCGAGGATGTCGCGCGCCGCGCTCGAGTAGCCGGGCGCGACCACGCACTCGAGGAAGGTCTCGACCAGCAGCTTCGCGAGCGGCTCGTCGACCTCGCGGTTGACCGCGACGATGCCGCCGAACGCGCTGGTCGCGTCGGCCTGGCGCGCCTTGACGTAGGCCGCGGCGCAGTCCGTGTCCACCGCAACCCCGCATGGGTTGTTGTGCTTGACCACCACCGCCGCGGGCGTGTCGAGCTCGAGCACCAGGCCGAGCGCGGCATCGAGATCGAGGATGTTGTTGTACGAGAGCTGCTTGCCGCCGAGCACCTCGGCCGTCGCGATCGTCGGGCGGTTGGTCGCGGTGAGCAGCGGGCTCTTTGCATCCGCGTAGAACGCCGCCTTCTGGTGCGGGTTCTCGCCGTAGCGCAGCTCGTAGAGCCGGCGCCACTGGAAGCCGAGGGTGTCGGGCAGATCGCGACGCGCGGGTGCGGCCGTGCGCGCCTCCGCCGCCGAGTCATCGATCGCCGACAGGTATGCCGCGATCGACGCGTCGTACGCCGACGTGTGCGCGTACGCCTTGCGCGCGAGCTGCAGCCGCTGCGCCGCCGTCAGTCCGCCGTTCTCGAGCGCGCTCGCGACCCACGCGTAGTCGTCGGGGTCGACCACCACCGCGACGCGCTCGTGGTTCTTCGCGGCGGAGCGCAGCATCGACGGGCCACCGATGTCGATGTTCTCGATCGCGTCGTCGAGCGTGGTGCCGGGCTTGGCGATCGTGGCCTCGAAGGGATAGAGGTTCACGATCACCAGATCGATCGGGACGATCTGGTGCTTCTCCATCTCGGCGCGATGCTCCGGGGTATCGCGGCCGAGCAGGCCACCGTGGATCTTCGGATGTAGCGTCTTGACGCGACCGTCGAGGATCTCGGGCGCGCCGGTGTGCGCCGACACCTGCTTGACGGGGATCCCCGCGGCCGAGAGTGCCGAGGCCGTGCCGCCGGTCGACAGGATCTCGACGCCGAGCTTGTTCAGCACGCCACCGAGCTCGACCAGCCCACGTTTGTCACTCACCGAGACCAGCGCGCGTCGGATCGTCATGCGCTGGCGTTAACCACACGGCCGCAACCCGCGGCGCTGTGAGGCAGAGTCGAATCAGCCTGCGCCGCAGGCGCGCGGAATCAGTTGATCTCGATCTTCTTGCCGGCGAGCAGCTCGGCGCCCAGCTCGTCGGGGGACGGCGAGCCCATCTTCAGCTTGAGCAGACCGCGGACCTCGACCTGACGGATGCGCTCGCGGGTCAGGTTCATGATCTCGCCGACCTCCTCGAGCGTGATGCCACCGCGCTCGGCGACGTCGAGCGCGCAGGTGTGCTGGAGCTCCCACGGCTCGAGGTCCGGGAAGTTGATCTTGATCGAGCCGGTCTCGGGATTGATGTCGAGATAGAGGTGGTGCTTGCACGCGACCCACGGGCACGGGCGCATCTCTTCCTTGCACTCGGCGCGCGAGGTCGGGCGCGGGATGTCGACCGGCGGGTACATCGCGGCGCCGACGCGGAGCTCTTCGCGCGTCAGTCGCTTCATCGCGATCGTCTTGCTACGCGGACGCGTGCGCCGGCGGCGGCGCCGGATCTTGCGGCTGATCTCGGGCGCGTCTCCGCCCTCGCCCTCGGTCTCCTCGATGTCCTCGAGGTCACCGTCCTCGCCACCATCGTCGCCGGTGGTGATGTCGAGATCCTGATCGAGATCGTCTTCGCGGTCGCTGTCGTCGTTCATGGTGGTCCCCTCGGTGCGGCTGATGAGTTTCGCGATCACGTCCTCGGCGCCCGTCGCGGCGCCGGCGAGTTACAGCAGGTCTTCGGCGCCCCCCGCGGCGCCGGCGAGTCGGAGTCGGTCGGTCTTCGGTGCGGCGACCTTGCGCGTCAGCTCGGAGAGCTTCTCGACGACGCGGTCACCGTCCTTGCGCGCGCTCTCTAGCTCGCGCTCGAGCTGCGCCTTGTTCGGCAGATCGGACTTGGTGATGTCCGCGGCGAGCTTCGCGAAGAGGTCGTTGAGGTTCTCCTCCACGCCCTCGGCGAGGTCCGTATAGAGGAGGAACTGGCCCTGGATCTCCTCGATCGTGTGGCCGTCGGCCATCAGCTGCTTGACCGTGTTGATCCGGCGGATGGTCTTGGCCGGGTACACGCCGAGCGAGCCGCGGTGCTTGCCCTTGCGGCCGACGCGCTTGCTGCGCGGCAGCAGTCCTTGCTGGACGTACTTGCGGAAGCTCGCCTCGCTGAACTTGATGCCGCGGGTCGTGAAGACCTCGACGATCTGTACCGCGGTGACGCCCTCGGCATAGAGGCCCTCGATCGCGCGCAGCTCCTCTTCACCGAGCACTGACGAGCGGCTGCTCGAGCTCCCGGACCTGGCGCTCGGCGCGTCGTCGTCCTTCCGATGGGCGACGGGGATGACCACCGGCCGCCGATGCGCGCGAAACGGGACCACGGTCCCGGTCGGAGATGCGTCGGCGTGCGGGCCTCGGTGGCGGTTGAACAACAAGATCTCCCTCGAAGACGTGGTTCTCCGACGACACGCGGCGCTCGCACCGTCGACGCTCTGCTCCCTCGAGCTGCGCGTCGTCGGTTTGTGTTGCGAGGCCCCGTCTGGTCGAGAGTTACTTTCGTGAGAACTGGGAGCGACCAGTGTCTGACGAAGTATCGTCACAATATTCGCGTGAATGTAGTCGGTCAACAAGACTACGTGCGAAGTACGGAACTTTTTAACTGGGCTCCTGTTCAGGTTCGCGCAGTCAATCCGGAGTGATGCCGCGACTTCTATCGGGCGCGCGAAGGCACTAACGTCGCGCTCGGATGACTCGCTGCGGATCGCTGTTCGCGTCGCTCGCGCTGCTCGGCGCGATCGTGTTCGCGATCGCGATCCTCGTCGACAACACCGCCGATGCCGACCTCGAGCCCAGAGGTTGTCCGCTCGCGGGACCGACGCAGGTCTTCACCTCGCGAACCGATCGCGTTCGCATCGTGATCCCACGCGGCTGGTGCGCGACCGACCATCCGAGCTACCCCGGCATGCTGGTCTCGATGATCCACAACCAGCCGCCCGGTCAGATCCTGCTGACCTCCGAGCCCTTCACGCGAGAGCTCTACTGCTCGTGGCCGGTCGCCTGCCGGAACATGACGACCAACACGGCGAAGTACGCCTGCGCGCTGCGCGAGAAGCTGACCGGCTTGAAGATGCGCGTCGGACCTTCGCAGCTCGGCCCCAAGGAGAACGAGGTCGCCGGGCTGCCCTCGGTGTGGTTCGAGTACGACGACAACAAGCGGTTCCTTCGCCAGGCCGTCGCCGTCACCAGCGACCGCGCGCTGTCACTCGTGCTGTCCGCGCCGAGCGTCGACGCGCGTACCGCCCACGTGCGGCCGTTCGACACCGCCCTGCGCACGCTCCAGACGTTGACCGCCGCCGAGTCCGCCGCGCCGGTCGGCAGCACCGATGCGGCCGTCGCGCCGGGCGATGCCCCGGCAGATGCAGCAGCGAGCGCCGAGCACACCGCGCCTCCCCCTCCCCGCGAATCGCCGATCGGCCCCTGCCCTCGCTAGCGCAGGCCTGCGCTCGGGCGGCGCAGCCGGCGACCGAGCTGCGGATCGACGAGCTCGGGATGGGTCTCGGCATCGCGCTCCGCCATCAGGTCCATCGGCCCGATGTCGATGCAGCCGTACGCCAGATCCGTCTTCGAGCAGTACACGCGCACGTGCAGGTGATCCATGTGCGGCGCGCCGTTGCCCGGCTGCTTGAGCGCGCGCCTGGCCCGGTGGATCAGCGCCTCGGGCTCGCTCTGCGCGATCGCGTGCTCGATGATCCGGTCGGCGAGCGGCTGGTAGATGAAGATCCACTGCACCGGCGCCTCGCGCGCGGTCAGGAGCTCCTTGGCGAGCAGCCACATCCGCGGCACGTCGACGGTGTAGCCGCTGCCATCCTTCGCGTTGCCGGCGGCATCGAACACCCGCATCCGATCGGGCTCGACCGGCTTGCCTGTCCTGTCGCGCACGTAATAGAGCAGATCGACATCGCGCCCGCTCTGGTGCGAGCGGTGCCACTCGTAGGCCTCGCCGCCGCGCTTGCGCGACAGATCGGCGATCACGAGCCGCTGCTTGAACCGCGTCGCCATCCGCCGCGACACCGCGGTCAGCAGATCGACCAGCTCGTCGGTGCCGTAGCGGTTGCCGCGAGACGACCACGTGCCGCGCGTGAAGAAGCCCTCGCCCCTGTCGGGGATCCGCGCGCCGTCGACCAGCCAGCCGCGCTGCGGCTTGCCCATCGAGATGCTGGTGCCGTCGCTGATCACGCCGAGCTCGGCGCAGCTCGCTCCGAGCAGGAGCGCGAGGACGGCGACGCGGCGCACGAGTCCCAGTATGCATGGCTGGCGCGCGAGGGCGAAACTCCCGAATCAAAAGCGCCGAAACGGAAACGGCCAGCTCTGGTTTCCCGGAGCTGGCCATTCGACGGATCGGATCGACTACTTCTTGTCTTCGAACTCGGCGTCGATCACGTCGTCCTTCGGAGGCTCGCCGCCACCGGCGTCGCCGCCCATGTCGCCCATATCCGGGGGCGCGTCACCGCCACCCGACTGCTTGTACATGGCCTCGGCGAGCTTGTGCGCGGCCGCCTGGAGCTTCTCGAACGCGCTGCGGAGCTCGTCCGGAGACGACGCATCCTTGTTGCGCTCGAGCACGCCCTCGGCTTCCTTGAGCTCCTCCTCGATCATCAGCTTCTCGGCCTCGCCGATCTTCGCGTTGTTCTCGCTGACCAGCTTGCGCGTGCCGTAGACCAGCGTGTCGAGCTGGTTGCGGGCCTCGATCGCTTCCTTGCGAGCCTTGTCTTCCGACTCGTGCTTCGCCGCGTCATCGACCGCGCGCTTGATGTCCGCGTCGGAGAGACCCGACGACGCCTCGATGCGGATCGTCTTCTCGGCGCCGGTGGCCTTGTCCTTGGCCGCGACGTTCAAGATGCCGTTCGCGTCGATGTCGAAGGTGACCTCGATCTGCGGGACGCCACGCGGAGCGGGCGGGATGCCGGTGAGCTGGAACTTGCCGAGCGTCTTGTTGTCCTTGGCCATCGGGCGCTCGCCCTGGGTGACGTGGACCTCGACGGACGACTGGTTATCGGCCGCGGTGGAGAACGTCTCCGACTTGCGGGTCGGGATCGTGGTGTTGCGCGGGATCAGCACGGTGGCGACACCACCGAGGGTCTCGATCGCGAGCGACAGCGGCGTGACGTCGAGCAGGAGGATGTCCTTGACGTCGCCCGTGAGGACGCCGCCCTGGACCGCCGCACCGAGCGCGACGACCTCGTCCGCGTTGACCGAGCGGTTCGGCTCGCGCTTGAAGAACTCCTTGACCTTCGCCTGCACCATCGGGATGCGCGTCGAGCCACCGACGAGGACGACCTCGGCGATGTCCTTCGGCTGCTTCTTCGCGTCCTGGAGCGCCTTCTTCACCGGCTCCATCGAGCGCTCGATGAGCGGTCCCATCATCTGCTCGAGCTTCGAGCGCGACAGGCGCATGTCGAGGTGGACGGGGCCGCCGGGACCGACCGTGATGAACGGCAGGTTGATGCTCGTCTCCTGGACGGACGAGAGCTCGATCTTCGCCTTCTCCGCGGCCTCCTTGAGGCGCTGGAGGGCCATCTTGTCCTTGCCGAGATCGATGCCCTGGGCCTTCTTGAACTCGGCCACGAGCCAGTCGATGATCAGGTTGTCGATGTCGTCGCCGCCGAGGTGCGTGTCGCCGTTGGTCGAGATGACCTGCACGACGTTGTCGCCGACCTCGAGGAGCGAGATGGCGAACGTGCCGCCGCCGAAGGCGTAGACGGCGATGATCTCGTCCTTCTTCTTGTCGAGGCCGTACGCGAGGGCCGCGGCGGTCGGCTCGTTGACGATGCGCTTCAC
>JAEYYY010000439.1 GCA_023430775.1 Pseudomonadota bacterium
ACGCAGTACATCGCGCGGCCGCCCGCTTCGGTGGTCGTCTACTTCCTGCGCAACACGCCGATCACGCCGAACCAGGTCACCTTCCTGTCGGCGATCGTCGCCGCCGGTGCCGCGGCGATGCTGATCCTGCTCCCGGGCCACTTCTGGCTGGTGATGGCGATCTGTGTCTACGAATTCTCGTTCGTCCTCGACTGCGCCGATGGCCAGCTCGCGCGGCTGCGCAAGATCGCGTCGCCCGCCGGCCACCTGCTCGACTTCCTGATGGACGAGCTCAAGGCGATGTTCATCTTCGGCGCCGTCGCGATCCGGCTCTGGGATCAGGAGAGCGACGAGCGCTTGCTCGTCGTCGGCATCGCCGGCCTGTTCTGTCTCGCCGCCGGGCTGACGCTGACCTCGTTCCTGCGCCGGCCCGAGCTCGGCGCGAAGGCCGCGACCGAGGATGGACAGCCGGCGGAGGTCGGTGGTCGCAAGGGTCCGATCGGGCTCGTGCTCACCACCATCGAGATGGCGAGCCGGGTGGTCGTGCACTATCCGCAGTACATCTGGATCTGCGCCGCGTTCGATCGCATCGACATCTATTTCTGGGCCTACGCCGGCGTCAACGCGCTCTATCTTCTCAAGTGTCTCGCGACCGTGCTGTGGAAGCTCGGCCGCTTCGCGCCGCAACCCAAGGAAGCCTCGTGAGCGACATCAAGCGCGCCATCGTGATCGCCGCCGGCCGCGGCAAGCGTCTCGGACCGCACACCGAGGAGATCCCCAAGACCATGGTCCAGGTCGGTGCCAAGCCGATCCTCGGCTGGGTGTGGGACGCGTTCCGGCTCGCCGGCATCGAGGAGCTGGTGATCATCCGCGGCTATCGCGGCGACGTGCTCGAACAGCACGCCCGCAAGCTGTCGCCGGTGCCGCAGCTGACGTTCGTCGACAACCCCGAGTGGCAGACCAACAACATCCTGCTGTCGCTGGCGTGCGCGCGGCGCTTCCTCGACGCGCCATGCCTGATGACCTACTCGGACATCATCTTCACGCCCGCGGTCGCGCGCGCCGCGGTCGAGTCGCCGGCCGACATCGGCCTCGTCATCGATCGCAAGTTCCGCGACATCTACGTCGGCCGCACCGAGCACCCACTCGACGAGGGCGAGGTCTCGGACCTGATGCCCGATGGCTCGGTCGCGCGCGTCGGCAAGCGAGCGCTACCGCCCGCCGACGCGATCGGCGAGTACATCGGCCTCACCAGGCTGTCGGCGCGCGGGGTCGCGACCGCGGCGCGCACCATCGACCAGCTCCAGCAAAAGTTCGCCGACAACGATCAGCAACCGTTCCAGCGCGCAGCGACGTATCGCAACGCCTATCTGACCGACCTCTGGCAGTACCTGATCGACGGTGGCATGCGGCTCGACCCGATCCTGATCGACGGTCAGTGGCGCGAGATCGATACCGGCCAGGATCTCGACCGCGCGAGATTGTTGGTAGAGTCCAGCTCGGAATGGTCATGAAGCGATTCGCGCTCGTCCTCGCCCTCCTCGCGTCGTTCACCGCGTGCAACAAGCCGTCGGAGGAAGACTGCAAGAAGGCGATCGAGAACATGCGCAAGCTGCTCAAGACCAGCTCGCACTCCACCGATCTCGCGCCGCACATCCGGCGCTGCCGCGGCGGCTCCACCAAGGAGGCCGTCGAGTGCGCGACCAAGGCCACATCGCGCGCCGAGCTCGAGAGCTGCGGGTTCGCGCACTTCGACGAGAAGCCGGTGACGTTGCCGGGCGAAGGCTCCGGCTCGGGCTCCGGCTCCGCGACGCCGTGACGGCGCGCGCGCGTGCAGCGTTCGCGGTCGTCCTCGCGATGATCGCCGGCTCCGCGCATGCCCAGCCTGCACCCCTCGCCCTGCTCGCGCCGCCGCCGGGTGACGACGCGCGCAAGGCGATCGCGCTCGGTCCTCATGGTGAGGTGTACGCGCCCGATGGCAGCGGTGCCTGGGTGCGCACCCACCGCTTCACCACGGTCGACAAGCTGACCGTGGTCGGCCGCGCGGGTGGCGTCGTCGTGGCCGCGGGCGACGGCGCGGTCTACAAGCTGGCGCCGAACGGCTGGTCGGCGATCCGGTTGCACCAGAAGGACAAGGCGATCATGGCCGGTGGTCCGCGCGCGGTCGCGGTGGTCAAGCGCCAGCTCTACGCGCTCGATCGCACGAAGGCCGGCGAGCCGGAGAAGCTCGCACTCGCACCCGCGAACGTGACGGCGATCGGCGGCGGCAAATCGATCGTGATCGCGATGGCGAGTGGCCTCGCCCGGGTCGAGCGCGGCAAGGTGGCGAAGATCGCCGGCGCCCCCAGACAGGTCGTGCGGCTGATCGATGATCGGTGGGCGATCGTCGCGACCGGAGCGCACGACCTCAAGGTGAACAAGACCATCCCGTGGCCCGCCGGTGCAAAGGTTACAGCGATCGCGGCAGGTCCCGACGGCAGTGTGATCGCGGTCGCCGCGATCGCCGGCAAGCTCGCGCTGCTGACGATCGGATCGAAACCCGGTAGCAAGCTGGACCGTCAGGCGATCGATCTGACCACCGGGGCGGCCACGGGAACCGCCGTGGGCATCGCGATCGATCGCGCCGGTCGCGCGGTGGTCGCGCTGGCAGATGGCCGGATCCTCGTCCGCGAGCGCGGCGCGTGGAGCGAGACGACCGTCAAGGAAGAGCTCCCCGCGGCCCGATCCGGCCCCGCGCCCGCCCGATCGCCCTGAGCAGCGCGATTCCTGGCCACGTTGACGCCCTCACCGTTTGCCTCGATCGTCACCCGCACGCTACTTTGGAAAGGCGATGCCGCATGTGCTCGTGGCAGACGACGACGCGTGGATTCTCCGCATGGTAGCGACCGTGCTCGAGAAGCGCGGCTACAGCGTGGAGACCGCTGTCGACGGCGAAGATGCGCTCGCCCGCGCCACCGCCCGCGTGCCCGATCTGCTGATCACCGACGTCATGATGCCCAAGCTCGATGGCTGGGCGCTGGTCCGTCAGCTGCGCTCGCAACCCGAGCTCGCGATGCTACCGGTGATCTTTCTGACGGCGCTGTCGTCCGAGGACGATCGCATCCGCGGCTTCCGCCTCGGCGCCGACGATTACGTCACCAAGCCGTTCCGGTTCGAGGAGCTCGATCTCCGCGTCGCCAAGACGCTGCGGCGCACCCAGCAGACGATGCAGGAGACGCGCGAGCAGCTCGGCGGCGGCAGCGGGCTGCGCGGCGACCTCTCGCAGGTCGGGTTGTCGTCGCTGCTGATCCTGATCGAGCTCGAGCGCAAGACCGGGTTGCTCCAGCTGCGCGATCCGGAAGGCACGTCGGCGCAGATCCTCGTGCGCGAGGGCAAGGTCGTGCACGCGCGGCTCGACGACGCCGAGGAGCCGGTCGATGCCGCGTGCGTCTACTACCTGCTCACCTGGTCGGCCGGCGAGTTCGAGTTCGTGGCCTGTCTCGTCGAGGGCGTCGATCGGGTCAACGTCACCACCACGCACCTGCTGATGGAAGGTGCGCGGCTGATCGACGAGTCGACGCAGCCGCAGGACGGCCAGCGCGTGGCGACGATCCCACCGGTCGAAGACGACGCGATCTGAACGCGAGTTGTGCAAGTCGTGCACAGCTCGTGATGCGAGGCACTCGCGGTCCTCGCGGCACCCACGTTTCGATCGCAGTCGCGATACGGTGACCGCATGAAGCGCTCCCTGATCGTGGTGTTCGTGATCGGATGTGGTGGTGGCAAGGGCGGCGATCCGCAGCAGCTCGCGGCGTGCACGCCGGAGGACCAGGAGGTCGAGGGAGCGGCGCTCGTCTTCGAGCTCCACGATCTCGGTTTCACCGGCGGCACACCGGCGCCGACCCAGCTGATCACGTCGGAGGCCGAGCTCGAGGCCGCGCTCGGCACCCTTCCAGAGCTCGAGGTCGACTTCACCACCGATCGGATCGTGCTCGGCGCCAGCAATCCGGCGCTGCGCTTCGTCGTCGAGACGACCACCGGCGAGCTGTTCGTCGGCGAGGAACCGCTGTGTCAGGGCATCGCGCCGTCGACCGTCGCGTACGTGTTGCGCGACTTCGCCGCCGGACCGCCCGACGCGCTGACGGTCATCGCGTGCCCGTACACCGGGCCCGACCCCTGCCTCGCGCCCTGATCGATGGTACAAGCCGGGGCATGTCCCTCGAAGCCACGCTCCGCGAGCAGCTGACCGCTGCGATGAAGGCAAAGGATTCCAAGACGGCCAATCTGATCCGCATGATCAACACCAAGATCATGGAGCGCCGCACCGCCAAGGGCTTCTCGGGCACCGTCGACGACGCGCTGATCCTCGACGTCATCGGCACCTACAAGAAGTCGATGGAGAAGGCGCGCGCCGACTACGCGAACGCCGGCGATCGCGGCAAGGAGCAGCTCGCCGAGATCGATTTCGAGGTCGAGTGGTGCAGCAAGTTCCTGCCGCAGGGGCTCTCCGAGGCGGAGCTGCGCGATGCGGTCGCGAAGGTCGTGTCCGAGCTGCCGGCCAAGGATCCCAAGATGGCCGGTCGCGTGATCGGCGCGATCAAGAAGCAGTTCGGCGATCGCGCGGACGCGCAGCTGGTGAAGAAGATCGCCGACGAGCTGCTGGCGGCTCCTTAGCCGGCGGTCGATTCGATGATCTTGACGCGGCTCGCGCCCTCGGGCTCGAGGTCCGCGAGCTCGAACTCGCGCGGATCGAGCAGCGTGCCCGGCAGGCCGCACTCGAGGAGCACGCGCTCGGCGTCGTCGACGCTGCTGAAGTGCAGGTGGACCTTGCCGCGGACGAACGCCGACAGCAGGTACGAGAACCCGGTGACGAGCGGGCCGGCGTTGCCATCGCGCAGGATCAGATCGGACAGGTAGAGGCTCGACGGGAACGGCCGCAACGCGGCGCCGAACCGCTTCCACATCCCGAGCAGCGTCGGCTGATCGAAGTAGTTGACCAGGCCTTCGGTGATGATCGCGGTGCCGACCTCGGGATCGAGCGTCGACAGCACGCCGGCGATCGAGGTCGGACCGCGATCGATCAGCGCGTCGATCTCGGCGGTGCGATGGTGCTCGCTCTCGCCGCCGAGCTGTGCGAGCACGCGCCGCTTGTGCGCCAGCATGCCCGGCAGATCGGCCTCGACGTAGGTGATCCGGTTGCCGTACTTGTTGCGGAACCGCCAGCCGCGCGGTGACAGACCCGCGGCGACCTCGACGATCTGGCCGATCGCGCCGGTCTCGATCGCGAGCGTCAGCCGCAGATCGATCAGGCGATGGCGCGCCAGCAACATGCCTTCGAGCGTCGGCAGCCTCACGCGCTGCGCGATCACGTTGGGGCCGTGGAGCGCGTGGTACATCACGCGGCCGGTCGACGTGGCGAACGCTTCGTGCGAGTGGCCGTGCGCGAACCACACGTAGCCGGTGTAGTGGGCCGTCGGCGAGATGGTCTCGGGATGTTCGCGCGTCATGCCGCGGCCATCATATGCTCGTCGCATGCGGTTCGCGCGAATGCTGGCGCTGGTAGCGGTGGGATGTGGAGACGATCGTGGCGCGCCCGGTGATGCGACGCCCGATGCACCCGAGCCGACGGTGTCGGTGCGCATCACGCGCCAGAGCGTGCCGCTCGCGGGTCTCGCGGTGTTCTTCCACGCCGCCGATGGCTCGCTGGTGTCGTCGACGACGACCGACAGCGACGGCTTCGCCGAGGAGCGGGTCGGCCTCGGTGGCTCGGTCAGCGCGGTGACCGACTTCGCCGCGACCACCGACATCAAGTCGTTCGTCAACGTCACGCCCGGCGAGCGCTTCACGATCGACGGTGCGCCGAACCTCGAGACGCCGATGACCGACTACACCGTTCGCGTCACGCCGGTCGCGGGCGCGGTGTTCTACCGGGTGTCGGTGCGCTGCCTGGTCGGCACCGGCGAGAGCATCGCGCCGAACACCAACCCGATCGATCTGCCGGTGACCACGACGTGTCTCGAACCGACGGAGACCCTGGTGACCGCGCTCGACAGCCTCGGCTTTCCGATCGAATCGATCGTCGGCGCGGAAGCCACGCCGACCGCCAATGGCGTCGTCGACCTGACGAACGAGGTGGCGACGCCGGCCGGAGCCTCGATCGTCACGCTCGCGAACGTGCCCGCGCAGACCGAGCTCGAGAGCGCGCGCTCGCGCGGCCGGCTGCAGTTCCTCGCCGAGACCGAGCCGGCGAACAACGGCGACCACCTGATCGTGTTCCCCGACTTCGCAGGTGCGCGGCAGACGATCGCGGTCACCGGCGAGCGGCCGATCTACGTCTGGGACGAGGCCAGCTCCGCGCAGACGATCGATGTCGCCGCGCTGCAGGTCGCGCCGATCATGACGCCGAACGTCGATCGGGCGACGCAGACGGTGAGCTGGGCGGGCGGCGCATCGGCGAGCTTCGCGTTCGGCCAGCTGTTCGTCGACAACGGCGAGACGCTGCTGTGGAGCTTCTCGGGACCGCTCGAGCCGGGCACGGCGCAGCTGACGCTACCGGCGCTCGCCGAGTTTCCGCTCGCCACGGCGACGCGGATCGATGTCGACGTCGGCGTCGCGCGGACCGATGCCCGCGACGAGCTCCATCAGGACGGCACCTGGGTCGACGCGAACAACGGCGTCGTGATCCGGCAGCGGGCGTTGCTACGGGCGCCGCGCACGGCCGGGAGTGCCGGTCTCGCTTTCATCGGCGCCAACCTAACCTTCTGAGAATACATGATGTTTCGGCGGTGATGATCCCGGGGAGAGATCCGGAGTTTCGCACTGAACATCAGACCAGTAAGCTAAAGCTACTTGCATGCGAATCGCCTGCATCCACGTCCCCCAGCTCTCGCTCCAGTGCGCGACGCGTCTCGATCCGGCCCTCCGCGGCGCTGCGGTGGCCGTCGTCGGCGTGCGGCCGGACGCGGGAAAAGCGCAGACGCCCCAGGTGCTCGCGTGCTCGCGCGCGGCCTTCATGCTCGGCATCCGCGTCGGCATGCCGGCGGCGGCGGTGCACCACGCGGCCGACGGGATCCAGATCATCCACTCCGATGCGCAGCTCGAGCGCGAGACGATCCGCGCGCTCGCCGATGCGCTGCTGACGCTGACGCCGGTCGTCGATGTCGGCGGCCGCGTCGGTGCCGGTGGCGCGCACCTCGCGATGTACTGCGAGGTCCCGAGCAAGACGCGCGGGTCGAGCTTCGGCGAGCGCGTGCTCCAGCAGCTCGAGGCGTTCGGGATCACGGCGCGCATCGGCATCGCCGATGATCGATTCACCGCGTGGGTGGCCGCCTCGACCAACGACGACGAGTCGATCGTCAGCGTGCCGCGCGGTGGCTCGGCCGCGTTCCTCGCGCCGCGTCCGCTCCAGCTGCTCGCGATCTCTCCCGAGGTCCAGCACATGCTCGAGGCGCTCGGCATCACCACGCTCGGCGAGTTCGCCGCCCTGCCCGCACCGTCGGTCGCGCGTCCGTTCGAGGCCGATTTCCAGGCGCTCGCGCGCGGTGAAGGCGGTCAGACGCTGCGGCCGTACGCGCCGGAAGCGCCGATCCGCGAGGATGTGGTGGTCAAGAACGTGAACGCGAACGCGAACGTGAACGTGAACGTGAACGGCGGGCTGAGTCTCTCTGCTGCGGTCGCCACGCTCGCCGAGCGCGTCGCCACTCGCCTCACCGGCCGCGCTCGCGGCGCCGCTCGTCTCGAGCTGACGATCACCGGCCCGGCGGGCGAGCGCGTCGTCCCGATCGTCCCGATCGCCTCGGCGCGCGTCCGCACCTCGCTCGAGGCGATGCTGGTCCCCGTCGGCAACGAACAGAAGCTGATCTCCACGAGCGAGCAGCTCGCCGATGCGATCACGCACGCCCTCGCCGGCGACGACAACGTGTGGCGGCTCCGGCTCACGGTGATCGGCGAGGCGATCGCCGGCGACGAGCCGGTCTCCGAGCTCGCCGAGTCCGAGGCGCCCGGCATCGTCGATACGCTGTCGGTCGTGCTGTCGAACACCGGCGGCAGCCTCGAGCTCGCGTTCGGTCCGATGTCGCTCGGTCAGCCCACGGCCGGCGTGCTCCGCGAACGCCGCGAAGCGCATCAGCGCACGCGCCGCACCAAGCGGCACCGCACGCGGCCCAACTCGGTGATCCAGCCGAAGCTGTTCAAGGGCTAGGTCGCGTTAGATTGCCAACCAAGCGATCGCGCGCCTTCTGAATCACTCGCGCCCTCGAGTGCGATCGAGAACGCACTCGACAAGCGAGTGGTCAGAGGGGCCTCGCTGCGCTCGGCATGGCGCCAAGCCCGCCCCAAGGCTTTTCCAAAGAACCCTTGGCGAACCTCGGCGGCTTGGCGCCGCGCGACGCGAAGCGGCGCCCCTCTGAACACGCCCTCGAGCGCGATCGAGATCGCACGCGACAAAGCGCGTGGTCAGAGGGGCCTCGCGACGCGAAGCGGCGCCCCTCTGAACAGGCCCTCGAGCTCGATCGAGATCGCACGCGACAAAGCGCGTGGTCAAGGGGCCTCGCTGCGCTCGGCAAGCCGCCGCCAAGCCGCGCCAGGGCTTTCCGGATCTACAGCTCGATGCCGATCCGCGTCGGCGTGCGGACCTCGTGGTCGTACGGCATGCCGATCCCGATCTCGCCATCGCCGTTCATGCCCCAGCAGTAGACCTGTCCCTGATAGACGCCGCAGCTCTGCGCCCAGCCCGCGCTGACCGCGGTCCAGCCGGCGAACGTGCCGAGCTGCTGTGGAGTGACGACATCGTCCTGCGTCGGCACGCCGGTGCCGAGCTGCCCCATGTCGTTGCGGCCCCAGCAGTGCAGCGTGCCATCGAGCTTGAGGGCGCACGCGTGATCGCGCGCCGCGATCGCTTCGCTCCAGTCGGTGGCCAGATCGATGTCGACCTCGTCGACATGATCGAACTGCAGGAACCCGAGCGTGCGGTCCTCGCGGATGCCGAACACGCCACCGAGACCGGTCGCGAGGCCGCGCCACCGCGTGTTGCCGATCTGCATCGGTGGCTCGTGCGGCGTGTGCGGATCTTCTTCGACCTTGTAGTCGTTCCACCGCCACAGCGTGCCGTCGGCGGCGATCGCGTGCGTCGTGTACCAGCTGCTCGACACCGCGCGCCAGGTGCCGGGCAGCCGCGTCGGCACCTCGGTCGGAGCGCGCGAGCAATCTTGCTGTCCGAGATCGATACCGCCCCAGCACATCAGCGAGGCGTCGTCGTCGATCGCACACGAGTGACCGCCGCCGGTGGCGACGCTGATCCAGCTCGCCTGCGTGCCGACCTGCCGCGGTTCGATCGCCGACTCGCGCGTGCCATCGCCGAGCTGCCCCGCGCAGTTGCGGCCCCAGCACCACAGCGTGCCGTCATCGCGAATGCCACAGGCATGACCGGCAGTCACCGAGACGTCGCGCCAGCGAAACTCGGGAAACCGTTCGTGCGGCAGGCCGGTCGCCGGATCGCCTTGATCACCCGCGGCATCGTCGTTGCCGAAGAAGCGGCCCCAGCAGTAGAGCTCGCCGGTGGTGGCGATCGCGCAGCTCGCACTCTCGTTGCCGGAGATCCGCACGCCGACTGGCTCGGTCACGAGGTTGTCGCCGCAGGCAGCAGCAAGCAACACGACCGACCAGCAACGCACGGTGCGATCGTAGCAAACGGGCCCTGGCGGTTGGTGTCCGAAGTTCGAGCTAGCCGGCGAGCGCGAGCTGCGTCGCCGGATGTGCCAGCCCCGCGAGCGCCGCCACGATCTCGTGCATCGTCGGGCGGTGCGCCGGATCCTTCGCGAGCGCCCGCATGATCACGCGCTCGAGCTCCATCGGACAGACGGCGAGCCACGACGGCCGCGCCGGGCGTTGCTCGAGGTGCGCCATCATCAGCTCGGGCAACGAGCCGTCGAACGGCGGCGTGCCCGTGACCAGATCGTAGAGCAGGCAGCCGAGCGCGTAGACATCGGACGCCGCCTGCGGCCGGCCTTCCCACTGCTCGGGTGCCATGCACCACGGCGTGCCGGCGATCGCGCTGTCGTCGGCAAACGGCTCGTCGACGAGACGCGACACGCCGAAGTCGAGCAGCTTGATCTGGAGGCTCGCGCCCGCGACTCCTGTCGCGAGCACCAGGATGTTGTCGTGCTTGACGTCGCAGTGCACGACACCGGCGTCGTGCAACGCCGCGAGCGCCGCCGCGACCTGCGTGCCGATCGTCAGGATCGCCTGGATGCCGAGCCGCTCGCGATCCGCGATCGCCGCCAGCGTCTCGCCATCGAGGTACTCCATCACCAGGTACGGGATGTCGTTGTCGCTTCGCTCCGCCGAATGGATCGCGACCACGTTCGGGTGGGTGGTGCGCGAGGCCAGCTCGTACTCGGCGTACAGCCGATCGACCACCTCGGGGTGATTGGCGAACTGCGGGTCGAGCACCTTGAGGGCGACCCGCTCGCGGGTCTCGGCATGCTCGGCGAGATAAATGTTTCCCATCCCACCGCGCGCGAGCGGGGTGATGACCTCGTAGCTCCCGAACTGGCGAGCGCGCCGAGGGGCGCGAGCGGCGGCGAGGGCGAGCGGGATCACGCGTCCCGTCGGCATGGTCTCGTCTGGCCGCATCGTGCAGCAGCACTGTGCATCGGTGATGCCAGGGCGGTTCGGGTACGCCTCGGGCTGTCGTTCCCCCGAGTTCACGCGAGATGGCAAAGCTTGCCCCTCCGTCAGCCCGTAGAAAACTGAGACAGCTCCTGTGGCGATGTCACGACAAGACTGTTGGCGATGCGCGACACCCGCAGGCTGTGAGCCGCTGACGGCGCACATCGCTAAACCGAAACCGGGTGGCGTTCGTATGACAGTCGAGCAACCGAATGTGTCGAAGTGTTGTCACTTCGGCAGATCGATGCCGGATGCCGAGCACACCAGCGCGGCATGACCGCGCGCCGCGCCTGCGAGCCCGGTCGCGAGCTCGAGAGCGCGAGCGCGATCGCGACGCCGGCAGGCCGCGGCAACCGCCCGCCCGTGGTCGTCGGCGCGCGGTGCCAGCTTGATCGCACCTGTCACCGGCACGCGCGAAGGATCCGCACGCTCGCTGCCGATCGCGTTGCTCATGAACAGCGCGTAGACGTCGCTCGCCGCGATGCCGCTGGTCACCGCGGCCTTCGCGAGGGCGAGCTGGACGTCGATGATCTTGTCGAGCGTGTCGGCATCCTTGCTGCCGGAGACCGGCGTGCCGTTGATGAACATCGTCGGCGTGCCATCGACTCCGAGCGCCTCGGCATCCGCACTCTCCGAGGCGACCAGATCGCGATAGCGGCGATCGTCGAGCGCCGCCTCGAGCGCGGGGACGTCCATCCCGACCTCCCGCGCGTAGCGCGCGAGATCCGGCCGGGTCAGCGCCTGGTAGTTCGCGAACAGCTTGTCGTGGAACGCCCAGAACTTGCCCTGGTTCGCGGCGACCACCGAGGCCTCGGCCGCGAGGTGCGCGTGCTTGTGAAAGCGCATCGCGAAGTGGCGATAGATCACGCGGACGTTGTCGCCGTACTTCTCGCGCGCGTGATGGAGCACCGGCGCGAGCCGCGCGCAGAACGGACACTGGAAGTCGCCCCACGCGACGATCGTGACCAGCGCGTCATCGGGGCCCGACTGATGGCCCGGGAGGCCGAGGCCGACGCGATACGTCTGCTTCGGATCGAGCTCGAACGAGGTCGGCGCCGAGCGCGGCGTATCGGCGCTGATCGCACCGTGGGCGACCAGCGCCTCGTAGTCGCCACCCTTGGCGGCGCGGACGAGCTCCTCGTCGACGACCTCGGCGAACACCCGGAGCGGCTGGTTGCCGTGCACCGGGCGGCCGTTGATGAAGAACGTCGGCGTGCCGGTGACGCCGAGCACCGCCGCATCCTTGACGTCGGCCTGGATCTGCGCGCGATAGACGCCGGTATCGAGCGCGGCGCGGAACCGCACCATGTCGAGGCCGAGCTCGCGCGCGATCAGCTCGGTGCCCGCGCGATCGACGCGACCACCGATCGCATAGATCCGATCCGACATCGGCTTGAACCGACCCTGCGCGTGCGCGGCGAACGAAGCCTCGATGCCCTCGGTGCGATCCTCGTCGAGCGGCAGCACGCGATGCACCCAGCGGATCTGACCGGGGTACAGGCGCTCGAGCGCGTCGAGCGTGAACTGCACGCGGTAGCAATAGCCGCAGTTAAAATCGCTCCACGCGACGATCGTGATCGGTGCGTTCGCCGGGCCGACGACGGGGCCGGTGCCGAGCGGCACCTTGTAGACCGTCTTCGAGTCGAAGCCCAGGCGATCGGCGCGGGCGCTCGTCCCGAGCATCACGAGCAGCGCGGCGACCAGCAGCGACTTCATGCTCGTGAACCTAGCAGCTCGTCGGCGAGCCTGCTCGCCAGAAGCTGCCCGCGCGGCCCGGTCCCGGTGGCGGTCAAGGACCGGCGATCGCCGACGTGCGTCAGCTCGAGGCGCAGGTGATCCGCGGGCATGACGTCGAACTTGTCGGCCCACTCGACCACCGTGATCCCGCGGCGATCTCCGATCGCGTCGTCGAGCCCGAGCTCCGGCAGCTCGGCCTCGCGCTCGAGGCGATAGAGGTCGACATGCCAGACGACGAGCCGGCCCCCCGGATACTCGTTGACCAGCGAGAACGTCGGGCTCGCCGCCTCGCCGCCGCCGAGCGCCGCGACCAGCCCGCTGACCAGCGTGGTCTTGCCGGCGCCGAGAGCGCCTACCAGCGCGATCGCGTCGCCGCCTTCGACCACTGCCGCGAGTGCCTCCCCTGCCCCGCGGGTCGCGCGCTCGTCGGCCAGCTCGATCATGCGAGCTCTTTGGCCAGCCTGTCGTCCCAGTGATCCGCGGTCGCGGCGATCGAGTGCACGAGATCCTCGAACTCCTCGTAGTCGAGCCCCTCGAGCCCTCGCAAGATCCGCAGGTAGAGATCGCCGGTCTGCGGGTGCAGCGCGAACGCCGCGTCCTTGGTCTCGACGAACGATAGCGTCAGCAGCCGCCTGGCCTTGTCGGCATCGAGCGCCGGCGCACTGGCCACCTTCGCCAGCAGCAGCAGCACGTCGCGGTCCTCGAGCACGTGGATCGACACCACGGCCGAGCCGCGCTGGATCGACCCGGTGCCATCCGCCGCGAGCGGCGGGAGCGTCAGGTTGCGGTCGCGCGCGAACCGCTCGAGCAACTCCGCCACACGTGCCTTCGGGTCAAACGCCCGGGTGCCATCGTCCATCGAGCGGAACGTACCTCAGTTTGGTATAGAGGGTCTCGATGATGAGCCGCCGCGTCGCCGCCGTCGTGCTGCTGCTCTTCATCCTGAGTTGCGGCCGCGAATCGAAGACCCAGCGCGTCCGGCCGATGCCGAAGATCGATGGCAGCCCGGCCCTGCGAGGTGGCGGGCCGCCGCGCAGCAACCGGATCGCCAACTACAAGATCGAGGCGAAGCTCGATCCCGTGAAGCACCAGATCACGGCGACCCAGACCGTGGCCTGGACCAACACCGGCGAGACCTCGGTCGATCGGCTGCCGTTTCATCTCTACCTCAACGCGTTCAAGAACGAGTCGACGCTGTTCATGCGGACCTCGCGCGGCGAGATCCGCGGCGCGCGCGCGGCCCCGGATGGCTGGGGCTGGATCCAGATCGATTCGGTGTCGGTCGCCGGCGCCGATCTGACCGCGAAGCTCGTCGCGCCCGCGCAGGATCACGACGAGACCGTCGTCGAGCTCGCCCTGCCCACCCCGGTCGAGCCGGGCGGCACGATCGAGGTCGGCTTCAAGTTCACGGCGCAGCTGCCCGAGGTGTTCGCGCGCACTGGCTTCAAGGGCGACTTCCACCTCGTCGGCCAGTGGTTCCCCAAGATCGGCGTGCGCGTCGGACCGCCGGGTGCCGAGCGCTGGGAGTGTCGGCCGTTCCACTCGCACCAGGAGTTCTTCGCCGACTTCGGCACCTACGACGTCACGCTGCTGGTGCCGAGCACGTACGTCGTCGCCGCGACCGGTGTGCTGGTCGGCGCGACCGAAGATCCGGGCGGGGTGCGCCGCTACACCTATCGCGCCGAGGACGTCCACGACTTCGTGTGGATGGCCGATCCGTACATGGAGGTGATGTCGGGGCCGGCGAAGCTCGAGGACGGCAGCACCGTCGAGGTTCGCGTGCTCTATCGCCCCGAGCAGAAGGACTTCGCGCGGCGCCACCTCGACGCCGCGATCGGCACGATCACCAAGTACTCGGCGATGTTCGTGCCGTATCCGTGGTCGATCATGACCGTCGTCGATCCGCCGGTCGATGCGGCGATGGCCGCCGGCGGCATGGAGTATCCGACGCTGGTCACCACCGCCGGCGACACGGTGTTCGCGCGGCCGGGCATCCGCTTGCCCGAATTTGTCACGGTCCACGAGGTCGGCCACAACTGGTTCCAGGGCATGCTGGCGTCGAACGAGCCGGCGGAGTCGTGGCTCGACGAGGGCGTCAACGAGTGGGCCAACAGCAAGGTGATGGCCGAGCTCTACGGGCCGCGGTCGAGCGTGATCGACTGGTGGGGTTGGCATGCGGAGGCCGCGGCACTGCGCCGCGCGATCACCGACGACCCCGGCTCGCTGCCGTCGCCGATCGCCACCGCGGCGGCGTCGTTCGTCGATTTCGACAGCTACGCGACCGCGACCTATGCGAGCACGATGCGCGCGCTGATGACGCTCGAGAACGTCGTCGGCGCCACCCGGTTCGCGGCGGCGATGAAGACGTACGCGAGGACGTTCGCGTTCAAGCACCCGACCGGACGCGACCTGTTCGACACGCTGTCGAAGGAGCTCGGTCAGGATCTGTCGTGGTTCTTCGAGCCGGTGTTCCACCAGGTCGGCGGTCACCGGTTGTCGATCCGCAAGGCGGAGTGCACGCCGACGCACGCGCCGCGCGGCGTGTTCGGCAGCGGGTCGGCTCGCAAGACGGTGACCGCGACCGAGGCACCCGATGTCGGCTACGAGTGCGAGGTGGTGATCGCGAACACCGGCACCATCCACGTGCCCGTCGAGATCGAGCTGCGGTTCGTCGACGGCGGCACCCAGCGCGTGCGCTGGGACGATCGCGGCACCACCCACTGGCAGCGGTTTCTGATCCAGCGCAGCACGCCGCTCGCGGAGGTCCGGATCGATCCCGACGGCAAGCTGTGGCTCGGCTCGCCGATGCCGTATCACCACCGCATCGCGGGTGATGGCGATGCGTCGCTGCGCGCGGCGGCGTGGTTCGCGGCGGCGACCCAGACGCTCATGCAGGTGATCGGCATATGAGCACCAGCGGACTTCGTCTCGGGCTCTCGGATCTGCTCGGTGCGGGCGGCCGCGCGGTGTCCAAATACACCGGCACGCTGCTCGCGGTGTTCGTGGTCCAGACGCTGATCGCGATCGCCACGATGTTCGCGATCGCGATGGTCCTCGCACCGGCGTTCTCGCACCTGCCGATGTTCGACGAGGCCGTCGACGGCGACCTGGTCGCGCTGATCTACTGCCTGCGCTTCGGCAAGCCGAGCTTCCTCGCGATCGGCGGCATCGTGCTCGGTGCCTTGCTGCTGTGGCAGCTGGTGTCGTGGTTCATCGCCGGCGGGCTGTACGGCGTGCTCGATCAGCGCCCCGAGGGCCGGCGCGACACCGCGCGCGTGTTCGGTGCGAGCGGCGCCTCGACGTACTTGATCTACGCGCGCCTCGCGCTGTGCTCGTTGCCCGGCTGGCTCGTCGTGCTGTTCGTGCTCGGCCTCGGTCTCGGTGCGGTGGTCCCCGGCTTCGAGACCGCGCTGACCGTGCCGCAGCTGCTCGGCCCGCTGTTCCTCGCGTGCTTGCCGGCGATCCTGCTGACGCACTTCTTGTGGACCGTCACCGAGTACGCGCGCGTCGAGCTCACGCTGCGCCAGGACTCGCACGACCCGGGCGTGATCTCGACGTACCTGAAGACGATCGTGTGGGTCGCTCGCCGGCCGCTGACGCTGGTCCACGGTGGGCTCGGCTGGCTCGCGATCTTCCTGGTCACCGTCGCGTACGTCTATCTCGCCGCCGGCCATCCGATGTACGGACCCGACGGTGCGGTGACGCTGTTCCTGGTCCGGCTCGGCGTGTCGCTCCTCCGGATGGCGATCCGGTTCGGCATCCTCGGCGGTCAGGTCGAGCTCGGCCGCACCCGGCCGCTACCGCCACGCCGGGCGCTCCTCAAGTCCGCGAAGGACGCGAGCGAGGCGGCCGGCTGAGTGACTCGTTGATTCTGCACGGGAATGCGATCCCCCTCGGGGGTGGGGAGCACCTGGGGGCGGGGAACTGGATCCCCCATCTGCAGACCCCGTGTAACGCGCTTGTTCGGGGGATAACTCGCTGAAATCGCTCGGCCGGATCGTGGCCTATGCCCTGCATTTCTCCGCGGACGATGCGCGCCATTCCCGTCCTCTTCTTCATGGTGTTGACGGCCTGTATCGGAGCCACCGGGCCCAACCCGGGTCCGGGCGACGATGACGACGACCAGCCGACCGAGTCGGCGCGCGAGCTGTACGTGACCAACGTCCACCCGATCATGGCGCGCTGCAACGGCCCGAGCTGCCACGCGGTCGACGCTCCGGCGAGCGCCGCGATCGGCAAGTACTACACGGTCGATGCCGGAGCGACCTACACCAACATCAGGGCCTCGGGCTCGATCGTCGGCGACTTCTCGGCCGTCGCGCCGATCATCACGAAGATCGACGCCGGCCACCAAGCCGTCGCGTACAGCCAGGCGGACCGCGATCACATCCTCGACTGGCTCGCGGCCGAGGTCAGCGAACAGCAGGACAACCCGAACCAGCCGCCGCCCGTCGACCCGGCCGAGCTGCTCCGCAACTTCTCGGCGTGCATGACGCAGGAGAACTTCGACCTCGCGCAGATGCCGGACCTGATGGGCAACGCGAGCGCCGCCAACGGTCAGGCGTGCAAGAACTGCCATACCGGTGGCGCGTTCGGCTTCGTCACCGATCCCAACTCGCTCCTGTACTTCACGACGCTGTCGACGTCGCTGTCGCAGATGGTGAAGTACTTCGGCGTCACCAACGGTGAAGTCGTGGTCGCCCCGGGCGCGATGAACAACGCCGGCACCGCGATCCTCAACCACCCGCCGTTCACCACCGAGCAGCTGGCCGGCTACAACGCCATCACCGAGTTCTACAACCTGACGAAGACCGCGGTCGCCGCCGGCAACTGCGGTCCGCCGAAGGCCATCAACCCCTGAGCAACGCGCTCGCGCTTCTCGCAACGCCCCGCACGCCGGGGCGTTCGTCGTTTCGGGCGAGCCAAGAGATCAAAGCCCGAGCACGCCGGGGTTCAGCACGCCGCGCGGATCCCACGTCTGCTTGACCGCCGACAGCGCGCTGCCGAACAGCGCGGGACGCTCGTTCGTGTACCACGGGCGATGGATGCGGCCGACCGCGTGATGGTGCGTGATCGTCCCGCCCGCGGCGGCGAGTGCCTCGGAGGCCGCCGCCTTGATGGTCTTCCACTGCTCGAGCTCGCCGCCGAGCGCGAGCTCGCCGACGAACGTGTAGTACGGCGCCGGCCCGTCGGGATAGACGTGGGTGAACCGGCACGACACGATGCCGCCGCCGCAGGTCTCGTCGAGCGCGCGCGACACCGCGGCCGTGACGCGCGCATGGAGCTCGGGAAACTGCGTCCACGTGCACGCGGTCTCGAACGTATCGGAGAGGATTCCGACGGAGAGCAGCGCGGATTGTAGATAGGGCGCGTCGAAGAACGCCTGCCGCCAGGCGCCCGCCGCGTCCTCCGCACTTCGCGCCGGAGCTCTCCCGGCGGAGTCGCTCTCCTTCGGGCCCGACACCACGTCACCACCGTGATCCTTCGCCAGCTCGACGGCGCGCGCGAGCCACGCGGACAATGGATGATCGGCGGACTCGAAGCCGATCAGCAGCACGCTGGTGCCGTCGAAGCGGACGCGGTGCAGCTTCGCTTCGTTGGCGTCGAGCAGCCGGCAGTTGCTCGGGTAGAGGCCGGACTGGGCGAGCGCGCGAGCGGCGGCGACGGCCCTGGTGAAGTCGGCGAACGCGACGCTGGCGGTCGCGCGCCATCGCGGCTTCGGCACGATCCGCATCCACGCCTCGGTGATCACGCCGAGCGCGCCCTCGGATCCGAACAGCAGGCGCGCCGCCTCGGGGCCCGCACCCGAGCCGGGATGGCGATGGGTGGCGAGCGTGCCGCGCGGGGTGATCATGGTCAGCGCGTGGCACAGCTCGTCGATCCGCGTCGGGCCGGTGGCGTAGTGGCCGCCCGCGCGCGTCGCGAGCCAGCCACCGAGGGTGGAGAACTCGAACGACTGCGGGTAGTGGCGCAGCGTGAAGCCGCCATGGCGTGCGAGCTCGTCCTCGAGGACGGGCCCGAGCGTGCCGGCGCCGATC
>JAEYYY010000508.1 GCA_023430775.1 Pseudomonadota bacterium
TCATCGTCGTCGTCGTCATCATCATCATCGTCGTCTGCCAGCATCTCGACGGTGTCGGTGGCCGAGACCTCGACGGTCCAGATCGCGCCCTCGTCACCGGTGACGACGTACGTGTTGCCGTACGCGACGATCGTCCACAGGTGGCCCTCGAGATCGGTGGGCACGCGACCGAAGGCCTTGCCGTCGTCGGCGGAGAACAGCACGACATCGTTGCCGACGATCACGATGCCCTGTGGCGTCTCGATCATCGATTCGAGATCCTCGCCGGTCGGCACCGACACTTCGTCCCAGCTGTGACCGCGATCGGTCGAGCGGTAGACGGTGCCGCCATCGCCGCTGACCAGCCAGCTGCCGGCGCGGGTCACGATCAGATCGGTGAGCGGCGAGCTGCACACCGTGATGGTGTCGAACGCGGTGCCGTTCCACCGCCGCAGGTCGCCGTCGTAACCGAGCACGTGGACGATGCCGTCGACGATGCGGATGCCGAGGAACCGTGTCTCGGTCTCGACCTCGATCCGCTGGTAAGCCACACCATCGGTCGAGCGCAGGATCACGCCGTCGTCGCCGCACACCCACCACACACCATCGGGGGTGCGGGCGAGCTCGAACAGGCAGGTGCTGGTGCCGACGGGGATCGTGGTCCACGTCAGGCCGCTATCGACCGATGCCGCGAGGGTGCCGTACTCGCCGCACAGGTAGAGCGCGTTGCCTTGCTTCGAGATCGTGCGCAGGCCCGGCGGCGAAGGTGGCGGCAGCCGGCGCCACGACTGCGCGCCGTCCTCGCTGACCAGCAGCGTGGGCTTGTGATAGGTGCCGCCGGTGGCGTACAGGCGATCGCCGTCGACGAGGACATCGCCGAGGTAGCCGAACGAAGCGTCGGCCGGATGGACGGCGCGGACACGGAGCTTGGGAGCGCGACTCATTCGTCGTCCTTCTTCGAGAGATCCTCGATCGACAGCCCGTGCTCGGCGAGCGCCGCGGCGATCCGCGGATCGCTCTTGCGCCGTTTCAACCAGTCGCGTGCGGCCTTCGGCTTCCAGTGCTTGTCCTCGACGAGGACGTGGACCATGCCGCGAGCGATCGGCGGACCGAGGCGATCGGCATAGCGCAGCACCGGATCGGCGAGCTCGCGATCCTCGGCGAGCAGCAGCTCCTCGAACAGCTTGTCGGCGCCGCCGATCAGCACCAGCGCGTGGACCGTCCACAACAGCGCGTAGTAGCGCGGGCCCTCCGACGGGAACGGTCGCTTCGTACGCGCGTGCTCCGCGGCGATCGCCCGCGCGAACGCGATCAACGGCTCGCGCGACGACTCGTCGGGATGCTCGGCGATCCACAGCGCGATGTTGCCGAGGTGCGTGCCGGTGCCGGCCGCGAGGGCCTCGTGCAACCGATCGCGGCCCGCCGCGGCGAGCTCGCCGACGCGATACGGATCGAAGATGTCGATCGCCGGGATCGCGCCTCCGCGCTGCTTCAGCACGTGGATCGCCGCGAGCTGCAGCACCGGGTGCTCGGACTGCACGTGCGGCACCGCGAGGTCGACGGGGACATCGCTACGTCGCGCGACGACCGCGAGCACGCGAGCGCGCTTCTTCGCGCCGTCCTCCTGATCGTCCTTGTAGCGCTTGCGCGCCAGCTCCTCGCGCAACGCCGCCGCGACATCGACGGAGGCAACGCCGAGATCGTGAAGCGCGAGCGTGCGGCCGAGCCTGGCGTCGTCGGTGACCTTCGGGATGCTCTGGATCAGCGCGGCGATCTCGGCCTTGCGCTCGGGATCGCGCGCGCCGAGCCGGCCGAGTGCCTCGAGCTGCTCCGAGGTGATGCGGTGCGCGTGCTCGCGCTCGATCTGACCCTTGATGCCGGTGACGATCGCATCGAGGCCCCGGTTCACCGAGGCCAGCGCGAGCGCGCACGGACCGCGCGAGTCGTCGACGAGATGGCTATCCGCGGACGCCACGCCCTCGAGCGCCGCGATCACCGTCTCGGAGATGCCGAGCTGCTGGATGGCCTCGCACAGCACCTCGATCGCCTCCTCGAGGATCATCGTGCTCATCGCGGCTTCGAAGCCGAGACCGCGCCCGAACATCTGATCGAGCGACGGCTCGAGCACGTCGGCGATCAGCTTGCCATCGCCGGGTGAACCGACGCGAGCGAGCAAGCGGGCGCCGGCCATCCAGCGATACACCGCGCCGTCCTCGCGATCGCGCAACCACTCGCGCGCCTGCGGAGCGATCGCGGCGAGGTCGCCTCGATCGCCATCGATCCACGGCACCAGCATGCGGTAACCGAGCCACGGCTGGTCGCCGACGACGGCGGCGACGTGCGGGAGGATCGCCGGATCGGCGCGCAGCGCGAGACCGAGCGCGGCGACATCGATCTCGTACTTGATGATCAGATTCTCGCGCTCGTAACCGCTGTTCTTCGCCCACGTGATCACCGCACCGGCGGCGGCGAGCTCCTCGGGGAAGTCGGGCTCCGCGCTCTCGTCGCCGGCTTCGTCATCCTCGGGCTCGTCCTCGTCGGCGCCTGTCTTGTTCGAGCCCGGGTCGAGCGCGCGAAACGCCTCCATCACCGCCTGAAAATCATCGATCGCGCCGAGCTTCTTGCGGCCCTTCGCCAGCTCGCCGACCAGCGCGGCGACATCGCGCGACAGCTGCGACGGCGTGTCGCTCGCGACGGCGAGGAACTTGTCGAGCCGCGGATCGCGAAACACCAGGCAGTGAAACGCCCAGAACACGCTGACCCACGGCTGCGCCGCCGCCTTGAGGATGCGCTCGAACCGCGCGTCGTCGAGCTGCGCCTGCGCCGGGTTGTACTCCGCCGCCGCACCCTCGGGGTTCCCTGCGAGCAGCCGCAGCAGCCAGCGATTGCGATAGAAGAAGTAGCCGGGCACGCAGTTCGCGCGCCGGAAGTGAAAGCCCTCGGCGTGATCGCCTTGCGGATCGCCGGTGACCTCGTCGTCGGAGAGCGTGTCCTCGTCGAGGATCTCCGCCTCGAGCTCGGTCATCGGTGCGCGCAGATCGATGCGCCCGCGCAGTCGCTCGAACGCTTGCGCGAGGCACGGCTGCGACACCGTCTCGCGATCGGCGGCGGTGAGCAGCGTGACGGTGTACGCCCAGTCATCGAGCGTGCGCGCGACCGGGATCTGGATCGCCTCCTCGCTCAGGTTCAGCGGATACACCGCGTCGCTGGGGGCCTCGGGCGCCTCGCAGATCGACGCGCAGTAGCGCAGCCGGCCATCGCTGCTGGTGCCGATCGGGATCACGCCGCTGACCACGCTGTAGAGCCCGTCGCTGCGGCACGGCGCGTCCTGATGCTCGACGATCAGCGCCTCGATCAGGTTTCCGCTCGCCACCAGATCCGCATCGCGCGTCACGCGCATGCCGAACAGCGCCGGCTCGGTCGCGAACGCGTCGAACCACGCGCGCAGGGGCGCCGGCATCGGCATGCCGTAGAGATCCTGGAACCGCCTGGCATCGAGTGGCCGGCGCGGACGCGCGGGCGTCGGCAGCAGGAAGTCGTCGACGGGCGGCGCCTTGGCGGCATCGAACGACGACAGGATCCGCGGCAGCACGCCGGAGGCGAGAAAGCCGTCGGGCTTCGCACCGGCCCACACCGGATCGAGCTGACCGGGTGTAGCGGTGGCAGCCGCGGCGCGCTCCTCGACCAGCTCGGCACCGCGCTCGTCGAGCGCCGTCCGCGAGGTCTCCCTGCCGGCCTCGAACAGGATCGCGAGGCCCCACGCGCGCGGATCGCTCGACGGAAACACGTCGTCGGTCACGCCCCTCGCGCGATACAGCACGTGCTTGCCCGCGGGCTTTCCCTTCGAGTAGCGAGCGTCGCGCGCGAGCGAGCCATCGGGGTGATAGCGCTTGAACGCGCCGGTCAGCCGACCCTTCGCGTCGAACCGCGCCTCGAACAGCAACGAGCCGTCCGAGCGCCAGGTCTTCCAGTCACCGAGCGGTTGTCCGTCGACGATCTCGCCGACCTGCCACCAGCCATCGCGCAGCGAGAACCGCGCCGCGCGAGGAACCTTCGAGGGACGCTGGATCATTGCGCCGGATGGTAGACGAATTGCCCACCACGCGAGCCACTCCCGCCCTACGTCGAGCGCAGCGCCGGATCGTTGACGCGGATCGGCGACAGCGAGAACTTTCGCCGCCGCCGCGTTCGCACGAACTCGATCAGGCGGCCGAGCACGATGGTGTCGACGGGCTTGTGGAGCACGATGTCGATGCCGACCGCGTTCGCGCGATCGAGCTCGGCGGTGACGTCGCCGGTCATCATGATGATCGTCGCGCTGTCGGGAAGCCCACGCTCGCGCAGCTGCAAGGCGAGCTCGTAGCCGTTGAGGTCGGGAAGTCCGAGATCGAGCAGCACCGCATCGAACGTCGACGAGCTCGCGAGCTGGCGCGCCGACTCGCCATCGCGAGCGAGCGCGACGACGTGACCGTCGTGCCGGAGCACCTCGACCACGAGCTCGCCCCAGTCCGGGTCGTCCTCGACGACGAGTATGGAGAGGGCGGTGGCCACGTGCGAACCAGATTGTCTTTATCAGATCTCGGTTTCAAGGAAGCTGTCGCGACCTCGCGGTCTGACGCTTGCACGAATCGGGCTCCGCGCGCTGCCAATGCCAGGGAGCGGGTCGCAAGTCCATGGTCTCGACGACCCATCCACCCACCCCCGCCCCCGGGAGCCCGAGCGCGAGCGTCACGCCGTGGCGAATGCGCTCGGTCCGTGCGCGGGAGTCGCAGGCCGTTCCCGAGCCGGCGGTGGCCCGGTTCACCATCCTCTCGGCGGTCGTGGTCGCGCTCGTGTTGCTGGTCGCCAACCTGTACGCCGCCGTGGTCGAGGACGGCCGACCCAGTGCGGCGATCAACGTGCAAGCGTTCCTCGGCCTGGTCTGCCTCGGGCTCGCGACGCCGCTGACCACGAGCTCGCGGACGGTGCTGCGCCGTGGCGCGCTGGTCGTGCTGGTGGCGATCGGCGTCTACGGGGTCGCCAGCCTGATCGAGAGCTTCGCGGGCGCCACCCACCTGACGACCGCGCCACCCAACACGGCGCTGCTGTTCGCCTGCCTCGGCTTCGGCGTCGCCGCCGGGCATCACGCGTCGTCGCGCGCCCGCTGGTTCGCCGATGGCCTGGTGATCGCCGGCGGCGTGATCTCGCTGTTCGCGCTGATCGCGCTGCTGTTCGGCTCCGCCGTGCAGTACCCGATCACCGGCGAAGCGCCGATGACGATCGCGACCGCGAGCCTCGGCTTGCTGGTCGCCGGCGCGGTGACCTTCCTGCGCTCCGATCGCGGCATCGGCAAGGTGTTCAACAGCAACGGGACCGGCGGCATCCTCGCGCGACGGCTGGTGCCGGTGCTGATCGTGTTGCCGATCGCGATCGCGCGCCTGATGTATCTCGGCGTCGAGGCCGGCGCGTACGACGCCGCATTCGCGATCTCGGTGGGCGTGCTGATCGGCGTCGTCATCCTGACGATCTCGATCATCACCAGCGCGAGCGTGCTCGACCGGCTCGACACGGTCCGGCGCGGCAACGAGGCGCAGATCCGCCAGATGGTCGGCGACATCGCGCGCCAGTCGAAGGAGCTGGCGCGCAGCAACCAGGAGCTCGAGTCCTTCTCCTACTCCGTGTCACACGATCTGCGCGCACCGATCCGCCACATCGCCGGGTTCACCGAGCTGCTCGCGAAGAGCAACAGCGACAAGCTCGACGACAAGGGCAAGCGGTACATCGCGATGATCACCGATTCCGCGCAGCAGGCCGGGACACTGATCGACGACCTGCTCGAGTTCTCCCGGATGGGCCGCGCCGAGATCAAGACGCGCGAGGTCCCGCTCGACGACATCGTGCGCGATGCCTGGAGCAAGCTGGGTCCCGAGCGTGCCGGCCGCGACATCGCGCTGCGCCTGTCGCCGCTGCCGACGGTGCACGCCGATCCCGCGATGCTCGAGGTCGTGATCGGCAACCTGCTGTCGAACGCGATCAAGTACACGGCGACCAAGCCGCGCGCCGAGATCGAGATCGGCTCGCGAGAGGACGGCGACGAGGTCGTGGTCTCGGTCCGCGACAACGGCGTCGGGTTCGATAACAAATACGTCGACAAGCTGTTCGGCGTGTTCCAGCGACTCCACGGTGACGAGTTCGAAGGCGTCGGCATCGGCCTGGCCAATGTCAAACGCATCGTCGAGCGTCACGGTGGTCGAGTCTGGGCGGAAGGCGAAGTCGATCACGGCGCGTCCTTCCACTTCACCATGCCGCGAAAGGGACTGCGTTCATGATGGTCAAGCGTATCTTGCTGGTCGAGGATTCTCAGAAGGACATCGATCTGACGCTCGCGGCGTTGGAAGAAAACAATCTCGCCGACGAGGTCGTCGTCGTGCGCGATGGCGAGCAGGCGCTGGACTATCTCTACCGGAGGAACAACTTCCGGTTGCGCGCGGGCGGCAATCCCGCGGTGGTGTTGCTCGATCTCAAGCTGCCGAAGGTGAGCGGGCTCGAGGTGCTCGCGCAGGTCAAGACCGACCCCGCGCTCAAGGCGATCCCGATCGTGATGCTGACGTCGTCGCGCGAGGAGATCGATCTCGCGGGCAGCTACCAGCTCGGCGTCAACGCGTACGTGGTCAAGCCGGTGACGTTCTCGCAGTTCGTCGACGCGCTGCGCGAGCTCGGTCTGTTCTGGGCAGAGATCAACGAGCCACCGCCCGGCAGCGTGGGCCGGAAGGTGGGACCCACCGCATGAACCGGCTGCGCGTCCTGCATCTCGAAGATTCGAGGGTCGATGCCGAGCTGGTGCGCGAGATGCTCGCGGCGAACGGTCTCGTCGTCGAGGCCGACCGCGTCGAGACCCGCGATCAGTTCGTCGTCGCGCTCGATCGTGGCGGCTTCGATCTGATCATCGCCGATTACTCGCTGCCCGCCTTCGACGGCATGACCGCCCTCGAGCTCGCGCGCGAGCGCTGCCCGGATATCCCGTTTCTGTTCGTGACCGGCGCGCTCAAGGACGACAGCGCCGTCGAGACGCTGCGGCGCGGTGCCACCGACTTCATCGTCAAGCACCGGCTGGTCCGGCTCGTACCGGCAGTGCAGCGGGCGATTCGCGAGCGCGAGGAGCGCCAGCAGCGTGCGCGCGCGGAATCCGCGCTGCAGTTCATCAGCAACGTCAGCGCCCGGCTGGCGTCGTCGCTCGACCTGTCCGCGATCCTCGGCAACCTGACGCGACTCGCGATCCCGACGCTCGCCGACTTCTGTGTCGTCGATGTCCATGCCACCGATGGCGAGGACGAGCACTTCGCGGCAGCGCACATCGATGCGTCGCGCAACGAGCTGTTGAACAAGCTGCGATTCCGTTCGCACCTGATGCCGAGCGGGGTGGCGATGCTCTACGACGTGGTCCCCGAGGATCGGCTGCGCTCGCTCGCGATGAACCCCGAGCAGCTCCAGATCCTGACCGCGCTGGCGCCGCGATCGCTGATGCTGGTGCCACTCCTCGTCGGTGGCCGCGTGCTCGGCAGCATCGCGTTCGGGATCTCCGAATCCGCGCGTCACTACGATGGTCGCGATCTCGCGACCGCGAAGAGCCTGGCGGAGCGCACGGCCGTCGCCGTCGAGAACGCGCGGCTCTATCGCGAGGTCCAGCGCGAGGTGAAGTCGCGCAAGGATCTCCTCGCCGTGGTGTCCCACGATCTGCGCAACCCGCTGCAGAACATCCTGATGACCGCCACCATGCTCGAGCACCAGCTGCCGCCGGGCGATCCGTTGCGCGCTCGCGTCGAGACGATCACCAGGTCGTCCGCGCTGGCCAGCCGGCTGCTGGGCGACCTGCTCGATCTCGCGCGCTTCGAGGCCGGTAATCTGGTCCTCGATCGCCGCGTCCAGGATCTCGCGCCGATCGTGCGCGACAGCCTCGACGGCATCACCTCGCTGGCCGAGCACAAGCGGATCAAGATCCTCAACGCGGTCCGACCTGGCACCGTGCAGGCGTTCTGCGATCGCACGCGCGTGCTGCAGATCCTCGGCAACCTGATCGGGAACGCGATCAAGTTCACGCACGAGGGCGGCGCGATCACGATCAACGCGCGGACGGTCGCCGAGCGTAACGAGGTCCAGATCAGCGTCACCGATACCGGCATCGGCATCGCCTCGCGGGACGTGCCCCACCTGTTCGAGCGCTACTGGCAGGCGAAGACCGGCGGAGGCGGCGTCGGCCTCGGGCTGTCGATCGTCAAGGCGCTGGTCGAGGCACAGGGCGGCCGGGTCAGCGTGACGAGCGACATCGGGCGCGGCTCGACGTTCACGTTCACGCTCTCGAGCCAGCCGGTGGCGACCGATCGCGTCGACGAGGAAGCACGCAC
>JAEYYY010000521.1 GCA_023430775.1 Pseudomonadota bacterium
CTCTTGATCATCGCCCTGGTCGGCGCCGGATCTCCCGCTGCCGCCGACCGCGACCGCTACGACCGACGCGACCCGCGCCCCCATGCGAGTGAACGCTGGCGCGACTACGACGGCGCCGACTACTTCGAGCGCGATCGCGCGCCCTACAAACAGTTCGATCAGACGCGCTGGTATCGCGACTACCGGTCGCGCTGGGTGACGCTGGCCAACGCGTTCTCGGCGACCACGAACCGGCAGTTCATCACGCTGCGTGGCCAGCACTACGATCGCCTGCGGATCGAGGCAGTGCGCGGTGCGCCCCTGATCAAGCAGGTCGCGGTGATCTACGCGAACGGCCAGACCCAGGTGATCAAGATCAACGATCGCCTTCCCCGCGGGACCGGCGAGGTGCTGCGGCTCAACCGGGAGCCGATCCGGCGGCTGGTCATCTACACCGATCCGAGATACGGCGGCGCCTACTCGCTGCATGCAGCGCAGGGCCGGAGCTGGAGCCGCATCGGGGTTTGAGTCCCCACTCCCGGCCGCCGTTGATTGATTCGTGTTGCCCCTGGATTCCTGCGTAAATCTCGTGGGAAACTGGGGGCAATCGTCGTTCGTGGGGGATTTCTGTGGCTGAACGGATTCGCAGCAACCTGCGAAACCGACTGAAGACTGCGAAAAGAGTGGCAGTTTCGCGACGTCTCGATCGCGACAGACCAGTCATACCGAAGCGGCGATTACCCCCATTTTTTCAAGTACCTGCGCTTTAATATGCCGAAAGCTTTGACTCGGCTTGGTGTCACGAATATTGCTTGGTTGCGCGACCGACGCGCAGCTTATTGGCTGTCGGTTCTAGCTTAGGAGTTCTCCATACATGCCCAGCGATTCACGGATCGTCAGCCTTCCGTCTGACCAGACAAAGGAAGGCGGCAAGCAGGGGAAAACCCGGCGCGCGCAGGAAGCCGGCAAGGCAAACCGCGAGGCCACGTCGTTGGTCGGGAACGTTCGTCAGGCGCTCCTCGATCAAGCGAACGAGCTGGCGCGGCTGGCGCAGCGCGTCGATCAATCGTTCTCCGCCGCGGTGACCACGATTCTTTCGGCGCGTGGTCGCGTCGCCGTCATCGGTGTCGGCAAGTCCGGCATCGTCGGCCGCAAGATCGCCTCGACGATGGCGTCCACCGGCACGCCCGCGCTGTTCGTCAGCGCCGCCGAGGCTCGCCACGGTGACCTCGGCATGATCACCCACGACGACGTCGTGGTGATGATCTCGTACTCCGGCGAGACCGAGGAGATCACGCATCTCCTTCCCCACCTGGTGGCGCTCGAGGTTCCTCTGATCGCGATCGTCGGCCACACCAAGTCGAGCCTCGCCACCACGGCGGACATCGTGCTCGACGTCTCCGTGTCGTCGGAGACCTGCCCGCTCGGTCTCGCGCCGACCACGTCCACGCTCACCACGCTGGCGATGGGTGATGCCCTCGCCGTCGCGCTGATGCGCGAGCGCCGGTTCGGCGTCGATGATTTCCGCCGCACCCATCCGGGCGGCGCGCTCGGCCGCAAGCTCGGCGCGCGCGTCAAGGACGTCATGCACGGCCCGCCGCTGCCGGTCGTCGCCCCCGGGGACACGGTCGGTCGCTCGCTGGCCACGATGTCCGATGGCCGGCTCGGCCTGCTCCTCGTGCAGTCGGGTCACCGCCTCGTCGGGCTCGTCACCGACGGAGATCTCCGTCGCGCGATGCTGCGCGGTGGCGATATCCGCGAGGTCTGTGTCGCCGAGATCATGACGCGCAACCCGGCCACCATCAGCGAGGACGCGCCCGTCTCCGAGGCGCAAGCTCGCATGCGTACGCTGAAGCTCAAGGCGTTGATCGTGCTCGATGCCGAAGGTCGGGTGTCGGGTGTGATCGAGGTCTTCGACGATGGCGTCGCTGGCTGACGCTCGCGAAGAGCTCCCCATCACCCTCGGCGATCGGTCGCTTCGGACCCGGATCGCCACGCTCCGCCGCGGACTCGACTCTCAGCTCGAAGTCGTCATCGCGCTGATCCTGCGCGAGACCCGCACCCGGTTCGGCCGCAACCGGCTCGGCTATCTGTGGGCCGTCGTCGAGCCGGTGATCGTCACGCTGACGTTCTACGCGGTCCTCAAGGTGTCCAGGCGCGAGCTGCCGGCGGGCATGGGCACGTTCGGCTTCGTCGCCACCGGCGTGTTGCCGTACACGCTGTTCAGCAACAGCATCAACCGCGTCGCCGAGGCGGTGAACGGCAACAAGCCGCTGCTCTACTACCCGCAGGTGCGGCCGCTCGATCTGGTGATCGCGCGCTCGCTCCTCGAGGCGGCCACGCTGATCGCGGTGTTCGTCCTGGTGATGGGCAGCGAGGCGCTCGTCTCGCAGCGGCTCGCGATCCACGACCCGCTGCTGGTGATCAGCGGCATGGTGGCCGCGTCCGCGCTCGGCACCGGCCTCGGCCTGGTGTTCTGTGGCCTCGGCCAGATCTCGAGCGTGGTCGACCGCGCGCGTGGCTTCGTGATGCGCCCGCTGTTCTGGGTCTCGGGAATCTTCTTTGCCGCCGAGATGCTGCCCGAATCGACGCGCGACGAGTTCCTGTGGAACCCCATGCTGCACGTCACCGAGATGACGCGGGCGGGCTGGTTCGAGTCCTACGAGGCGACGTATGTCGATCCGGGGTACGTTCTGTGGTGGATCGGCGGCGTGGTACTGGTGGGGCTGCTTCTCGAGCGCTGGGTTCGCCGGCGGATCGATTTGACCTGATGCTGGAGCTCCGCCACGTCACCAAGATCTACCCGACCTCGGCGGGGCCCAACGTCGTGCTGCGCGACCTGTCGCTGGTGCTGCCGGCCCGCGAGAGTATCGGCGTCGTCGGCCGCAACGGCGCCGGCAAGTCGACGCTGCTGCGGATCGTCTCGCACGCCGAGCAGCCGACCGCAGGCGAGGTGATCCATCGCGGCCGCGTGTCGTGGCCGATCGGCTTCGCGGGCGGCTTCAACGGCTCGCTGACCGCCGAAGAGAACTGCCGGTTCGTGGCGCGGATCTACCAGCAGGACATCGACTACGTCGTCGAGTACGCCCGCGAGTTCGCCGATATCGGCGACTACTTCTTCGAGCCGATGCGAACGTTCTCGTCGGGCATGCGGGCGCGCGTCGCGTTCGGGCTCAGCATGGCGATCGACTTCGAGCTCTATCTGGTCGACGAGGTCACCGCGGTCGGCGACAAGACCTTCCGCGCGAAGTGCCAGGCGGCGTTCGCCGAGCGCCGCGAGCGCGCGGGCCTGCTGATGGTGTCCCACGACATCACCACGCTGACGGCGTACTGTAAGCGCTGCATCGTGCTCGATAAGGGAACCGCCACGCTCTACGACTCGATCGAAGAGGCCACCGCCGTCTACGAGGCCGCCGCGTGAGCACTGCATCGAAGCCCGAGCCGGATGACGCCGCGAAGCCCGCGGCCGACGGCACTGCGTCTACAACGAGCAGCGCTGCGAAGCCCGCGGCCGAGCCTGCGACGAACGGTGCGAAGCCCGCGGCCGAGCCTGCAACCAACGGCGCTAAACCTGCTGCAACGTCCGCTGCGCCTGCTGCGGCGGCAACTGCTGCTACGCCCGCTGCGTCCACTGCGGCTGCTGCGCCTGCTGCGCCCGTTGCACCTGCTGCAGCCGTTGCACCCGCTGCGGTTGCAAAGCCGGTCGCGGCCAAGCCCGCGCCGAAACCGGCGGCGGCTGCACCGAAGGCGCCCGAGCCGGAGGTCAAGCTCCCCGAGCCCAAGGTCCCGCGCAGTGCGATCGAGCTGCGCGCGGCGCGCCGGCGGATCCTCCAGCGCCGCTACGGCATCTGGGTCGGCATCCCGACGCTGCTCGCGATCGTCTACTACCTGTTCATCGCGACGCCGCAGTACGACGCGACGATGTCGATCGCGGTCGAGTCGAGTGAAGGCCGCGTCGACAAGACGCCGAACGCCGGCAACGTCCGCGATGCACGCTTGCTTCGCGAGGCGCTGCGCAGTGGTCAGGCCCTCGCGGCGCTCGACAAGGACGGCGCGTTCCGCAAGCACTACAAGGAGAACGGCGACTGGATGAGTCGCCTCGGTGCCAGCGCGGGACCCGACACCACGCTCGACTACTTCCGCGACAAGGTCCACCTCACGCAGGAGACCGGCACCAGCCTGACCACCGTTCGCGTCCGCGCGTTCTCGGGCGAGGCGGCGCACGACTTCGCGACCAAGCTGCTCGGCTACGCGAAGACCTGGGTCACGCATCAGAACGAGGCGTCGAGTGCGGCGCGGCTCAAGCAAGCGGTCGCCGAGGTGACGCGTGAACGCGAGGCGCTCGCGAAGGCGGCGGATGCCCTCGCCAAGGCCGAGCAACCGAAGCCCACCGACCCGGTCGCGATCGATCACCAGCTCGCCGAGAAGCGCCTCGAGGCGGCGCTCAAGGGCCACCAGGAAGCGCTGCTCGAGGTCGGTCGCTCCGAGCGTTACCTGGTCGTGCTCGACGAGCCATCGCAACCCGATAGCCCGGCGTTGCCGCGTCGTGCCTGGGGCATTTTGTCGGTGTTCGTCGCCGCGATCGTGCTGGTCTCGGTGCTGTCACTGCTGGGTGCATCGGTCCGCGAGCACGCCAAGTTCTGAGCTATAAGAGCCTCGTGAAGCTCGCAGGTCACGACGTCGGCGCCGACAAGCCGCTGTTCTTGCTCGCCGGTCCGTGCGTCATCGAGAACCGCGACATGATCCTCCGCACCGCCACGCAGCTGGCGGAGATCACGAATCGCCTCAAGGTCCCCTACGTCTTCAAGGCCAGCTTCGACAAGGCCAACCGCACGTCCGGCACCGCGAAGCGCGGCATCGGCATGGCGGCCGGCCTCGAGGTGCTCGCCGCCGTGAAGAAGGAAGTCGGCGTGCCGGTCATCACCGACGTCCACGAGAACACGCCGATCGACGAGGTCGCCTCCGTCGTCGACGTCCTCCAGACGCCCGCCTTCCTCGTCCGCCAGACCGACTTCATGCAGCGCGTGGCGAAGGCCGGCAAGCCGGTCAACGTCAAGAAGGGTCAGTTCCTCGCGCCGTGGGACATGGTCAACGTCGTCGAGAAGTGCCGCGCCGTCGGCAACGATCAGATCATGGTGTGCGAGCGCGGCGTGTCGTTCGGCTACAACACGCTGGTCGCCGACATGCGATCGCTCGCGCAGATGCGCGCCACCGGGTGCCCGGTGGTCTTCGATGCCACGCACTCGGTGCAGCAGCCCGGCGGGCAAGGCTCCGCCACCGGTGGCCAGCGCGAGATGATCCCGGTGCTCGCCCGCGCGGCGGTCGCGGCGGGTGTCTCCGGCCTGTTCATGGAGATCCACCCGACGCCCGATCAGGCGTGGAGTGACGGTCCGAACCAGTGGCCGCTCCACATGGCCGAGTCGCTGCTCACCCAGCTGGTCGAGCTCGACCGCGTGGTGAAGGCGAGGCCGTACGCGGAAGATGCGCTTCTCGGGAAAGCCTGAGCTCCCCGCTCCGCCGATGCTAGCTCGATGATCGACCGCAACGTTCGACCAGATCTCAGCACTGCAGCTCACGACACGGCTGTGAACGCGAGCGCGCATCTTCACCAACCAGCTCCGACAGAAGAGCGGCGTCATCGACGGCAATCGTTCCGATCTCGGACGGTGGTGCGGGACAATGTCCGCTCTTCGGACCAGGGCGCGCTCTCGAGCGCCGAGCGAAAGGCACGCTCCTTTGCGAGCGGCCTTGTTGGCATCGCGCAATCACGCACTTGGCCGGCTGCAGTGCAGGACCTCTTTTCGGGGAGATGTCTAGACCGTCTAGACCGTCTAGACATGTCGCCGAAAAGAGACCTCGTAGGGGAGCGCGCCAAGTCCTCGATCGATGGTCAACGTGTTGCGCCCCCGGCCTTCCGCCGTCGACGTTCTTCGAAAACTTCGTTCGCACGGGACATCGCTGCCCGATTCTCGGACCTGGAAGTTTCGATAGCGCGAGGTCGGCGGACCACGGTGAGGACGCTCGCGCACGACTGTGGCCGATTCTCGGACCTAGCGCTTTGCGCTGCGACCAACCTGACCGGCAACGTGCACTCGCGCACGTGCCCGGCTCGCGTGCACGACCTCCAGCTCTCCATCGCGTTCCAACTTGCCACCGACGGGCAGCCGCGCACTTGGCCCGCTCCAAAGCGCGACCTCTGTGAGGTACTTCGATGATTCCGCTCGCACGACTCGCCGATGTCCGGCTCCTGGTCTGCGATGTGGATGGCGTTCTCACGGATGGCCGTCTCGATTACGGGGCGGAGGGTGAAGGCGATCGCAAGCTGTTCCACGTCCGCGATGGGCTCGGTCTGCGCAAGCTGCTCGCCGAGGGCATTCACGTCGCGTGGATCACCGCGCGCGGCGGGGCGGCGGTCGAGAAGCGGGCGAGCGAGCTCGGCATCCAGCACCTGATCCAGAAGAGCACCGACAAGGTGACGGCGCTGACGGAGCTCGCCGGCAAGCTCGGCATCGCGCTGACCGCGGTGGCGTATGTCGGCGATGACCTCGTCGATCGCGATGCGATGCGGGCGGTCGGCATCGCGATCGCGCCGGCCGATGCGCATGCCGAGATCCGCGCGATCGCGGCGTGGGTGACGTCGATCAACGGCGGGCGCGGCGCGGTGCGCGAGGTCTGCGACGCGATCATGAAGGCGCGCACGCCGGAGACGCAGCCCGAGTTCAAGATCGTGATCCCGTCGCGGATGAGCGCGACGCGATTGCCGGGCAAGCCGCTGCGGCTGCTCGCCGGCAAGCCGATGGTGGTCCACGTGCTCGAGCGCGCGATCGAGGCCGGTGCGGCGGAGGTCGTGGTCGCCACCGACGATGCGAAGATCGAGGAGACGATCACCAGGGCCGGCGGCCGCGCGGTGATGACGCGCGCGGATCATCCGTCGGGCAGCGATCGGATCCACGAGGTCACGACGAAGCTCGGCTGGGACGACGACGCGATCGTCGTCAACCTGCAAGGCGACGAGCCCGGCATGCCGGCGACCGCGATCCGGCAAGCGGCGCTGCTACTCGCCTCGACGCCGGGTGCGCACATCTCGACGCTGGCGACGCCGATCCGCGAGCCGCGCGACGTCTTCGATCCCGCGGTCGTCAAGGTCGTCCTCGACGATGCCGGCCTCGCGCGCACGTTCTCGCGCGCGCCGATCCCGTGGGTGCGCGGCGTGTTTCCCTCCTACGGTGACGCGCGGCATCCCGAGGAGCTGCCACCGAACGTGACGTTCCTGCGCCACCTCGGCCTCTACGCGTATCGCGTCGGCTCGCTGCGCCGGCTGTGCCAGACCCAGCCGCACGCGTGGGAGCTCGCCGAGTCGCTCGAGCAGCTGCGCGCGCTCGCGATCGGCATGCAGATCGCCGTCGGCATCCTCGACCGCCCGCCACCGCACGGCGTCGACACCGAAGCAGACCTCGCCCGCGCCGAGGCCGAGCTCGCTCGAGGTGACCGATGAGAAACCGAGCCAACCATGCTGCGGGTTCTGCCGAGCCCACGATCCACACTCGCGGCGACTGTCTCGCGGGCGAGGGCATTCGATGACCGACCACCAGTGGCGCACGGCCGCGGTGTTCCCGATTCCGCCGTCGCGCGGCGTCGGCGGCATTCCGCATCTCGCGGCGCTGCTCGGCGCGGACCGCGTCGTCGTGCGGCCGGTGCGACGGCCGGATGACCTCGACGTCGTGATCGGCTGGGGTGACAAGCGCAGCCGCCAACTCGCGCGCGCGATGGCGACGCTGCACGGGTTGCCCTACTGGCGCGCCGACGATGGCTTCGTGCGATCGATCGGGCTCGGCGTCACCGGCGAGGCGCCGCTGTCGATCGTGCTCGACGATATCGGCATCTATCACGACGCGCGCGAGCCATCGCGCCTCGAGCAGCTGATCGCCGAGGGCACCAGTGACAGCGCGCTGCTCGGTCGCGCGAAGGCCGTCAGGGCGAGGCTCGTCGCTTCCGGCATCTCGAAGTACAACAACGCCCCACCCGGCGCGGCCGATCTCGGAGC
>JAEYYY010000581.1 GCA_023430775.1 Pseudomonadota bacterium
ACGGCGATGGCCTGCCTCCGATCAAGCCACCGCCGAGCCGGCGCACGCCCGTGCCACCGATCCTCAAGAGCCCGGGTGTCGCCGCGAGTGTGGAAGCCAACGTCGACCCGGCGCGTGCCGCGACCGAGCTCGCCCGGGGCCAGGCTGCGAGCACGAAGCCGACCGAGAGCGCGGCATCGCCGCCGAGCACGGTGAAGGCCCCGGCGCCAAACCCGACTCCCACCACCGGAGCCCCAGGGGCGAGTGGCTCGGCCGTTCCGCGTTCGGGTGCGCCATCGCCGGCCGCGGCGCCGTCGACCGCTGCCGAGCCCCCACGCACCGCGCGAGCGGAGCGCGCCGCGATCGACAGCCCGCTGCGCAGCGGCCTCGGGCCTCCGAACAGCGATCTGGTGGTGCGCTTCGATCGGCCGGCTGCGGCCAAGCCGCTGTCGCTCGAGCTCGACGACGAGTCCGGCGTGCGTCGCGACGCACTGGCGGTGCTCGATCTCGACGAGTCCGGCGTGCGCCGCGATCCCGACGAGTCTCAGGCGCGCCGCACGGCGGCATCCGCACGCGCCGTCAGCGATGCGCTGCGCTCGCTCGACTTCGAGGACGGTGGAGACGACGACGACGCGCGCGACTTCGACGACGAGTCGGGCGTTCGCCAGATCGAATCGTCCGGCCACAGCATCGATATCGATCTCGAGGAGTCGCAGCCGGCCGCGCGCGCGTACGACAGCGGCCCTGTTCGCCGCAGGCCGATCAGTGAAGACGCGCGCGCGATCAGCGTCGGCGACACGCCCGATGACGATGTCGTGATCGAGGGCGAGTTGCCGGCGATCGAGCCGCTGTCGATCGCGATCCTCGACGACCCGCCGGTGATCGCAGCGGCGAAGGGTGCGATCGCGGTGGCCGGTCACAAGGTGGTGGCCGCGGCGAGCGGGCAGGCCGGTATCGAGCAGATCAAGTCACTCCTGCGCTCCGGCAGCGCCGAGGTGTTGCTCGTCGGTGTGCCCGGCGGCGAGGCGCTGATCGATACCGCGCTCGCGCTCGCACCGAGGAGACCGGTGGTGATCGCGGCGACCTCGGGCAAGGCCGTCGAGGCGACGCGCCGCGCCGCCAGCGTCGGTGCGGATCTGGCGATCGCGCGACCGATCGACGTCGAGAAGCTCGCACCGGTGCTGTTCGCGGCGAGCAAGCTCGTGGTCGAGCGGCAGACCGCGACCACCGCGCGCGGCAACGAGACGATGATGCGCGCGCGACTCGACGCGCTGGTCGATCACGAGCCCGGCGCGATGCAACCGTTCGAGCTGTTCCAGCGCGTGCTCGAGCTCGAGCTCAAGCGCAGCAAGCGCTACGGCTATCCGATCGCGGTCGCGCTGTTCTCGCTCGGCGTCAACGGCCTCGACGACGAACCGCCGCCGCCCGGCGTCCACGGCATCCTCCGCGCCCGCGCGGGCAATGCGCTGATCCACTCGATCCGCGACATCGATCTGGCGACCGAGCTCGATCAGGAGCGGTTCCTCGTGCTGCTGCCGTACACCACGCTCGCGGGCGCCGCCGAGGTGGCGCGCCGGATCCTCCACGCGGTGACCAGCAGCAATCCGATCAACGCCGCGGGCAAGACGCTGACGCCGCGGATCACCGGTGCGGTGTCCGGCGCGATGCCCGGCCAGCCGCTGTCGTTCTCGCGCTTGATGCGCGATGCGACGCAGGCGCTCGAGCAAGCGCGCCGCGACGGTGCCGAGCTCGCGGTGCCGATGATCCGGGATCGCGGCGAGCCATGACGATCACCGGCACCACGCGGCTGGCCGCCGTGATCGGCTGGCCGGTCGAGCACTCGCGCAGTCCGCAGATGCTCAACGCGGCCTTCGAGGCTCGCGGTGTCGATGCGGTGCTGGTGCCGCTCGGTGTCGATCCGTCGCAGCTCGCGGGCGTGGTCGGCGCGCTGCGTGCGACCCGCGCGCTCGGTGCGAGCGTGACGATTCCGCACAAGGTGGCGGTGGCGAACCTGTGCGATCAGCTGTCGCCGGCGGCGCGTGCGATCGGCGCGGTCAACTGCCTGCACTTCACCGAGACCGATATCGTCGGCCACAACACGGATAGCGAGGGGTTCGTCGACAGCCTCGTCGAGGCCGGTTGCAAGCAGCCCCCCGAAATCGTTCTGCTCGGTGGCGGTGGAGCGTCGCGCGCGGTCGCCTTCGCCCTGCGTGCCGCCAGGCGAATTCATATCGTCGCGCGCAACCCTGATCGCGTGTCGTGGGTCGAAGCGATGCAACAGGTGGTGGTGCGACCCAACAACACGCAGCTCGTGGTCCATCCGTGGGACGACGTGCGCAGCGTTCTCGAGCGAGCCGAGCTGGTCGTCGATTGCACGCCGATCGGGCTATCGAAGACCGACGAGGTCGCGATGACCGATACCATTCCACTCGACGCTGTCCGCAAGGACGTCTGGGTGACGACGCTCGTCTATCACCGCCCGACCTTGCTGCTCGAGCGCGCGCGCGATCGCGGGCATCCCACCCTCGACGGGCGCGGCATGCTCGTGCATCAAGGCGCCCGCGCTTTTGGAATCTGGACGAACATGACAGCGCCCGTCGATGCGATGCGGCAGGCGCTCGATGCCGCGCTTCGCGGTACGTGATCTGCATCGCACTGCGTTTCTCTCCGCCGTCGAGGTCCTTCGTGAAGAACATCCGCGAGCTTCCGGCCGTCGCGCTGTGCCTGACATTCACAGGAGTGGGTGTCGGATGGGCCGATCCGAGGACTGCAGACTACGTCGAGGATCCGATGGCTCCTCACCAGACCACCGGCAGCACCGCTCGTCTCGGGACGGCGGTCGGTGTGATCGCGGGTGATTCGGTCGAGGCGACCGCTCTTGGTGTCACCGTGGGTGGCGGCAAGCGCTGGAACCGGTTCGCTCTCGAAGCCGAGTACAGCTACCTCGAGCTGTCGGAGCGCGGTCCGTCGGATCTGACGATCGGCGACGCCCAGCGGCTGGGCGTGCTCGGTCGCGTCGAGCTGATCCGCCTCGGCTCCGAGATCGTCGGCGGCAACTCGATGCTCGCCGTCTATGTCGAGGGCGGTGCCGGCGTCGCGTGGAACGACTGGTATCGCCCGGCCTCCACCGAGCTCGGTCAGCGCTTCGTGCCCGACGACACCAAGCGCGTCGAGGGGCAGTTCGGCTTCGGCGTCATGCTCGATCACCGGCTGCAGGAACCGATCGGCTTCCCGCACCGGATCGGCTGGTTCCTCGGCTGGCGCATGACGATGACGCCGACCACCGATACGCCGATGTCCGTGTGTCGAGGCGTGTCGTGCCGGCGCGTCGAGATGGAGCCCGAGAACGATCGCTACGTCGATCGCTCGATGCTGTTCCAGTCGAGCCTGTCGGTCACCTGGTAGCGACCCTCACTACGGCAGATCGCTGGCGCTGCTTCCGCCACCGTCGCCATCGCCGTCGCTGGTGTCGCCGCCGGTCGGCGTGATCTTCTCCGCGGGTGCGATGCCCTGGCACTGCACCTCGTCGACGCAGTCGCCCTGCTTGGTGGAGCACTCCATCCGGTTCGCGCCCGCCTCGTAGACCGGCTTGCCATCGACGCTCGTCGACGGCGTGGTCTTGCAGCAGCAGGTCTCGGGCCTGGCATTCGAGCCCTCGTTGACGATCGGAGATTCGGGCTTGGCCTTGGGACCACTGCACGCGGCCAGCGCGAGCACCAGCGATAGGACGAGCTTCATGCGCTCGGTCCTAACACGGCATCGGAGGATCTACGCGACGCCGTACACGCGATCACAACCCGGTCGGCGGGTTGTGGAAGAACGCCTCGGTCTTCCACGCGTCCTTGCGGATCGTGCCATCGCCACCGTCGACCGTCGTCCTGAACAGCGCGCCCTCGCGGGCGATGCCGGCCGATGCGCGCGCGCCGTTGGTATCCTTCGGCTTGCCGTCGGCACCGATCTGGAACTTGAACGTGCGGACCACCTTGTTGTCGCGCATCAGCTTGAACTCGTAGTCGCCCGGGTTCTCCCACAGCTTCCAGCCCGCGTAGCCATCGGCGTCGGGCTTCTGGACCTGGGCGGGGAACTTGATCACCACCTGGTGGTACTCCCACTGCTTGAGCTCGGGCGGCGTCGCGCGGAGCTCGCTCGAGATGCCGGCCTCGGAGACGGGCTTACCGTTGAAGAACAGATATCCGCGGATCTTCGACATGTCGACGATCGCGCCCTTGATCCAGGTCTCGACGTACAGGTTCGTGGTGTCGCTGTAGTTCGGGAACACGTACGCCAGCGGCAGCCGCCAGTCCTGATCGACGTAGTAGTAGAACTGCTTGTTGCGGTCGGCCATCTTCGACGGGTTGTAGAGCCCGCGACCGACGGTGAACTTGCCCTTGAACAGCACCTTGTTCGTGCTGGTCAGCGCGTCGGTCAGCTTGACCGTGAACCCGAACAAGCCGGTCTGGTTCGTCGCGTCCTTCTCCTCGAGGCGGTAGCCGCAATCCTTGAGGGTCAAGAACTCCTTCTCGTCGGTTTGCGACACGTTCTCGCACTCGACCTTCAGCCACGGCTTGCCGTTCGGCAGCGTGTACTCCGCGGTGATCGCCGACGACGACGAGATCGGGCCGCTGATCTTGATCCGCAGGTTCGGCGTCCACTTCCACTCCTTCTTGTCGGGCTGGTGCGGGCGGAGGTGGAAGACGACGCCGAGCTTGTCGACGGTGGGCTCGCCGGCGTGGGCGGTCGATGCGCCGAGGAGGAGCATCGCGAGAACGAGGGTTGATCGCATGCCGCTGCGCTGATCAAGCGGCGTGCCGTGACGAGTCTCCGCGCGCAGACGTGACTTGGCCGATCCGCCGCAGATCGCGCGGGCGAACTGCCCGGTCAGATCGCGCGGAACGACGCCGTCAACACGCCGATGATCCCGGCGAGCCACAGCGTGCCCGCCACGACCAGCGACAGCCCGAACACGATGGGGCCGAGCGTCGGACCATCGGTCTTCGGATTCCAGAACCGCAGCATCAGCACCAGCCCCGCCGACGCGATCAGGCCGAGCGCGATCCAGTGCTCCTTGACGTCGAACCAGCGCGCGGCCTTCGCACTCTTCGAGACCTGCTGCGCGATCGGCGTGTGCTCGATCCGTTCGCTGCCCTCGCGCTCGGTGATGCGATCGAGCTCGCGCTCGTGTGCGATCGCGCGGTCGACCACCGCGTTCGCATTCTCGAGATACGCCGCGCGCACCTCGACCTTGTAGGTCGGATACATCACGTTGCCCGCGAGGACGCCGAGCGCGTGCAGGGTCAGCGAGATGACCGCGAACCGCTGCACCGCGCGATGCTTGCCGTGCTGGCCCCGGATCAGCTTGCGGATCCAGATCGCGAGATGCGTCGCCGATCCGATCGCGGCGACGCCGAGCGCGGTGTGCAACACCAGCATCCAGCGCGCGGCAGACTCCGTGAGCACGAAGTGAACCTACCCGATCGGCAGCGCTGCTGCTGACTCGGCGGATCGCCGCCGCGATATCGTCGCGCCGATGAAGCCCAAGCTGACCTACTTCGACATCTCCGGAAGTCGCGGCGAAGAGTGCCGGCTCGCGCTGTTCCTCGCCGGCGTCGAGTTCGAGGACAACCGCATCAAGGGCCCCGACTGGCCGGCGCTCAAGCCGAGGACGCCGTACGGCTCGATGCCGATCCTCGAGCTACCCGAGAAGCCGCCGCTCGCCCACTCGAACGCGATCCTGACCCTGATCGGGCGTCGCCACGGGCTCCACCCGAAGGACGACTTCGAGGCCGCGCGCCACGAAGGCATGATGGCGTTCGTCGAGGAGGTGCGGCATCACGTCAGCCCGACGCTGCGGATCCAGGATGCCGCCGAGAAGCAGGCCAGGCGCGAGGACCTCGCCGCGAACTACCTCCCGGGCTGGGCGAAGTTCGCCGAGCAGCACATCGAAGGCCCGTTCTTCGCCGGCGGCAAGCTGCACGTCGTCGATCTGAAGCTGTTCATGATCGTGCGCTGGTTCGCGACCGGTACCGTCGATCACATTCCGTCGACGGTGTTCGATCCGTTCCCGAAGCTGACCGGTGTCTACAAGGCGGTCGGCGATCACAGCGCCGTCAAGGCCTGGTACGCGAGCCGATCCACCGCTGGCGCGCCAAAGTAGCCGCTTACTTCTTGCAGACCATCTCGTAGACGGGCTTCCACGACTTGCCCTTGTCCACGCTCACCACGCCGTTGAACTTGACGGCCTTCGGATCGGTCGGATCGACGGTCTCCTTGAACTGACCGGCGCCCATCGCGCCCATGAAGTCGAGGTTCCAGACCAGCTTGTTTTCCTTCATGCCGTCGGACGTGCCGACGTACTGGTTGCCGTAGTTGTCGATCGAGATCCGGCGCCACTTCTTGCTGGCGGCATCGAACGTCGAATACGAGATCATCCGGAAACTTCCGCGGCTGCCCTTGCCCTCGACGACGTCGTTGATCCACCACTTGTCGAGATCGACCTTCGCGACGACCTTCGCGGTCATCTTCTCGCTGCTGCCGTCCATGCCCGACGACGTACCGGTGCACTTCCAGGTACCGACGACGTTCTTCGCCATCGCCTCGATCTCTGCGGGCGGCCTCGGTGGCTCGGGCTTGACTTCGGTCTTCGCGGCAGCGGGAGCCCCCTTGGTATCCGCAGTTGCCGAACCGACCAACGCCACCGTCGCCAGGAAGATCTTGGTGAACATCGACATCGTCATCTCCTGAGGTTGCGCGCACTATACTTCGGCGACTTGAAACCTGTCGCCTCACCGTGAGTCTCCAGAACGTGAACCACCGACTCGTCGTGCTCGCCGCGCTGGCTGCTTGTGGCGGAACGCCCCACGCGACGACGCAACACAACGAGGGCGCGCGGATAAATGACCCATCGGTCGGTAAGCGCACACGCGAGCCCACCCCCGATCACGATCTCGAGCGACCACCGCGTCCGAAGCTGCTGTCGATCGACTGGAGCACGGTCCGGCTCGCTTCCGATGCCGACGCGCTCGCGCTGTGGAACAAGCTCGCGCTCACCGCCGAGGACTGGCACGACAAGCTCCAGGAAGTTCCGCGCGAGCTCGATCGACCGCTCGCGATCGCGCTGATCCGCGAGGGCAACTTCAACTGCGTGCCCGCGCGGCCGGCCGGCGATTGCGTGCAGCAGGTGTTCGACATCCCCGAGCCCGCACCGACCGCCGGCCTCACCGATCCGTGCTTTCGCCGGCTCGTCGCGCTGTGGGCGATCGAGCATCTCGAGCCCGACGATGTACCGCCCGTGATGGACGGGCTGCGCAAGATCGTCGCGCTGCCACCACCGGAATCGCAGCTCACCGTGGCCGCCCTGAAGGCGGTGCCCGAGAGCGATCCGGCGCGCCGTTTCGAGCTGATCACCCTCGCGTTCAAGGCGGGCCAGCGCGACATCGCGAACAACGCGCTTGGTCAGCTCGACGAGAAGTATCTGGTCGAGGCGGTCACCAAGCATCACGTCGACGGCGCGCTCGAGATGTTGCCTGCGAGCACGCAGCGCGCGACGTACCTCGCCGCGATCGCCGACGACAAGCTCCCCACCAAGGCGCGCACCACCGCGATCGCCGAGCTGGTCGCGCTCGACGACAAGCTCGCGCCGGATCTCAAGGCCACCCTGATCAAGGCCACCGCCACCGCCGATTGCGGAGTCGCCGCCGCGGCGGCACGCGTGCTGGTCGACAAGGGCGACGCGAAGTACGCCCCGAAGCGCCCGCGGTCCGCGGCCGTCGCGCCAGTGATGCGCGCTCTCTGCGTGCTGGCGTCCTACGAGAAGCTCCAGGGCAACGACGAGCCGTCGCTGTTGCCCGGCTACCTGCCCCCGAAGGGTCTCGAGCGGATCAAGGTCAGCTACGACGCGCTCTCCGATACCGATCCCGACGGCGACGGTGACCCGCACACCGAGCACACGGTGGATCTGGTCCCGCGCGCCGAGGCGGTGCTGCCGGAGATCGACGAGCTGACGCGCGCCCTGGCCTCCTGCAAGGGCACCACCTGCAGGACCGAGAACCACGAGATCGCGTTCGGCTTCAAGCTGGTCGGTGGCCAGCAGCTACTGTCGAGCATCGCGATCGTCGAGCGTCCGCCCTGCCCGAAGACCTGAAATTCCACCGGCTTGGGTACCTCGCGTTTGATCCTCCACCTACCTGTGGCACCATCAGGTTCGTGCGCTGGTTGATCGCTCTGGTCGTGTCCTTCGCCATCGCCGCCCCTGCCTCGGCGGGTGTGTTCAAGCAGCGTGGCAAGCAGCCTCCGGCGAAGAAGCCGGCAGCTGCCGAAAAGGCGCCGGCCAAAAAAACCCCGGCGAAGTCCGCCGCGCGCAAGGCGCCGCCGAAGAAGAAGGCAGTGGTCACTCGCTCCGATGACGAAGAGGCGCCGCCGCCGCCGGCGAAGAAGAAGAAGGGCAAGGAGACGGTGACGATCGTCGAGGAGCCGCCCGAGGACGACGTCATCATCCGCGACATCGACGACTGATCGGGTAACTGATCCGTCGTCAGACTGAGTACGCGTTCAGTCGGGCAAGATCGCACATCGGGTTCGGGTTTCCCGAGGGAGACCGAAGTGATCCGGAGTGCGGCGAAAAAATTGCCCACGTGATCCACGCGTGCGTATTTCCAAACCATGGATCGATCCCGCCGTGGGGAGCGGCGTGAAACCGAAGCTCCCTCGATCCCGTCGTCTTCGCGACTGACGGTACGGAAGAAGAACCGCCGGCGACCGGCCTCGCTGTGGTCGCGCGTTCGACCGACGCGCGCGCTGGTCGATGCCTGTGGCCGCGCGGTCCGTCGCGGTCTGCCGGCGATCGTCGCGACCGCGGTGATCACCACGCTGGGGACCGGGCTGTGGCTCGGTTACCAGTTCGTGACCACCTCCGATCGATTCGCGATCGAGCAGATCGAGGTGCGCGGTACCGATCGACTGAGCCCCGATGCGGTTCGTGCGGCGCTGCCGATCGCGACGGGTGAGAACCTGATCACCGCCGACCTCGATGCCGCGAAGCTCGCGCTGCGCGACGAGCCGTGGATCGCGACCGCCGACGTCCGGCGCCAGCTGCCGAGCACGCTGATCGTCGAGGTCACCGAGCACACCCCGGCCGTGGTCGTGGCGTTTCCGACCGAGCAGGGCGAGCATCTCTACCTCGCCGATGCGCAGGGCCACCCGTTCAAGCGCGCGCACGCGAGCGAGCGAGGCGACCTGCCGCTGGTCCCCGGTCTCTCGCGCGCCGACAACCAGCGCGATCCGGCCGTCACGCCGCGCCGCGTGGTTGCCGCCCTCGCCGTG
>JAEYYY010000677.1 GCA_023430775.1 Pseudomonadota bacterium
GCGTTCATGACCGTCGGCAGCGCGACCTACGATCCGGCAGTCCACCGGTTCTGGCAGCTCGCCGAGGATGCCGGCGAGGTCGTCTGGTCGACGTCGAGCGATGGTGTCGATTATCGCGAGCTGGCGCGTGTTCCCGTCGCCGGCGTGGTCACGGTGCGGCCGCGCATCGAGGCCAACCGTGGCGAGAGCGCGCCCGCCGACTACGGGCTGCGGATCGATAACGTCAACGCCGGGGTCGATCCCGATCCGATCTGCGGCGCCGAGACGCTCGTGGAGTCGTTCGACGGCGAGCTCGATCCGTACGTGTGGACGGTCGTCGACAACGCGACCGTGGTCGACGGCAGCGTCGTGCTGCGAGCGTCCTCGGAGCCCGATGGGGCGACCGGCAGCATCCATGCCGGCGGCCTGTACAGCCTCGAAGGCGCGGGTGTCACCGTCGAGATCCCGCGCATCGACTTCGCGGACGAGACCACCGTGGTCACCGTCATCGCCGAGCCGATCGGCAGCGGCGACAACTTCGTGGCGTTCCAGCTGAGCGACATGCTGACGGCGCGCACCGCCGACGATCAGCTCGCGAGCGCGCCGTACGATCCCGAGACCCAGCGGTTCCTGCGCCTGCGCGCCGACCGCGGCTCCGCGATCTGGGAGGTCTCCGCCGATGGCGTCGACTTCGCGCTGTTCGCGCAGACCACCGGCCGCGATCTGCGCACGGTGTTCCTCTCGTTCGATGCGGCGGCGGCGAGCTCGATCGATGTCGAGCTCGCCGGGATCAACGCGCCCTAGTGTGCGGAGCCGTTGGCGCCGAGCGTGAGCTTGTCGACCAGCGCCTTGAGCGGCGTGTTGCCGAACAGCCGCGACAGCGTGTCGCCGAGCGACTCGCCCTCGATGATCTTCTGCGTGTTCCACGCCTCGGCCACCTTGACCAGCGTCTCGTGACGGCCGAGCTGGACGAGGGCCTCGCTGAAGTTGCCCGACGCGGCGCTGAACCGCTGGACGGCGGTCTCCGCCTCGGCGCGCAGCAACTCGATCTTCGCGGATTGCTCGATCGCAGAGAACGACAGCTCCTGCTCGCGCTCGCGCTTGACGCGATCGATCCGTGCGGACGTCTTGAACGCGTCGATCTCGGCCTCGACCTCGACCAGCTTCTTGCGCTCGCCGATCTCGCGCAGCGTGTTGCCGAGGCGGGCGAGGGCGGTGGCCAGCTCGCTGGTCGCCAGCTCGCGGGCGAGCTCGTCGCTCTTGAGCTTGGTCGCCGCCTTGACCTCCGCGGTATCGCGGGCGATCTGCTCGCGCTGCTTGGTCAGCGACAGCTCGCGGCCGAGCGTCGACAGCTCGATGTTCGTGCGGACGACATCGTGCTGCGCCTGCTCGAGCAGCGCGCGGATCTTGTCGTCGTTCAGCGCGACGCTGATGACGTCGACATCCACGATCCGCATGCCGTTCGCGAACGCCATGCCGGGCCGCTCGCCGGTCGCGTCGCCGCGGTCCTTCGGGGACGCGCCGAGGATCAGATCGCGGATGCGGCCGGTCGACGAGCTGTAGAACTCCTCGACCGACAGCTTGCGGACCTCGCCCTTGAGCACGCTCTTGACGTGATCGCAGAGCAGCTTGATGTAGTTCTCGACGGTGAACCACTTCACGGAGTCACCCTCGAAGTCGACGCGATACGACAGCTGGATCCGGACGCCGACGTGATCGAGCGTCTCCACCATGACGACGTCGCTGACCTGGTTGTTCTCGATCCGCAGGTACGGCGTGTCGAGCGTGCGCACCGTGGTCTTCGGCGTGCCGGTCGACAGCGACAGCAGCTCGAGGCCCTCGTCGTAATCGAGCAGCACCGTGGTCGGCCCGACCTCGACGCGGCGGCGGCCGGTCTTCGAGGTCACGAGCACGGCGTAGCCCGTCCACACGTTGATCGACGGTGCACCCTGGTACTTGGTGTCGAGCGTGATGAAGCGCGGCTGGGTATACGTGCTCGCGCGCGAGAACTCGTCGGCGATCAACGCCTGCTCCCCCGACACGCGCGAGGCCTCCATCACCATACCGGCGGCCGGCTTGGCGACGCGCTTTCCCGCGCGCTCGACATCGCCCTCCGACAGCGCACCCTGACGGGTCGTCGGCACGGTGTGGATGATCGTGCGGAGGCTCTGGTTGTAGGCGAGTGCGTCGGCGTTGCCCGGGTACCACAGCGCGACCTCGCGATCGGTCAGCGCGCGGCGCACGATCACCTCGTGCCGCGGATCGGGCAGTAGCATCGCGGGACCGCGCACCGTGCGGATCTCGCCGGTCAGCCGGTTCATCACGTAGCGCGCTTCGCCAGCGGGAATCGCGGTCGCGAAGTGCTTCGCCTTGCCGTCGTACTTGATCGCCGAGTGCTCCTCGCGCGGGAAGTAGATCGCGGTATCGCGGCCGGTGATGAACAGCTCGTCGCCCGCCTTGTGAGCGACGCCGTTGTCGACGTAGTCCGCGATCACCTTGATGTGGAGGCCCTGGATCTCGTTGAGCTCGACGGCGCGGAACTTCTTGCTCGGTCGGCCGTGATCGTCGCGCGCCTCGACGAAGCGCTCCGTCGGCAGCGGGAACACGACCTGCGGGCCGACCTCGTAGCGCTTCTTGCCGTTCTCGTCGACGAGGATCGCGTACTCGAGCCGCTCGAGCGTCAACGCCTCGCGGTTGTAGCTATCGCCGTCCTTGACGACCTCGATACCGGTCGGCGGGATGTAGAACGACACCTCGGTGCCGCGGATGATCAGCTGCTTGCCGACCGACAAGTCCGGCGGAGCGATGGTCGGGCTCGTGATCGACGTCTGCGGCTCGCCGTTGGCCGGCTTGACGACGGCCTTGCTCCAGTTCTTGCGCGCCTCGTCCTCGTTGTAGACGCGGACGAGCAGGTACTGGTTCGAGCGCAGGTGGTGGCCCTCGATCACGTCGGCGGCCTGACCCGGCCACAGCGCGAACGTCGCGGGGCCCGGCACGATGATGGCGCGACCGATCTCGAGCTCGGCGCTCGGCTGCGCGCTGCCTTCATCGGGGTGCTTGTTGCCCTTCGCCGGGTTGCGCAGGATCACGTAGTAGCCCTCGGCCGCGATCGGCGAGATTCGCATCGCATCCTCGAGGGAGCCGGCGGTCCGGAACGTGTTCGACTTGTCGTCGTAGATCACCGGGCGCTCCTGCGCCGTCGGGTTGATCACCGTCGGACCGGAGTAGGTCTTCACGACGCCCTTGGTGACGTCCTGCATGTACGCGTAGCTGCCCGGGGGCAGCACGAGGTCTCGCTTCTGTACTTCCGACATGACTGCCTCCTTCTTCACGAGCTGCTTCATCACAGCCTCCCAAAACAAAACCCGCCTCTTGCGCGGAGCGAAGCGACGGTCTTCCCATCACTCCACTCGATCAACGGCGGGGGTGGATAGCACTTCTATCCCTTCACGCAAACGATCTGCTTCAACGTGTAGACAACCTCGACGAGGTCGGCCTGCGCCGCCATCACGTCGTCGATCGCCTTGTACGCGCCGGGCGTCTCGTCGATCACGTCGGCGTCCTTGCGGCACTCGACGCCCGCCGTTGCCGCGGCGTGGTCCTCGAGCGTGAACAGCTTCTTTGCCTTCGTGCGCGACATCGTGCGTCCTGCACCGTGCGAGCACGAGCAGAACGACTCCGGGTTGCCCTTGCCGCGCACGATGAACGACTTCGCGCCCATCGAGCCCGGGATGATGCCGAGCTCACCCGCCCGAGCACGCACCGCGCCCTTGCGGGTCACGATCACGTTCTCGCCGTAGTGATGCTCGAACGACACGTAGTTGTGGTGGCAGTTCACTGCCTCGAGGTGCGCCGTGAAGTCCGGCAGCAGGCTGGTCGACCGCAGCGCCTCGATCGTCGCGTGCATCATCAGCTCGCGGTTCTTCGCTGCGTACTGCTGTGCCCACTCGACCGCGTGCAGGTAGTCGTCGAACAGCTCGCTACCCTGCGGCAGGTACGCGAGGTCGACATCCGGCAGGTTGATCATCCAGCGGCGCATCTCGGCCTTCGCCCGCTCGATGAAGTACGAACCGATCCGGTTGCCGATGCCGCGCGAGCCCGAGTGCAACATCACCCACACCGCACCTGCCTCGTCGAGGCAGATCTCGATGAAGTGGTTACCCGTGCCGAGCGTACCGAGCTGGTTCACGCGCTGCGCGCTCTGCGCCGACGCGTGATCCGTGACGATGCGCTCGTAGCCCGGAGCGAGCTCTGCCCACGCCGCCGCGACGCGGTCCGGCACGTTGCCGTGCGCACCGCGATCGTTGCGGCCACCCTTGTCGGTGCGGCCGTGCGGCACCGCTGCCTCGATCGCGAGCCGCAGCGGACGCAGGTCATCCGGCAACTGCTCGGCACGCAGCGACGTCTTGACCGCCATCATGCCGCAGCCGATATCGACACCGACCGCTGCCGGGATGACGGCGCGCTTCGACGCGATCACCGAGCCGACCGTCGCACCGATCCCCGCGTGGACGTCCGGCATCACCGCGACCCACTGGTGGATGAACGGCATCGCCGCGACCTTGCGGAGCTGGGCCTCGGCCTCGGGTTCGAAGGGCACGCCCTTCGTCCACGCCTTGATCGGAACGTTCGGGGTCTCGAAGAGCTGGTAGTTCGTCGACATAGCCGCGACACCAGGTGCAGGGCGCGATCCACCTCGAACGCACGTAAGATCAATGAGTTGAAGGAATCGCAACGATATCAGTAGATAACGAGTTATCCTATAAGATAACGGATGAAGCGAAAGCACGTCGTCATCGGCTTGCTCGGCACCACGCTCGATGCCGGCATGCGCGACAAGCGCTGGGAGAAGTGGCGGCCGAGCGTCGCGATCTGCCAGCAGCCCGAGCTCCACGTCGATCGCTTCGAGCTGCTCGTCCAGTCCACCAACGAGCCGCTCGCGACCCAGATCGTCACCGACATCGCGCGCGTGTCGCCCGACACCGAGGTCAGGCAGCACACGCTCGAGCTCGCCAACCCGTGGGACTTCGGCGAGGTCTACGCCGCGCTCGACGACTTCGCGCAAGGCTATCCGTGGAAGCCGGCGAGCGAGGATTACTTCCTGCACATCACGACCGGCACGCACGTCGTCCAGATCTGTCTGTTCCTGCTGTGCGAGACGCGGGCGATGCCGGGCAAGCTGCTGCAGAGCTCGCCCCAGCGCGACACCACGATCGGCCGCGTCGAGATCATCGATCTCGAGCTCGCGCGTTACGATCGGCTCGCCGCGCGGTTCCGCGAGCGCACGCGGACCAACGTGTCGCTGCTCAAGCAGGGCATCGCCACCAGGAACCCGCGGTTCAACGCGATGATCGACGAGCTCGAGCAGGTCGCGAGCAAGTCGAAGGATCCGCTGCTGCTGATCGGCGAGACCGGCACCGGCAAGACCGCGCTCGCGCGCCGCATCCACGAGCTCAAGCAGGTCCGCCAGCACCTCGCGGGAGAGCTGGTCGCCGTCAACTGCGCCACGCTGCGCGGCGACCTCGCGATGTCGATGCTGTTCGGTCACGCGAGGGGAGCATTCACCGGCGCCGCCGAGCCGCGCACCGGGCTCCTTCGCAAGGCCGACAAGGGCCTGGTGTTCCTCGACGAGATCGGCGAGCTCGGCCGCGACGAGCAGGCGATGCTGCTGACGGCGATCGAGGAGAAGCGGTTCTATCCGCTCGGCGCCGACAAGCAGGTCAGCTCGGACTTCCAGCTGGTCGCCGGCACCAATCGCGATCTCGCCGCCGATGTCCGCGCCGGCCGGTTCCGCGAGGATCTGCTCGCCCGGCTCGCGCTGTGGACGTTCCGGATCCCGGCGCTGCGCGAGCGTCCCGAAGATGTGGTGCCGAACCTCGACTACGAGCTCGAGCGGCTGTCCGCCGAGCTCGGCATCCGCGTCAGCTTCGCGAAGCCGGCGCGCGACGCGTTCGTGCGGTTCGCGGAGTCCGCCGCGTGGCCGGCCAACTTTCGCGACTTCAACGCGGCGCTGCGCCGGATGGCGACGCTCGCCGATGGCGGCCGCATCGATCAGGCGATCGTGGCGACCGAGATCCGGAGGCTTCCCACCGCGACGGCGGATGCGGATGTCGAGGCCGTGCTCGGCGACCGCGCGGCTGCCCTCGATCGCTTCGATCGCGTCCAGCTCGCCGACGTGATCGCGGTGTGCCGTGCGTCACCATCGCTGTCGGCGGCCGGCCGGACGCTGTTCGCGCACTCGCTCGCGGGGCGCACGACAAAAAACGATGCCGATCGGCTGCGCAAGTACCTCGCGCGGTTCGGTCTCGACTTCGAGACCGTGCACGACGCTTGACCCGTGCGTGGTTTCGCGCGTCAATTGCTAGATGCGCGCGATCGCTCTCGCGGTGTTCGCGACGGGATGCCAGGTGCTGTTCCCGTTGCGTGAGCCCGACAAGGAGGTCGACGCACCGTTGTCGGACGGGCCAGCGCCCGACGCAAACGATCCCGACAAGCCGACCGCGAGCGTCGACGTGCCCCAGCCGTTCGCTGGGGAACCTTCCGCGGTCAGCGTGACCGTGGTCGGCAACCCGGGCGAGGTCGCGACGTACGAGGTGGCGTTCTCGGAGGGCGATCCGCTGACCAGCTCGGCGGCGGTGACCCTGAGTCCAGGCGGCACCGCGCTCGACACCATCACCTGGACTCCGGGCGACGAGCTCAGCCGGGTGAGCGTCGTGACACGCGCTGATTACGATCCGGCGCTCGCGGCGCCAAACGTCTCGCTCGCCCAGGTCGACGTCTACCAGCGGTTCGGCAACCGCTCGGGAAACGCCGGTCCCACTTCAGTCAGCGCGAGGATCGTCGCCATTCCGATCGACATCCCCAAGCTGGGTGCGCTCAAAGGGCTCGGCGTCCAGGTCAGCAGCACCGCGAGTGGCATGTTGGGCATCTACCGCGGCACCACCAAGCCGGAGGTGCTCGTGGCCAAGACCGAGGCGTTTCCGCTCGAGCAAACGTTGACGGTCATCGAGCACGAGATCTCGAGCGAGCTCCAGCCCGGCAGGTACTGGTTGGCGTTCGTCGCCGACGGCAACTTCAGCATTGGTGGTGATTCGGGAGTGGACGGGAACGCGCTCACCTTTGACCCTCTCCCGACGCTCGACCTGCCGGACACACCCGAGGATGGCATCGCGTCTGCCGTGCCGTACGCGCTGTCGGCGACCGTCGGCCCACCCTGAACGCTTCAGCGAGCCCTTGACGGGCCGACGGTTCCGGCCGTCAATGATCGAATGCGAGCGCTCGCACTGGTTGCCTTGACGGGATGCGAGCTGCTGTTCCCGCTGCGCGAGCCGCCCCCCGGCGATGCCCCCGAGGACGAGCTTGCCCGACCGCAGGGCATCTTGCGCGTCGTCGAGGAGCCCGTGACCGCTGGAACGGAGTCGACGATCGAGCTCTCCGTGGTCGGCCACGCGGGCGCCCAGGTCACCTATCAACTCGACAGCGAGCCCGGCATGTTCGAGACCGAAGGCGGCATGCTCGAGCTCACCGAGGAGGTCGCCGCAGGTGTCGGCCGTGCGACCGCGCTGCTGGCGTGGAACCCGCCGCAGAGCTGTGCGCCCGCGACCGTCAACGCGAGCCTCGGCTACGATCAGACGATCGATCCGGCCAACCGGACGTCGCTCGACGTCTCGGTCCTCCAGCAGTTCGGAGAAACCAATCTGTCGGCGATGACGGGCACGTTCGAGCCGGAGGACCTGATCGCGATGCCCGTCCAGGTCGATGCCGAGGGCTGCAACCTGGTCAAGCTCTCGATCGCCGTGCTCGCGACCGACGACACCGTCGGCGAGATCGGACTCTACGACGACACCGGTCCCGGTCCGGGCAACCTGCTGGTGCGTGCGGAGCTGCCACCATCGAACGTCTCGGAGGAGATGGTGCTGGAGGCCGAGGTATCCCTCCGCGATCCGTTGCCGTCGGGAAAGTACTGGGTGGCCGTCGTCACCAATGGCGGGCTGGTGCTCGATGCGGAGGGGAACGGTCCCGCCCTGCTGGTGAACATGGCTGGCACCACGCTACCCGAGCCGTTCCCGAGCTCGATGATGATGAACACGACGCTCCGGGTTGGAGTCACCGTCGCACCTCCGTGACCGTTCACCCCACGGCGGCGGTGGTGGCGGTGGCGGTCTTCGCTTCGACGGTGTTCGGGATGTGCTCGTTGCGCTTCATCAGGATCGGCATCAAGAACACCGCGACGGTCGCGAACACGTTGTGCTCGGGCTCGAGCATCTTGCCGATGCCCTGCGCGGTGATCAGCGCCACGAACACCAGCATCATGTCGGTCACCGGGCGCACCTTGTACTTGCGCCCGATCGCGAACATCTCGCCGATCAGCTCGCCGTACTCGAGCTTCGCGACGTCCTTGCTGCGGAACTTGGTCGCGAACTCGCCGACCTCCTTGCGCAGCGTCTCCCAGTCGATCTCGCCGACGTACTTGTGGAAGCGCTTCAGGTGCGCGACCAGATCGTCGGGCGTGCCCATCGACAGGCACTTCGTCATGTCGATGAACTGGATCAGCACGTCGTCGGCGAGCAGCTTCGCCATGCCGGCGTCGAACACGATCAGCTTGCCGTCGTCCTGCACGACCATGTTGCCGGGGTGCATATCGGCGTGGACGAAGCCGTCCTCGAAGCACATCTTGAACATCGTCATCCGCACCAGCTCGGCGAGCTTGTGCTTCTGCTCGACGGTGGTGGACTCGGGTAGCGCGTCGACCTTGTGGCCGCGCACGAACTCCATGGTCAGCACCTTCTCGCCCGAGAATTCCGCGATCACCTCGGGGAAGGACACGTCCTTCTTGTCCTTGAAGTTCTCGCGGAACCGAGTGTAGTTCTCGGCCTCGAGGCGGAGGTCGGTCTGATCGTGGATCGCGTCGACGAAGTGGCGCGTGTGGCCGACCGGATCGTTGAGGCGCCACTTCGGGCGGATCGTGGTCAGCTTCGCGCCACCGAGCAGGATCGCCTTGTCGCGCTCGACCTGGCGACGCACGCCGGGGCGCAGCACCTTGACCGCGACCTCGCGGCCATCCTTCAGCCGTGCGCGATGGACCTGCGCGACGCTGGCTGCCGCGATCGGTTGGGCGTCGAACTCGGAGAACAGCTCCGACATCGGCTTGCCGAGCTGCGCCTCGATCGTGGCCTTCGCCTTGGCGAACGAGAACGGCGGCAGCTTGTCCTGGAGCCGGCGGAGCTGAGAGATGATCTGCGGCTCGAACAGGTCGGGCCGCGTGCTCATCACCTGGCCGAGCTTGATGAACGTCGCCCCGAGCGTCGTCATCATCTGGCGCAACCACCAGCCACGCAGGCTGGCCAGCGAGGTCTTGCGGCGAGGGCCCCAGACGAACAGCGCGATACCGAGGCGCGCGAGCCCGTACAGGAGCCCGCCGAGGATCACGACGATGAGGAGCCAGAGGAAGTGAAGGAAGTTACCTGGCCAGCGCAGCACAGCTTGGCCGATGGTGACACACAAGGCCGGGCGCCTGGGCTCGTGTGACGGGTTCGCGCGGGGGTGACAGGTAGTTTCTCGGGCTTGGCTCGCTCGCGATGGGCGCGCGGTTTGCGAGGGAAACCCGCATGGGCAGGTTCAAAGCAGACATCGAGGAGATCCGGCGCCGCGCACGCGAGAAGATGGAAGACGGTGCGGTGACCGCCGGCTACCAGGCGGATCGCGAGAAGGTCATCGAGGTCCTCAACGAGGTCCTGGCGACCGAGACCGTGTGCACGCTCCGCTACAAGAGCCACTACTACATGGCCAAGGGCGTCCACGCTCCCGGCATCGAGGACGAGTTCCTCGAGCACGCGAACGAGGAGCAGGGCCACGCCGATCGCGTGGCGAAGCGGATCGCCGAGCTCGGCGGCACGCCGAACCTCAATCCCGTGGGCCTCGCGGAGCGCAGCCACGCCGAGTACGGCAAGGGCGAGACGCTCAACGAGATGATCCAGGAGGATCTGATCGCCGAGCGGATCGCGATCGCGACCTACTCGGAGATCGTGCGCTGGCTCGGCAACGACGATCCGACCACCCGGCGAATGATGGAAGAGCTGCTGGCGACCGAGGAGGAGCACGCCGACGACATGGCGAAGCTGCTCACCCGGATCGGGCACTAGCTAGTACTACTTGGTCGCTTTTCGATCGACGTCAGATCGCCGATGTGATCTACGTTTGAGATGACGCCACGCCGACTGCAAAAGCTGCGCAAGGAGTTGTCCTCGTTTTTGAACGAG
>JAEYYY010000683.1 GCA_023430775.1 Pseudomonadota bacterium
CGGGTCTGTGCGGGAAGACGACGAATCTCCAGTACATCTACAACAAGACCAATCCCGAGGCGAAGGGCAAGATGATCTCGCTCGCCACGGAGACCGAGCGCACGCTGTTCTTCGACTTCCTGCCGCTCTCGCTGGGCGAGATCCGCGGGTTCAAGACGCGCTTCCACCTCTACACGGTGCCCGGCCAGGTGTTCTACGACGCGAGTCGTAAGCTGATCCTGAAGGGCGTCGACGGCGTCGTGTACGTCGGCGATTCGCAGATGGAGCGCATGGAAGCGAACATCGAGTCGCTCGAGAACCTGTCGTCGAACCTGCAGGAGCAGGGCTACGACCTCAACAAGCTCCCGTACGTCGTGCAGTACAACAAGCGCGACCTGCCGAACGCGATCCCACTCGCGGAGCTCGAAGAAGCGCTCAACCCGACGAAGGTGCCGAGCTACGAAGCGGTGGCGCCGAAGGGGATCGGCGTGTTCGATACGCTCAAGGCGGTCGCGAAGCTCGTGCTCACCGAGCTTCGAAAGGGTGGCTGATGCAAGCATCGGGTGCCGAGGCGTTCACTCGCCCCAAGTTCCGCCATGACCAGCTGATGGCGGAAGCGTTGGAGGATGGCGGCAGCAAGTACGTCGATGTCCTCGATCCCGACACCGGATCGATGTTCCGGTTCTACGAGGTCGAGTTCGCGATCGCGTGCGGCATGGACGGTCAACGCGACGTCGGCCAGCTGATCGCGTGGGCCAAGGAAGAGCTCGGTCTGCTGCCGACCGCCGTCGAGGTGCGCAACGTGATCGCGCAGCTCGGCGATCTCGGCTATCTCGATCTCGGCGCGGTCGCCAGGGAAGCGGCAGCCGCTGCGCCCGTCGCCGCCGTCGAGACGGCGAAGGCCGCCGCGAAGGCCGCCGATAGCGATCTCGCTCCAGGCATCGTCGTCGGTACGCCGCAGCGCGACGTGCTGCCGCCGGCACCCGAGGTCGAGCTCGGTCGCGCCGGTCCGAAGGATCGCGCAGTGCCGGTCTCCGATTCGATCCCGGTCGAGGATGTCGCGCTCGGTGCTCCGGGCGCTCAGGCGGCGAAGGCGCCGAAGGCTCCGGTCGAGGACGTCGCGCTCGGTGCGCCGGGTCGCAACACGCCGGTTCCCTCGAAGACGGATGTCTCGCTCGATCTCAGCGATCAGGTGGGCGTCGGTCTCGACGACGTCAAGGAAGCCGTCCGCGCCTCGAAGGTGATGACGGCGGTCGAGGTCCCGAAGGATCTGGCCGCGATCCTCGACGAGCCCGCGCCGGTAGAGAAGCCCAAGCCGGAGCCGGTGAAGCCGGTCGAGGCCAAGGCCCCGGTCAAGCCGGAGCCGGTGGTCGCGAAGCCGGAGCCGGTGGTCGCGAAGCCGGTGGAGAAGCCGGCCGAGAAGCAGCCGATCGTCGCCAAGCAGCCGCCCAAGCCGGTGGAGAAGCCGGCCGAGAAGCAGCCGGTCGCTCCACCCGCACCGTCGCGCGTCACCACGCGGCTGATCATCCTGTTCGTCATCCTGCTCGCGGTGTTCGGCCTCTACATCGTGTGGACGCAGGTCCTCAAGAAGTCGAATTCCGACAGCGGCAAGACCGGCACCACGACGGAGCCGGTGACACCGCCCAAGCCGGATCCCAAGCCGGAGCCGAAGCCCGATCCGATCAAGCTGTCGGTCACCACGCCCGACGTGCTGACGGTGAAGGCCGAGGCGGCCGGGACGATCGAGCAGGTCACCACCGAGAAGGCGGTCAAGAAAGACCAGGTGATCATCTGGCTCAAGGGCGGCAGGTACGCGCAGGCCGCGATCGATCGACCGAAGCAGGCCTACGACACGGCGTTCAAGGAGCTCGACACCGCGCGCATCGCGCTCGATGCCGCGCGTGCGACCAGCGCGCCCAACCTCGCCGAGGCCACCAAGAAGCACGCCGACCTCGAGAAGAAGCTGGCGCCCAAGAAGGAAGCGCTCGACAAGGTGCAGGCCGCGCTCGACAAGGTGACGATCAAGGCCGCCGCCGATGGCGAGGTCACGGTCACCGCGAAGCCGGGCAAGGTGGCCGAGGGCGACGTGCTGTTCTCGCTCGCGCCGTCGCCGGTCCTGGTGGCGACGTTCAAGGAGACCAAGCCCGACGTGGTCGTCGGCTCGCCGGTTCAGATCGCCGTCAAGGGCGAGGAGACCAAGCTGGTCTGCAAGGCCACGCAGGTCGGTGACAAGAGCACCGCGGTCGAGTGCCCCCACGACGCCGCGCTCGACGGCAAGGAAGTCTCGCTGATCGGGCTCGCGCCCGACGACGCGAAGCCGGAAGCGCCGGAGGCGCCGACCCCGGAAGAGCCGAAGCCGGAAGATCCGAAGCCCGAGCAGCCCAAGCCCGAGCAAGCGCAGCCCAAGCCGCCCGCGCCGCGCCCGGTGCCGCGCCCGCAGCCCAAGCCGCCCGAGCCGAAGCCGGAAGAGCCGAAGCCGGAGCAGCCCAAGCCGGAGCAGCCCAAGCCGGATCCGGCGACGCCACCTGCCGAGCCGGCACCCGCACCGACGCCCTGATCAGTTGAAAGGGCGCACGATGAGCAAGGCCGCCACGTGCGGCCTTTGATCGTTTCGGTGAACGGAACAGGCACAAGTGGTGAAGTTGTGTCTGACCCCTTGGCTGCTATCGTTTTCCCATGAAGCTCAAGGGCACGATTCGCCGTAACGAGTTGGAAGGCGGACACTGGACGATCGAGACGGAGAAGGGCGAGACCTACCAGCTCACCGGCAAGGTCGATGGCTGCAAGGACGGCCTCGAGGCCGAGGTCGACGGCAAGGTCGAGAAGGACATGATGGGCATCGGCATGACCGGCCCGCACTTCGAGGTGTCCTCGATCAAAGCGCTGAAGTAATCAGCGCTTGCCGCGACGACCACGGGCGATCAGGTACCTGTGGATGCCGCTGCCGATCACCATCGAGGTGGCGAACGGCAGCACGAACAGACCGAGCGACGACCGGTCGGCGCCCCGCTTGTCGACCGAGCCGAGCGTGAAGGCGACGCCGACCACAGCGGACGCGAGCACGCCGATCACCGCCGCGGCCACCAGGATGTGGCGGTAGCGGTGCTCGCGGGCGAGCTCTTCGATCAGCTCGTCGTGGCTCATGTTCGCAACATGACTTCAACGCGCACAGCGTCAAGGTGATTTCTGTGGACCACGTGGACCGCGCGGGTCCACGCATTGGTCCAGTAGCGGACGCGTGGGCAAGCACCTAGCATCGGTCGCATGAAGCTTGTGATGCTCGGACTCGTGTTGTCGTTCGGCGTGGCGACGGCGAAGCCACTGCCGCCGGGACTGAAGGTCACCTTCGCGAAGAACAAGCTGATCGCCTCGCAGGACGGCGCATCGGTCACGCTCGGGACCGTCGCGGCCAAGAAGCTGGTCAGCGCCGAGCTGTCCGACGACGGCAAGCAGATCAAGATCAAGCTCGCCGGCCTCGCGCCGCAGACCGACGACATGGGCGAGACCATCGAGGACGACGGGGCGCGCGAGTTCGCGCTGAACGTCGTCGAGGCCAAGCTCGCGAACAACCTCGGGATGGGCCTGTCGATCAAGAAGAAGTACGGCGACGCGATCCCGCACTTCACGCGCGCGATGCAGAGGGATCCGGAGACGCCGATGTACATCACCAATCTGCTCTCGGCGCAGAGCCTGACCGGCAAGCTCGCCGACGCCGACGCGGTGATCGCGCAGCACGGCCGACGCATCGCGCCGTGGCTGGCGTGGCGGCTCGCGGTCGATAGCGATCTCAAGGCACTGTCGACGCGCCCGTCGGCGAAGCTCGGGGCGAAGGGCACCGGCAAGGCGAAGTCGAAGCTGTTCGAGCAGGTGGCGTACAGCCCGCTCGGGTTCGCGGCGGTCGAGATCGTGACCAACGCGTCGATGGGCGATGGCAGCGGCCCGATCGAGTACGCGCTGGCGTTCGTCGACCTGAAGACCGGCAAGCAGGTGTTCTCGTTGCCGACCGCGACCGACTGCAACATGGACAAGACGTGCAAGCCGAGCACGAAGGGCCGCGCCGTCGCCGACAAGGTGCTGGCCATGCTCGACTTCGACCAGGTGCCGGGCGGGTATCAGGAGGCGATGAACAAGGACGTCGTGGTTGCCAAAGACGGCCGCAAGGTCGATGTCAAGAACCAGGCGATCATCGTCGGCGGCAAGAAGATCGCGCTGCCGGACGTGCTGCCGGAGATCTGGGGCGTCGCGTTCGTGCCGAAGGCGGTGGTCCTCGAGACGCGCGACAAGCAGGGCGACATGTTCGAGATCGCGCTGACGGCGATCCCGACGCCTTAGTACGTGAGCTGGTCCTTGACGTACGCCTTGTCGACGACGAGCGGCTGCACGTAGATCTCGTTCTGATAGAGGAACCGGTAGCGCGCGTAGTTCTCGGTCACCTTCTTCATGTACTCGCGGGTCTGCGTGAACGGCACCAGCTCGACGAGCTCGTCCATCTCGCGGTGGCCGTGCTTGTCGAGCCACGCCATCACCGGCTTGGGCCCGCTGTTGAACGAGCCGGCGGCGAGCGGCACCTGCTTCTTGAACTTGGTGAGTAGGTGGCCGATGTACCAGCTCGCCGTCTGGACGTTGTAGGCCGGCTCGTAGAGCTTGCCCGCGTCGTACGGCAGACCGAGCTCCTTGGCGACGCGCTTGGTGGTCGCCGGGATCATCTGCATGAGGCCCTGGGCATCGGCGTACGACAGCACGTGCGGGTCGTAGCCGCTCTCCTTGCGCATGATCGAGTAGAGGTAGCCCTCCGGGTTGTCGCCGTTCTTCTGGTACTTCTCGACCAGCTCGCGATAGGCGCGCGGATACGCGTGGGTCCACCAGCGCTGCGCGTCGTCGACGGGCGGGCCGTCGAGCGCGCCGCCGTGCGAGGTGATGGCGAGCATCCACGGGCGGGTGAAGTTGTTGGCCTTGTGATACCGATCGAGCAGCATCGCGAAGGCGGCGCCGCGCCCGGCTGCCGCGCTGGAGGCGCGCTTCAGGAACGCACGCTCGCCGCGCTCGAGCTCGTTGCCGGCATCGATCACGAGGCCAGCGGCGATCAGCTCGTCGGCCCGGCGGATCAGCGGATCGGATGCGAGCGCGGGATCGACGGTGGCGGTCAGCTTGGCCCCGCGACGCTCGGGATCGGGAACCCCGAACGGGCCGAGCTCGACGCCGAGCGCCTTCAGCCGGGCCTGCGAGAGCAGGGCGTACCAGGAGAACGGATAGCGCTGGACGGTCCTGGTGTAGCTCGCGATCGCGTCGGATTTCGAGCCGAGCTTCTCGTCGAGGCGAGCCAGCCAGTACATCCCCTTGCCGCCCTCGAGCGAGCCGCGGAGCCTGGACAGTGCGACCAGGCGCGCGCGCGCCTTGGCCCAGTCGCCCAGGAAGTAGTGCGACATGCCGAGGAACCACATCGAGTCGTCGGCCCACTTCGAGCGCGGATAGCGATCGAGCAGCTCCTCGAGCGGGCCGATGGCCTCCTTGTACTTGCCGCGGTTGAACTCGAGCCAGCCGGAGAGAAACTGCGCTTCCTCGGCCCAGCTGGTCTTCGGATAGGTCGCGACCACCTTGCGATACCAGGCGATCGCCTCGTCATCCTGATCGGAGCGCGACTTCGCCCGGCCGCCGTGGAACATCGCCTCGGCCGCGGACGCGCCCATCTTCGGGTAGACCCCGAGGAGCAGCTCGGCGGACTCGTCGTAGCGGCGCCGCATCTTGAACAGCGTGGTGCCGAGCCAGTAGTCGCGCTGGCGAGCGTCCTCGTCGGAGAGCGCGGCCTTGTCGAGGAGAGAAAACTCGGCGACCGCCTCGTCCCACAGCTTCACGCCGGTCAGGTTCCTCGCGCGCTCGATGCGCTCGGCGGCGGTGAACGGCGGAGCGTCGCGCTCGGCGAGGATCGCCTCCGCTCGTGCCGCCAGCGGGTGAGAGGGATACGCGATCAGGAACGCGCGATACGCGGCGAGCGCGGCCTTGCCGGTCTTGACCTCGGCGATCCGGAACATCGCGGTGCCCGGATCGCCGCCGGGATTGCCGAGCTTCTCGGGACCCGCGGCGGCCACCGGGACCGCGATCAGCTTCGCGTACGACTTCGCGGCGAGTGCGCGATCGCCGCGCTCCCAGGCGAGGTCGGCGAGCCGCCACGGCACCTCGCGGCGAAACTTGGTGTCGGCGATCTTGTCGAGCTGCTCGAACGCCTTCTGCGCGGTGACGAGCTGGCGCGGGCTTCCGTGGAGCGCGACCATGCCGCGCAGCCACAGGGCGTAATCGCGATTCGCGAGCTGGTCGATCTCGAGGCCGGCGAGCTTGGCCTTGGCCGCTGCGAGATCTCCGCGCTCGTAGGCGCGAAACGCATCGCCGAGGCGCTTCGCGGCAGGCTCCGCAACCGCCTGATCTCCGACGAGCATGACGACCAGTAGCGCGAAGGCGACCCGCACAGCACCGAGTATAGCGACGCGGTCGACTCGGGCCAGGATTCGTCGTATGACGCCCGCGATGGCGTACTCCGCGCTCGATTACTACGCGATCGACGAGCTGTTCACGCACGAGGAGCGGATGATCCGCGACACCGTGCGCGAGATGATCACCGCGCGCGTGATGCCGGGGATCGGCAAGCACTTTTCCGCCGGCACGTTCCCCCACGAGCTGATCCCGGTGTTCGGCGAGATGGGCCTGCTCGGTAGCTCGCTGACCGGCTACGGCTGCGCCGGGGTGTCGCCGACGGCGTACGGCCTGATCTGCCAGGAGCTCGAGCGCGGAGATTCGGGCATCCGGTCGTTCTGCTCGGTGCAGAGCTCGCTCGTGATGTTCCCGATCCACGCCTACGGCTCCGAGGAGCAGAAGCAAAAGTACCTGCCGGAGATGGCGGCGGGCCGGCTGATCGGCTGCTTCGGCCTCACCGAGCCCGACTTCGGATCGAACCCGACCGGCATGCTGACCACGGCGAAGAAGGTGCCCGGAGGCTACCGGCTCAACGGCACCAAGCGGTGGATCACCAATGGCTCGGTGGCGGGCGTCGCGCTGGTGTGGGCCAAGCTCGACGGCAAGGTTCACGGGTTTCTCGTACCGACGAAGAGCAAGGGCTTCACGGCGCGCGACATCCACGGCAAGTGGTCGCTGCGCGCCAGCGTGACCTCCGAGCTGATCATGGAGGATTGCGAGGTCGGCGAGGATGCGCTGCTGCCGGGCGTCTCGGGCATGCGCGGTCCGCTGTCGTGCCTGTCGCAAGCGCGGTTCGGCATCTGCTACGGCGCGGTCGGAGCGGCGATGGCCTGCTACGACGAAGCGCTGTCGTACGCGAAGGATCGCGTGCAGTTCTCGAGGCCGATCGCCGGCTACCAGCTGGTGCAGAAGAAGCTCGTCGACATGGTGTCCGAGATCACCAAGGCGCAGCTGCTGTGTTTCCGCCTCGGTCGGCTCAAGGAGAGCGGCAAGCTGCAGCCCGCACAGATCTCGCTCGCGAAGCGCAACAACGTGCAGATCGCGCGCGACATCGCCCGCGACGCGCGCGACATCCTCGGCGCCAACGGCGTCACCGACGAGTATCAGTGCGGTCGTCACATGCTGAACCTCGAGAGCGTCTACACGTACGAGGGCACGCACGACATCCACACGCTGGTCGTGGGCCAGGACGTCACCGGCCTCGCGGCATTCGACGGCTGATGAGCGCGCCGAACGTGCTGATCTGCGCCGGGCTCGATCCATCGGGCGGTGCGGGTCTGATCGCCGACGTGCGGATCGCGGCGCAGCTCGACACGCGCCCGGTCGGCATCGTCACCGCGGCGACGATCCAGAACACGCAGGGCGTGCTCGCCTCGGTGCCGCTCGATCCGGAAGTCATCCGCCAGCAACTCGAGACGCTGCTGCAGGACGTCGAGGTGACGTCGGCGAAGATCGGCATGGTCGCCAGTGCGCAGGTCGCGACCGCGATCGGCGAGGCGCTCCAGCTGACGCGTGCGCCGGTGGTGTGGGATCCGGTCGCGCGGTCGTCGCGTGGTGATACCGCGCTCGTCGAGGGCAGCTTCGATCACGTGGTCGCCGCGCTGGCGCCGCACGTCGCGCTGGTCACGCCGAACGCGGCGGAGCTCGCGCTGTTCACCGGGATGGGCGTCGATGATGTCGAGGATGCGGTCGAGGCGGGCAAGGCCGTGGCCGCGCGGCTGCAGACCGCGGTGCTCGTCAAGGGAGGCCACCTCGGTGCCGCCAACGCGGCCGATTATCTGTGCCGCGCGAACGGCGTGGTCGAGCTCCCCGGCACGCGGATCCCCGAAGGCGAGCACGTGCACGGCACCGGCTGCGCGCTGTCGACGGCGATCGCCGCCTATCTCGCGAACGGCGCCGAGCTGCTCGAGGCCTGCCAGGAAGCCAAGCGCTTCGTCGCCGAGCTGATCGGCGCCCCGGTGCGGCCGGGCCGCGGCGCATCGGCGGTGGTGTGATGCGCGTCCTGCTCACGGGTGCGACCGGCATGGTGGGCGTGCCACTCGTGCGCGAGCTGCGTTCGCGAGGCGATCAGGTGATCGCGCTGACGCGCGATGTCGAGCGAGCGCGCGGCAAGCTCGCAGACGTCGAGCTGATCGCCGCCGAGCTCGAGACCGCCGGTCCGTGGTGCGAAGCGCTCGGTCGCGTCGACGCGATCGTCCACCTCGCCGGCGAAGCGGTCGGCGACAAGAAGTGGGATGCGCGGCAGAAGCAGCGGATCCGCGACAGCCGGATCGAATCGCTCCGCGTGATGTCCGAGGCGGTCGCGAAGCTGCCGGCCGACCAGCGACCGAAGACCCTGATCAGCTCGTCGGGCGTCGACTACTACCCGTACGCGATCATCGGCCTCGGCGACGACGAAGACGTCACCGAGAACGACCCGCCGGGCGACACGTTCCTGGCGCGCGTCTGCCGCGACTGGGAAGCCGGTGCGCGCGAATTCGAACCGCTCGGTCTGCGCGTGGCGATGATGCGCGTCGGGCTCGTCGTCGGTCACGGCCTGGCGATGGATCGGCTGACGCGGCCGTTCAAGTGGTTCGTCGGTGGCCGGATCGGCTCGGGCGAGCAATGGGTGTCGTGGATCGACCTGCGCGATGTGGTCGCGGCGTTCGCGAACGCGGTGCACGACGAGCGCTACCGCGGGCCGATCAACCTGGTGACGGATTCGATCCGCAATCGCGACTTCGCGAAGCTGGTGGGCAAGGTGCTCGGGCGTCCGAGCTTTCTGCCGGCGCCCAAGCTCGGGGTGAAGCTGATCGCGGGTGAGTTCGCGGAGGTGATCTTGAATGGCAGGCGTGTCGTGCCGGCGAGGTTGAAGGAGCTGGGCTTTGACTGGGCTCGGCCAGATCTCGAAGACTCACTTCGTGCCGCAGTGGCGGACTGAGCTCGTGGCTTGGTCCCGATTCCGTGGACAGTTCAGGTCGCTGCCTGTAGCTGTTCATACTCGTTCGGCGTGCGATAGCGCAGTGTCGAGTGCGGCCGCCGCGGTGTTGTGTGAGCGTCGACGTACGCGAAGACCGCGCGCTGGAGCTGGTGCAGGTCGTCCAGGGGCCGGTCGTTCGGCAGCTCGCGCTCGAGCGTGCTGAAGCAGACCATCTGATGCTCGGCGAGCACGCGTTCTGGCCATGCGCACAGGGAGGG
>JAEYYY010000695.1 GCA_023430775.1 Pseudomonadota bacterium
GCGCCCAGCAGCCACAGGTCATACGGCCGCTCCGGCACGTCCTGCTGCGGCTGCTGGATATCGACGATCGAGGCGGTCGCCGGCAACGTCGGATCGATCTCCGGTCCCTTGCGACGCAGCCGCGCACGAACCGCGTCGGCGATCCTGGCGAGCTTCGCGAACCGTGGCGGCGGTGCCACCGATCGCTCGACACGCGGAGGCGCAGCGATCGGGCGAAAGCTCATCGAAAACATCTCGGCATGGCGCCGGTCGGTGGGCCAGTTTTCGGCAGCAATTCCGCTGCTCCGAGACCTGCCGAGAGCAGGAGGTGTGGCCCCCCGTCGTGGCGCGTCCCGTGGCGCGGGCGCCATCCAGAACTTGCCACCTGTGAGCGGGGTACCTCAGTGACGCGTCGTCGGTAAGCGCAACTCGCGAGAGCGCGTGGGGATCCGCGTGGCATCGCGCGTTCGCGCGGGGTGTGCTGGCGTTCTTCACGTTCGGCATGAGCCTGCCGTTCACCAGGTTCACGAAGCGCACGTACACCACCGAGGCGCCGGCCGCGGTCTACGAGCGCACCGCACCGGCGGCCTATCGGCTGCGCACCGCGATGGACGGCGGAGGTGGCTGCCGTCGCGCGCCAGCACGCACGCGCGGCACCGGCGTCTCCTGCACCTGGTACGCGGCGCTCGATCCGACGGCAACGGGGCCCGTGCAGCTCGAGGTCACCCTGGCCTTCACCGCGAACCGCGTCGAGAGCACGCGCTGGCGTTCGAGCAACACCTGCCGCGTCAGCCGCACGACGACGATCAGGTTTGGCCCACTCCACGACCTCGAGGCCCGCACCACACGAACGTTCGGCACCAGCCTGCGACCGCTGCGCGAGCTCACCTTCGAGCGCTGATCAGCGAACGCGAGGTGTTGCGCGCGCCAGCGGCGATCTGATCCCGAGTCGGTGCGGCGCGAAAGACCTGTGGGTCAGCACGTCTTTGCAGAGTGGCGAGGGGCGCCGAGCGGCTGCGGTTAGCCGACGCGCTCGAGGATCGCGACGCCCCATTCCTTCGCACGCCAGCGCCGCACACCTTCGATCGCGGCGAGCTCGTCGATCGATTGCGGGGCCGCGATCGCGACGCGCTCGATCAAGCGCTGCGACATCACGATCGATGGCTCGAGCTTCGAGCGCGCCGCCTGCTCGTCGCGCCAGCTGCGCAGCTTCTCGACCCGGCGCCGCGCGGCCGCCGGCATCGCGACTCGATCGCCGGCTTCCTTCGAGGGCAGGTCGCGCTCCGGCAACTCCAGGCCACGCTCGATCGCCGCGCGGATGTGCTTGCTCTCACCGCGCTGGCGCGGATACGAGGCGAGCGCGTCCTCGATGTCGTCGAGGTCGGTCGGCGAGGCCTCGGCGAGCGCGAGCAACACGTCGGCACCGACGATCTTGAACGGCGGCCGATCGGCGAGCCGCGCCCGCTCCTCGCGCCAGTTGTAGAGCTCGCGCAGGACAGCCTGCTTGCGGCGCGACAGCTTCGCGTAGCCCTTGATGCGGCGGAACTCGTCGGGGCCCGTGCGATCGTCGACGCGCGGCACCTCGGCGAGCCCGGCGAGCGCCGCGAACTCCTCGCGCGCCCACTCGGTCCGGCCGGCCTCGGCGAGGCGATGCGTGAACCGCGCCGCGAGATCCATCAGGTGCTCGACATCGGCGATCGCGTACGCCTCCTGCTTCGCCGTCAGCGGGCGCTTCGACCAGTCATCCTTCTGGCTGCCCTTGGTCAGCTCGAGACCGAGCTCGTTGCGCGCGATCGCCTGCAGGCCGAGCTCGCTGTCGCCGAGCAGCTTCGCCGCGATCGCGGTGTCGAACATCGTGCGAAAGCGAAAGTCGAAGTCGCGGCGCATCGCCGTGACGTCATTGTCACCGGCGTGCACGACCTTGAGGATCGCCGGGTCGGTGAAGATCGGAGCGAGCGGCGACAGGTCGTCGAGCGCGAGCGGATCGACGAGCCACGCCCCGCCGGTGTTCGACGACACCTGGAGCAGGCACGTCTGCTCCGTGTAGTGGTGCAGGCTGTCACCCTCGATGTCGATGCCGATCGCGCGCGCGCCGGCGAGCTCGTCGACGAGTCGCGCGAGCTCGTCAGCGGTCCGGACCCAGCGCGCCATGCGCCCGTATAGCACCGAAGCGCTGGCGCCGTGTCGTGTCGAGCAGCGCCCGTACTCGCTGCGTCTGCTTCGTGCCGGCGAGCGAACGCACGACCGACCTGGTTTCTTTCATGTTCTCGCGTCAGACCGGCAAGCTTCCGATCCCGCGCAAGCTCCTCGACGCGACATCGTTCGCGATGGGCTGGACGTTGTGGGCGAGGACCCTCACCCCACGCGTCTATCGCAGTAGACAACCTGCCTCCTGCGACCCTCTGATCTCCGAGGCTTGTCGGTGGTACGGCCGCTGCACTTCACGAGCACCAGCCATGCGGTTCACCAAGTCCCTCGCCCTCGTCGCCCTGTTCTTCCCCGCCATCGCGTCCGCCGATCCTCGCGCCCTGCCGGAGCTGGCGAAGCCAAAGCTGTCGCCGTCGAAGTCGCTCGCGGCCACCGAGGTCGCCGAGCAGATGCGCTTCTACACGACCGACATCAACAAGTGCTACCTCGACACCGCCGGCCCCGGTCAACGCGGCTACGCCGCCACTGCGGGTCACCTCGAGATCAAGCTATCGATCCATCGCACCGGCAAGCTCGACGCGATCGACATCAGCACGCCGGGCCTGTCGAAGGCCGCCGCTCGCAAGATCGCCAGCTGCGTGAAGGCCGTGGTCGACGGCACCGAGTTCCCCGAGCGCAAGGCACCGACGGTCGCGATCGTGCCCTACTTCTACCAGCACACCACGGCACCGGGCTCAGGTCCGCAGCTGTCGTGCTGGAATCCGCGCGGCTGCAGGTAACATGTGGACGTGAGCACGCGCGACACCGAGCTGTTTGCTGGCGTGCTCGCCACGTTTCGCGGGGAGCGTTTCCCGCTCGATGACAAGGGTGCCCAGGGGCTGTGGTTCGCCCTCCATCCCACCGCGTCGGATCTGACGATCACGCCGGAGGCGTTTCACATTCGCCCGGCCAAGCACCACGACATGGAGTTCCCGCTCGCGTGCGCGCCCGGGATCCTCAGCTTCCTGCTCGAGCGCGTCGGCAGTGTCGGTCCGCGATCGATCAAGACCTGGATCGCGCCCACCACCGTTAAAGCCGGCGGCGGGCCGGGGGCCGATCGGTTCCCGGCGTTCACCTCGCCACCGCGCCACGTCCTCGCCGAGGCGTGGACCACGCGCGTGATGGTGCGCATTCGCGCCGAGGAAGCCGAGCTCGACGACGAGCTGCCCACCCTCGCCGAGCGCCGGTTCGCGCGCTTCGGGCATGCCTGCCCGCACTGCCGCGAGGTGCCCGATCGCTACCGGGTGCTGTCCGACGGCGCGCTGGTGTGCACGAAGTGCGGCGCCTCGTCGGCGATGCCGCCTACTTGATGCGCCACAGCGTCTGGCCGGCGAGCCGGCTGCGCCACTCGCACGCGTCGTCGATCTTCTCGATCACGCGGATCCCGATCTTGCTGATGTTGACCTTGTAGCTGCCGATCTTGTTATCGGAGCACTCGCCGCGCACGGCCTCGAACGTCAGCGTCTCCCCCTGCACCTTGTACGTGCCCTCGGAGACGTGCGGCGTGCGCTCCATCTCGCCCTTGTTCTTCGACACCGTGTACGTGCCGTCGGCCGCGAACCGGTAGGCCGCGGTCCCCGCCGGCGGCCGTCGCTCGAAGTCGCCGACGACGAGCTCCTCGTTGGGCTTCTTCGGGATCCGCGAGGTCGGCTCGGGACCGGGACATGCCGACAACACCAACAGGATCGCAAGCGCGCGCATCGGCCGCGATTATAGATCCAATCGCTTCGCGCCGACCGCGGCCACGGCCTCGCGGAACACGCGACCGCGATGGCCGAAGTTCTGGAACATGTCGTAGCTCGCGCATGCCGGGGAGAGCACGACGGCATCGCCTGCCACGCACAGCTCGGTCGCCCGCCGCACGGCATCGTGCATGTCGGTGGCATCGAGCACCGGATAGCGCGCGCCGTGTGCGGCGACCGCGTCGCGGATCAGGGGCGCGGCCTTGCCGATCAACACGATGCCCTTGCAGACCCCGTCGAGCGCCTGGAGCATCGGCTCGTACGATCCGCCCTTGTCGACACCGCCCGCGATCAGCACCAGCGGCCGCGGGAAGCCGCGCACCGAGGCGGCAACCGACGCCACGTTGGTGCCCTTGCTGTCGTCGTAGAAGTAGATGTCGCCTCCCTGCTTGCCATCGATCGACCCGACCAGCTCCATGCGGTGCGGCAGCGGGCGATACGCACGCGCTCCTGCTCGCACCGCCTCGATCGACACGCCGACATCGCGCGCCGCGAGGTACGCGCACATCGCATTCTCCATGTTGTGGTTGCCGACGATCACCAGATCGTCGACGGGATAGCGCTCCTCGGGGCGCTCGCCGCGAACCACGATCTCCTTGCGATCGGCCGACATGAACGCACCGCGATCCGTCGTCTTGCTCGTCGAGTCGAACGTGTACAGACGCGACCTGATCCCCGCGGTCTCGCGCATCGTCCACTCGTCGTTCGCATTCGCGATCGCCATGTCGGTCGGGCGCTGGAAGTCCCAGATCCGGCCCTTGATCTCGGCGTAGTGCTCCATCGTACCGAACCGATCGAGGTGATCCTCGGTGACGTTCGTCAACACGCCGGTGTGCGCGCGGAACGTCGAGCAGTTCTCGAGCATGAACGCCGCGACCTCGACGACGATCAACCCGCCGGGTGCGTTCGCCGGATGCTCGACCGCATCGATCATCGGCATGTTGCCGAGGTTGCCGCCACAGAACGTCGGCCGGCCCGACATCTCGCACAGCTTGCCGGTCAGCGCCGTCGTCGTCGACTTGCCGTTGGTCCCCGTGATCGCGAGCAGCGTGGCCTCGGGGTGGATGAAGCGATAGGCGAGCTCGATCTCGGCGATCACCGGGATCCCCGCCGTCATCGCGGCGCGCGTCTCGGTGCCGTGCGGCACGCCCGGCGACATCACGATCAGCTCCGCGGCGAGGAAGGTCTCGAGCTCGAACGGCCCGAGCTCGGTCTTCACCCCCGAGCCCGCGAGCTCTGCGAGTGGCTTCGCGAGCTGCTCCGCCGTCTTGATGTCGACGGCGGTGACGCGCGCGCCGCGCCTGGCGCAGAACTTCGCGCACGCGATCCCGGTCTGCGCGAGGCCGACCACCACCACGGTCTTGCCGGCGAGCTTCATCGTCATCGCATCTTCAGCGTGCCGAGCGCGAGCAGCGCGAGCAGCAACGACACCAACCAGAAACGCACGATGATCTTCGGCTCTTCCCAGCCCTTCAGCTCGTAGTGGTGATGGATCGGCGCCATCCTGAACACGCGCTTGCCGCTCACCTTGCCGTCGGCGCCGATCTTCTTCGTCGCCTTGAACACGCTGGTCTGGATGATCACGGACAGCGCCTCGAACACGAACAGCCCGCCGACGATCAGCAGCACGAACTCGTTCTTGGTCAGCACCGCGAGCATGCCGATCGCGCCGCCGAGCCCGAGCGATCCGACATCGCCCATGAACACCTGCGCGGGGTACGTGTTGTACCAGAGGAAGCCGATGCCGGCCGAGAACAGCGCGGACGCGAACACCGCGAGCTCCTCGACACCGTCGATGTGCGCGACGTGGAGGTACCGCGCGATGTTGACCTGCTGGCCGTTCTGCATCAGCGTGGCGCCGGTACCGGCGATGTACGCGAGGATCAGGAACGTGCCCGCGTTCATGATCGACGGACCGATCGCGAGGCCGTCGAGTCCGTCGGTGAGGTTCACCGCGTTCGCCGTGCCGACCACCACGAATGCACCGAACGACGTGTACATCCACGCCGGCAGCACGATCTCGTTGGTGTAGAAGTCACCGAACGGCAACTGCAGGCGCAGCCGGATATCCGGCGGCATCAGGTCCGAGTGATAGAGGTACGCCATCGCGGCGCCGGCGATCAGAAACTCGAGCGCGAGGCGCAGCTTGCCGCTGATGCCCGCCTTGTTCTTCTTCGCCACCTTCTGGTAGTCGTCGACGAAGCCGATCGCGCCGAACCCGACGGTGACCGTCAGCGCGAGCCACACGAACTGGTTCGTCAGGTCGCACCACAGCAGCGTCGAGATCGCGAGGCAGAACAGGATCAGCGAGCCGCCCATCGTGGGCGTGCCGGCCTTCTTCTTGTGGGTGGCCGGACCGTCGGTGCGGATGGTCTCGCCGATCTGCCGCGACTTGAGGCGCTCGATGAACCACGGACCGATGATGAACGACAGCAGCAGCGCCGTGATCGCCGCGGCGAGGATGCGCGTCGACGTGTAGCCGAACAGTCGGAAGAAGCTGACCTTCTCGGAGAGGACCTCGTAGAGGAGGTAGTGCAGCATTACTTCGCAGCCTCTTTCATCGCGTCGAGCACGCGCTCGAGCCGCATGCCGCGACTCGCCTTGAGCAAGATCCAGTCGCCGATCGACGTCCGATCGAGCGCACGCTTCGCGGCGATCGCCGGATCCGCGGCGACCTCCGCGTGATCACCGGCGGCATCGACCACCGTCTTCGCGTGATCGCCGATCGCGATCACCTCGAGGCCGAGCTCCTTGGCCAGGGCACCCGCTTCGGCATGCGCCGCCGGAGCGTGATCGCCGAGCTCGCGCATGTCGCCCATCACCGCGAGCCCCTTCAACCCCGTCGCGCGTTCGGCGAGCGCGCGCAGCGCAGCGGCCATCGATGCCGGGTTCGCGTTGTAGCAATCGACGATCACCTTGCGCTTCGCGACCTCGACGATCTCGCCGCGCATCGACGGTGGCCGCGCGCGCTGGATGCCGGCGAGCGCTTGCTCGATCGATGCACCCGCAGCGTGCGCCGCCGCGATCGCCGCACACGCATCGACCGCGACGTGGATGCCGACGAGGTGGAGCTCGAGCTCGTGGCGCGCGCCGAACGCCTCGATCACGACGTGACTGCCGGTCTCGCGCGGCGCGTACGCCATCAGCTCGATGTCGGCGCGGGCGCCGGATTCGCTGCCTGCCCGCCGGCCGCGCGCGGCACCACCGAGCTCGGCGGCCGCTCCAAACGTCACGTGGCGTGCCCGCGGGCGATGCGCGCGCGCATGCCGCTCGAGCCGCTCGTCGTCGATCGGTCGCACGATCGTGCCGCCCTCGCGCAGGCCCATCCAGATCTCGCTCTTGGCCTCGGCGATCGCATCGCTGGAGCCGAGCAGCTCGATGTGCGCGGTGCCGGCGTTGACCACCACGGCGACGTCGGGCTCGGCGAGCGTGGTCAGGTGCTCGATCTGGCCCTTGCCGCGCATGCCCATCTCGACGACGCCGAACTGATGGAACGGCCGCAGCCCGAGCAGCGTCAGCGGCACGCCGGTCTCGTTGTTGAGCGAACCGTCGGCGCCGTGCGTGGGTCCGGCCACCGCGAGCGCCGCCCGCACCAGCTCCTTCGTGGTGGTCTTGCCCGCGCTGCCGGTGACCGCGACGAGCTTGCCGCCCCAGCGCGCGCGATGCCCCTTCGCGATCGCCCCGATCGCGAGCCGGGTATCGTCGACGACGATCACGCCTGCGCGTAGCTTGCCGCCCGCGCGCAGATCCTCGAGCGCCGGATCCATCAGCGTCGGCTCGACCGGCGCCCACTGGCGATCCGTCTTGTCGACGATCACCGCCGTGGCACCGGCGCGGATCGCATCGGCGCAGAACTTGTGACCGTCGTGCGCCTCGCCGCGCACCGCGACGTAGCAATCGCCCTTGGCCGCGATCCGGCTATCGATCACCACGCGCGTGCAGAAGCCCGGCGCGGTGGGCTTGATCCCGGGCAGGCTGTTGCGGCTCACCGGCGACGCCAGATCCAGGCTGCCGCCACCCGCGCGCAGGGCACCACCGCAATCGTCGGCGAGCGCCACGTGCGTGCGGCGGAACCGATCGAAGATCGCCGCCTTCGCTTCCTCGCGATCGTCGAAGTGGTGCTTGGTGGTGCCGAGGATCTGGTAGTCCTCGTGGCCCTTGCCGGCGATCACCACGACGTCGCCGGGCGTGGCCTCGCAGACCGCCGCGCGGATCGCGACGCGGCGATCGACATCGACGAAGAACGGCTTCGGCACCGCGACCAGGATCTGATCGATGATCGAGCGCGGATCTTCCGTGCGCGGGTTATCGGACGTCACGATCGCGAGGTCCGCGAGGTTCGCGACCTCGGCTCCCATCTTCGGGCGCTTCGTCGGATCGCGATCGCCACCGCAACCGAACACGCAGATCAGCCGCCGCTGGGTGAGCGGACGCAGCGCCTTCAGCACGTTGTGCAGCGCATCGGGCGTGTGCGCGTAATCGACGACGATGTCGAGGTCGGCATCGTTCGGCACGCGCTCGACCCGACCGGGCACTCCCTTCAGCCCGGCGATGCCGCGCGCGATCGCATCGTTCGGCACGCCGAGCGCGTGGCAGATGCCGACGGCGAGCGCGAGGTTCTCGACGTTGTAGTGACCGAGCAGCGGCTTGGCTTCGATCGCGAGCGAACCGCTCGGCGTGGCGAGCGTGGCGGTGATGCCGCGCACGGTCGAGGTGTTGTCGATCACGCGGATATCGCCGGGCTTGTCGGTGGCGGTCACGTGCAGTGCCTTCACACCGTCGGCCATGAACGCGCCGTACTCGTCGTCGACGTTGACCACCGCGGTGCCCGCGGGCTTCAGGTAGCGAGTGAACAGCAGCCGCTTCGCATCACGGTAGCTGTCCATCGAGCCGTGAAAGTCGAGGTGGTCCTGCGTCAGGTTCGAGAACCCGGCGACATCGAACATCATGCCGGCGACGCGCTGGGCGGCGACCGCGATCGACGTCACCTCCATCACCACGTGCGTGCATCCCGCGGCGCGCATCCTGGCCATCGCCTCGTGTAGAAGCTGCGGTGTGGGCGTGGTGTACGACGCCGCCTCGACGTGCCCCGGCCAGCGCAGCTCGACGGTGCCGATCACGCCGGGCTTGTGACCCGCGGCGGTCAGGATCGATTCGATCAGATACGTCGTGGTGGTCTTGCCGTTTGTGCCGGTGACGCCGACCAGCGTCATCGCCTTCGCGGGCTCGCCGAAGAACTTGCCGGTGACGAGACCGAGCGCGCGCGTCGAATCGCCGACCACGACCTGCGGCACCGTGACGCCCGGCAGCTCGCGCTCGACGAGGATCGCGGCGGCGCCCTGCGCGATCACCTGGTCGACGAATGCGTGACCGTCGGAGCGCAAGCCCTTCACCGCGACGAACAGGTCACCCTTCTCGACCTTGCGCGAGTCGTCGCGGACCGCCTTCACCTCGACCCCGCCATCGCCGATCAGGCGCGCATCTGGCAGTCCTTCGATGAGGTCGCGCAGCGTCATACCGATCGAACGCGCAGCCTCACCGATTTCGTGCAGCGAGGCAAGCTTCGGAGCGCTATGGACTGGCCGTCCAGGTTTGGAGAATTTCCGACGGAGAAACCGCTCACCGGCGCTCGATCGCCGGCTCGATCTCCGGCGCGGATGACTCGGGTTCCGTGACCGGTTCCATCACCGGTTCCGCGGCCGGTTCGGGAACCACCGGCGCGGCCGCCTTGGTGCTCGGAAGCGGCGACGGGATGGTGCAGGTCTTCGGCTCGGTGACGAGCGGCGGCACCTTGGTCGGCACCTTCGGCGGGCAGACGAGCGACGTCCCCGGCACGCCGAGGTAGCGCAGCGATTCGCTGGCCACCTGTGCGAACACCGGGCCGGCGACCTTGCCGCCGTAATAGTCGCCGCCGGCGGGATCGTCGACGATCACCACGATCGCGAGCTTGGGGTTATCGATCGGCGCCAGGCCGATGAACGACGACAGGTAGCTGCGGTCGGCGTACTTCCTCGCGACCGGGTCCCACTTGTGCGCGGTGCCGGTCTTGCCGCCGGAGCGATAGCCGGGCACCACCAGCGATCCGGCGGTGCCGCCGTGCTTGCCGCCCTCGAACACCGCACCCATCATCGCGCGCAGCTGCTTCGCCGTCTTCGAGCTGATCACGCGGCGCGGCTCGCCGTTCGCCTGGTAGAGGACGTTGCCGTCGCGCGTCACCTTCGCGACGATCCGCGGCGGTGTGTAGATGCCATCGTTGCCGAAGGCCGCGAGCGCACCGGCGATCTGGATCGGCGTCACCGTGATGCCGTAGCCGTACGCCATCGTCGCGTACTCGACGTCGCGCCACTTCGTCCAGTTGCGAACCAGGCCGTTCTGCTCGCCCGGCAGCTCGATCCTGGTCTTGGCACCGAAGCCGAAGCCGAGCAGGTACTTGTAGAACGTCTCCTTGCCGAGCCGCTGCGCGATCTTGACCGAGCCGATGTTCGACGAGTGCTTGATGATCTCGGAAACCGTCAGGTACGGGTACGGGTGGACGTCGCGGATCGGCGTCCGCCGCCCCGGGATCATCAGCGCGCCGTTGTTGGTGTCGAAGCCGGTGTCGGGCTTGACCGAGCCGTTGTCGAGCGCGGCGGCGACCGTGAACAGCTTCATCACGCTGCCAGCCTCGTACGAATCGGTGACCGGTCGATTGCGGCCGTTGCCGACACCCTCGGGGTGATTCGGGTCGTAGGTCGGGTACGTCGCCATGCCGAGCACGTGACTGGTGGCGACGTCGAGCACCACCGCGACGCCGCTCTTCGCACTCTTCTTGATCACCATGTCGGCGATCGCTTCCTGCGCGATCGCCTGGATGTTGCGATCGATCGTCAGCGTCACCGTGGCGCCGGGCTCGGGCTGCGCGAGGCCGTCGGCGAACGCGCGGCGACCGCGGGCATCGCGCACCGCATGGCCGGCACCGCGCGTGCCCTGCAGGTGGCCGTTCATCGCCAGCTCGATGCCATCGACGCCGTTGCCGTCGATATCGGAGCGACCGATCAGCGAGCCCGCGAGTGCGCGCGCCGGATACCACCGCTTCGGCTCGCGCGCGATCTCGATCCCCGGCAGCTTCGCCTTGCGCACCGCCTCGGCGACATCGCGATCGACATGGCGGTCGAGCCACACGAACTTCCGCGTGGTGCCGAGCTTGGCCTCGAGCGTCGCGGCGTCGATGTCGAGGATCGGAGCGAGCTTCTCCGCCGTCGCCGTGACGTCGTGAATCTCGCGCGGGTTCGCCCAGATCGAATCGACATCGGCGCTGATCGCGAGCGGCTCGCCGTGGACATCGCGCACGTCACCGCGCGGCGCCGGGATGTCGACGGTCAAGCCGTGCTGCCGCTCGGCCAGGCCGCGGTAGTGCTCGTTGTCGTCGACCTGCAGCGCCCACGCGCGCCACGCGAGGCCACACAGCCCGGTGGTCAGCACCGCGCCCGCGACGTAGGCACGCAGGCGCGCCGCGCGCGGAATCCCCGGAGTCATCGGCCGGATCTTCGACTTCGATCCGCGCTCGCGCTGCGTCATCGCGCCGCCACTCCACCGCGCGTGTGGACGACGCGGATCCGATCGGGGTCGACCACCGTCATCCCGAGCTGGGTCGCGAGCCGGCGGATCCGCGCGGGCGATGACAGCATCGCCTTCTCGAGCTCGAGCTGGCGCTGGGTCTCGCGCAGCTTGCCGACCTGCTCGGTGCGGCGCGACAGCTCGTAGCCGTAGCGGAGCACGTCGTGCTGCCGGCTGACCCGGATCGCGCCGACCATCGCCAGCGCGATCGCCACGATCACCAGGCTCACGATGACGGGCCGCAGCGCCGCCACCTCACCCGCGCCGCGGCGGAAGATCCGATAGACCGAACCCGGCGACGTCATTGGTGGTCCGTTCACTAAACGCCTCGCCGTGCACGGGAGCAATTTTTTGGTCCAGACTTGAGGTCATGCGTGCCGTCCTCGTCGCCGCGGCTCTCGCGGTCGGGTGTTCCCCCGCGCACGCGCCGAAGGCGAAGTCAGCCGGCAAGGTGATGTCGCTGACCGGTGTGGGTGGGCTGATCGCGATCGCGTTCGCCGCCCACTACACCGGCGAGAGCACCAGCGAGATCGTGATCGGGTTCTCGACGCTGTCGGCGATCGGCATCGGCACCTATGCGGTCGGCGATCTGTCGACGCCGGCGCCAATCGGCTACTCCGAGACCACGTCGGAGCGCCATCAGCGGTGGGCGCGGGTGTTGACCGAGCGCGCCTACGGCTACGCGCGCGACGGCCGCTGCCACCGGGTCCGCCACATCGAGCCGCGCGTGCGGATCTACGATCGCGAGTTTCACGACTTCGTGTTCATGAAGGACCCGGCGATCGTGAAGTGTCTGGACCTGCCGGCGCCGGAGCCCACCCCTCCGTCGCCTGACGACAGCGAAACTCCTATCGAATCCCCGTGATCACGCAGGTTTCACGCCGGCACCGCTGCCGCTTCACGCGAGTGCGGGCCAGGCTGTCCGCATGGACGAGACGCGAACCACGCGAGCCCCGACGATCTTCGGCGGCATCCTGATGGCGGTCGGAGCGCTGCTCTACTTCGTCGACGCCGCCGGCGGAGCGCGCAACCCGCACTGGTTCATCTTCCCCGCGATCATCCTGATGGGCCTCGGCGCGCTGTTCACGCTATTCGGCCGGCGTTCCACCTAGCGGGCATGTTCGGCGCCGCGGTGCGCTCGCAGACCCGCAGCCGCGCCGATCGCGATCGCGGGTTGATCTCGATCTCCTCGTCGGTCGCGACCACGGCCTTCTTCGTCAGGAGGTCGACCACGGCCTCGATCCGCTCGCCCGCCTTCTCGGCGTAGACCGCCGGCAGCGAGCTGGTCCACGCGAGGTCGCGGAAGCAGTTCTTGACCAGCCGATCCTCGAGGGAGTGGAACGAGATGATCGCGCACCGCCCACCGGGCCGCAGCAGGTCGGGAAACACGGCGAGGAACTTCTCGAGCTCGGCGAGCTCGGCATTGACCGCGATCCGCAGCGCCTGGAACGTCCGCGTCGCCGGGTGGATCTTGGAGCGCCGCTGCTCCGCCGAGGGGATCGCCTGCGCGCAGATGTTCGCGAGATCGATCGTGGTCTTCAGCTTGTCGGCCTTCGCCGCGTCCTTGATCAACCGCGCGATGCGCTTGCCGTAGCGTTCCTCGCCGAGCTCGATGATCAGTTCGCCGAGCGCCTCGACGTCGGTCGACTCGATCAGATCGAGCGCCGTCTCGCCGCGGGTCGGATCCATCCGCATGTCGAGCGGGCCGGACTTCATGAACGAGAAGCCGCGATCCGCGTGATCGAGCTGGGGCGACGACACGCCGAGGTCGAGGACCAGCCCGTCGACCTTGTCGATTCCGAGCTCGGCGAGAATCCCTGCAATGTCGCCGAACTGGCCGTGGACCAGGGTCGCTCGGTCGCCGACCGCAGCCAGCCGCTCGCGAGCCGCCGCGAGCGCCACCGGGTCGCGATCGATACCGATCAAGGTGCAACGTGCGGCTTGCAGAATGGCCAGCGAGTGGCCCGCTCCGCCGAGCGTTCCATCGACATAAACGCAGTTATCTCGCGGTACTAGATGCTCCAGTACCTCGCGCGCGAGCACCGAGGTATGGGCGAAGGACATGCCGCGCTGGTTACCACGACAGCGCGCAACAGCGCAGAAATCTTGCGGTCTCCCGCTGCAGTCTCGACAATGAACGTGTAGGGATACTGCCCACGTTTCCTTGACGATCCGGATGGTGTCTCGTAGACTCCCTCGGTTCCGCGTCCAGCAATTTCGGGTTCAAAACAAGTGCTTAGGTACAAAGAAACAGAAGACATCGATGCTCGCTTCAGCGAGGTCGAGCGCATCGTCACCGCGTGGCGAGCGCGTGTTTCGACTGCGAACCCGGTTGCTCGCACGGAGTTCAACAACCGTCTCCGGATCTCGCTGATCCACCACGACGCCGCGCTCGAAGGCGAGGTGCTGTCGTACAGCGAGATCAAGGCTGCGGTCGATCCGAGCATCATCAGCGACCCGTCGTTGATCCCGAGCTACGAGGAGATCCGGCGGTTCGACGACGCGTGCAACTTCGCGAACGAGCAAGCGGCGAACAAGAAGAAGCCGTTCAAGCTCGACACGATCCGGGACCTCTATTCGATCCTGGCGCCCGAGGAGAAGCCTAAGGGTCTCCCGTTCCGCAAGGAGAACCCGCTCCACCGGCTCTACTATCACGACATCGCGCCGCCGGAGAAAATCCTCCCGCTGATGCGCAAGCTCGGCGAGTGGATCGACGATCCGCAGACCAAGCACCTGCACGTGATCGAGAAGGTCGCCACGCTGCACTCGCGCTTCATGGGGATCTTCCCGTGGGCGAAGGAGTCGGGTCGCACGATCCGCGTCGCGTCGAACCTGCTGCTCCAGGAAGCGGGCTATCCGATCGCGATCGTCCACTCGATCGATCGCCAGCGTTACTACGAGGCGCTCCGCGGTGATCACCTCGGCCTGACCTCGCTGTACCTCGAAGCCGTGCAGACCACGGCCGAGACCGAGATGCGCGTCTACGACGAGGCCCAGAAGGGCCCCACCAAGCGCCGCTCGAAGAAGCAAAGCGCGGGTTAGCCGTGAGCGACCTGGTGATCAAGCCAGGCCTTACGATCCCGGCCGGCGAGCTCGAGATCGCGTTCGCGCGCTCCGGTGGTCCTGGTGGCCAGAACGTCAACAAGGTGTCGAGCAAGGTCGACCTGCGCTGGAACCCGACCACGTCGGCGGCGCTCACCGACGACGATCGCGCGCTGCTCCTCGAGAAGTTGAAGAGCCGGCTGACCAACGACGGCGTGTTGATCGTGACGTCGACCAAGACGCGCGATCAGATCAAGAACCGCGAGGACGCCCGCGACAAGCTCGTGCTGATCGTCAAGGCCGCGCTCGATCGCCCGAAGCCGCGCAAGCCGACCAAGATGTCCAAGGGTGCGAAGCGCCGGCGGATCGAGAACAAGCGCCACAACTCCGAGAAGAAGCAGAACCGGCGGGTCGACTACTGATGTTCGAATTCACGCTGTGGCGATTGGTGTGGGCGGTGGTCGGCGCGTTCGGCACCGCGTACATGCACCAGGACACCGGGCGCGATCCGCGGATGGGCGGCTTGATCGGCCTCGCAGTCGGCTGGTTCTTCGGCCCGCTGTTCCTGGTCTCGTTCTGGATCTGGCTCTACTACAACCGCGTGGCACCGCGGATCATCACCAAGTACCGGCGCTGGTACGAGTGGTGGAAGCCTTAGGCCGGACCGCGCTCGCCGAGGTAGAGCAACGCGGTGACCAGCGGAACGTCGACGTTGCACTGGCACGTCGAGATCGCGTCCGCGATCTCCACCATCGTCTGGCGCGCTAGCTGTGGATGGACCTTGCCGACACGCACGAGCTGATCGAGCGCCGGCTTGCAGCTGGCGATCGCGTATTCGAGTGCGCCGGGTTTGATGCCCTCACTCAGCTCGGCCTTCTTCGTGATCGCCGGCAGGTCCCGAATCGCGGTCAGGGCTCGCATCGTCATGCGGAACACCTCGATCTGGCGATCGCGTACGGCATCACCGGTCGGCCACGGCGCCGGCACCGACTGGACCGCCGGATCGAAGACCTTCGCGAGATAGCTCTTCATCTCCTTGGTCTGCGTCGCGCATTGCGCCACCGGAGCGGAGACGGCGACCTGCTGCTGGACGTCGACTGCGGCTTCTGCGGCCGGCGATCCTTTGCAGGCAGGCGAGGAGAGGAGGGCGAGGAGGGGGAACAGGCGATATCTTGACGTCATGTTGAAAGTTAAAAGTGCAACTTTCAACCCAGGCCGTAGATCCGCGAATCCACCGGATCGCGCCGTTCCGTCCTGGCGCACTGCCGGCCAGTCGATCAGCCAGCAGTCATCGCCGTGTAACGCGGGTGTTCGATCCGTGTTTCAAAACCGGATCTTCAGCTTCACGCCCTTGCTCCCCGTTCCCTTCGCCATCGAGCCCATCGGCAGCACCGAGATCCGCGCGCGCCACGGCTTCCTCTCCGGCGGCTTGATCGGATCGGGAAGCACCGCCTCCTCGTCCTCGACGATCGTTCGCAGCTCGTTCGCGCGCAGCGCCGGATCGAACACGTTCGCGATCACGCGTGGCTCGATCGCAGCTGGTGACGCGGAGACGGGCAGCTCGCTGCGCAGCGCCGTCGCCTGCCGCAATTGACGAACATCGGCATGCGCGCGCGCGGAGCCGACGAGGAAGAGCACCACCACCATGGCCTTCATCGCGAGCCGCTGATGGTGGCAGAGTCCGGCTGCCCGATTCACCAGCGAACTTTCTCGCTGTCGAAAAATCGACTGCGGATTTCTCGCGCGAAGGTTTCTTACGCGCGCGCTTTCTCGACCAGATCGGCGGCGCCGCGCGAGCCGGGACGCGCGAGATAGCTGGTCGCGACCTCACGCGCAGCCGTGCGTTCGTCGCCGTCGGCGAGCAGGCGTTCGAGCGCCGCCACCAGCTCCGAGGTCGGTGCGCCTTCGAGATCGATCGAGACGCCGCAGCCGGCGCGCTGGACGAGCCGCGCGTTGTGCGGCTGGTCGTTGTAGACCGGCGCCACGATCTGCGGCACGCCGAACGCGCACGCTTCCATCACCGTGCTCGAGCCACCGTGATGCAGCACCGCCGCGCAGCGTGGCAACAGCGCGATCTGATCGACGTAGTTGACGCAGCGGACCCATCGCGAGTCCTCGTACTCCTCGGCGAGCGGCCCCATCGCGCAGACGATCGCGATGTCGACCGACGCCGCGGCCTCGAACAGCTTGTCGAAGCGCGCGGGCTGGTAATACGCGTGCGTACCGAACGTCGCGTACACGAGCGGCCGGCCCTCCGCGAACGCGAGATCGACCTTGTCGCCACCGCGGGTGCCACCGAGCGACGGCCCGACGAGGTGGATGTCGTCGCTCGGCGCTGGACCGGTCAGCGCCTCGGTGGCGAACACCGCGGTGCCGCGCGGCGACAGCGCATCGACGACGCGGAACTTCGCGCTGACGTTGTGGCTCTGGAACATCGCGCCGCGCGCGGCATCGAGCAGGCGCAGCGTGCGGATCAGCCGGCTGTCGAAGCTATCGGGAATCACCGGACCGAGCGACGTCGCCCAGCCGACCCACGGCACCTTCTCGAGCTCGGCGGCGATCACACCGGCGTACGCGACGGTGTCGATCGCCATGACGTCGGGTTTGACCGAGCGGATCACCTCGCGCATCGGCTCGACAAAGGCGCGCGGGGCGTCGACGAGCAGCTTGCGATTGAAGCCCGCCAGCGACACCGGATCGAACAGGTGCTTCGCCAGCTTCTCGCCGGACGGCTCCTTCGGCGCGGGCTGTGCGCCCGAGGCCAGCTTGACCTTGGCGCCCGCTGCACTCAGCTCGGCGGAGATGTCGTGCTGGCACGTGAATGTCACGTCGTGACCGCGGCGCACGAGCTCGGCCGCCGGCCCCAGCAGCGGGTGGTAGTTCCCCTTGTCCGGCAGCGTCACCACGAGCACCCGCATCCGCTCATCGTCGCACCGCGACAGGGACGGGCGCAACCGGCCGCTCCAGTGCAAGCTTGAAGAATGGCAGGCCGTCACCTCCTCTGGTTCGCGGTCGCGAGCTGCGGTGGCGCTCCTGCGATGCCGCCGCTGTCGACGCCGGTGTTCGAGGGTGTGGCGCTGTCTCGCGTCGAGTGCACGCGCAACAACATGCTGATGCCGGTGCAGATCGACGGCACGCTCGGCTGGTTCATCATCGACTCCGGCGCGTTCACCAACGTGGTCTACGAATCGTTCGCGAAGCGCGCGAACCTCGAGCTCGAGGACAACCTCGACCGCCTCGGTGGTGGCCGCGGCGTGCCCGTGCTGCGCGTCAAGGCCAAGACCTTCGTGGTGCCCGGGTTGCCGGCGATGCCGATCCCGCAGCTGATGATGCTCGGCAGCCATTCACCGCTCGCGCGCGAGGGCTGCGAGATCGCGGGCGTGATCTCGCCGGCCTCGCTCGCGACCGACGACAGTGCGCTGATCGTCGACTTCGGCGCGGCGCGCCTCGCCCGCATCCCCACCGACGCGATCGACGAGCACCTCGATCGCGTCAGTGGCCTGCGGTTCTCCGCGACCACCGGCCACGGCGAGTACACGCCCGGCATCGACGTCGCATTCGGCGATCAGACGATGCGCGTGATGATCGATACCGGCTCGTGCTGCACCTGGGTCACCACGTCGAGCACCGTCGGCCAGACCCACCTGCCGCGCAGCACGCCCGGTGTCGAGGTCCGCCGGCTCCAGAGCAAGCGGATGTCGCGCCGCGCGCGCACACCGCTGTCGTTCGGCGAGGTCGCGCGCGAGCTCGAGGTGCGCCTGCTCGAGCCGGATCCCGGCGACGGCAAGGAAGATGGTGCGATCGGCGGCGATGCGCTCCAGGGCTGCGTGATCGCGATCCTCCAGAACGAGATGCGCGGCTCGTGTCGATCCGCGGGTGTGACCGGCAGCTTCGCGACCCGCGCGAAGTGATCACACTCCGAGCTCGGCGCAGAGCTCTTGAAACTTATCCAGGTGATCGGGATTGTGTCGGTAGTCCCCGAGCCCGATGGTGTCCCACTCGTCGTTGCCGCCGGCGCACACGACGCCGAGCTCGCGCAACACCTGGTTGACGCGGCCCTCGGCGACGAGCGTGCGATCACCCGAGCGCGGAGATGTTGTGCCCCACGCCCGCAGTCTAGCTAGTAGCGGTAGTGGTCCGGCTTGAACGGGCCGTCGACCGGCACGCCGAGGTACTCGGCCTGCGTCTTCGACAGCTGGGTCAGCTTGACGCCGACCTTGCCGAGGTGGAGACGCGCGACCTTCTCGTCGAGCTTCTTCGGCAGCACGTAGACCTTGCCGGCCTCGAACTTCATGCCGGTCATGTCGTCCTGGCCCTTGTTCGCGTTCGCCCACAGCGCCATCTGCGCGATGGTCTGGTTGGTGAACGAGTTCGACATCACGAACGACGGGTGACCCGTGGCGCAGCCGAGGTTGACCAGGCGACCGCGAGCGAGCAGCGTGATGCGCTTGCCGTTCGGGAAGATGAACTGATCGACCTGCGGCTTGATGTTCTCTTCCTTGATCTCCTTGTTGTTCTCGAGCCAGGCGACCTGGATCTCGCTATCGAAGTGGCCGATGTTGGCGAGGATCGCCTCGTCCTTCATCACCTGCATGTGCGCGCCGGTGATGACGTCCATGCAGCCGGTCGCGGTGACGAAGATGTCGGCCTGCGGCGCCGCCTCTTCCATCGTCACGACCTCGTAGCCTTCCATCGCCGCCTGCAGCGCGCAGATCGGATCGATCTCGGTGATCAGCACGCGAGCGCCGAGGCCACGCGCGGCGTGCGCGCAGCCCTTGCCGACATCGCCGTAGCCGGCGACGACGACGACCTTGCCCGCGACCATGACGTCGGTCGCGCGCTTGATGCCGTCGAACAGCGACTCGCGGCAACCGTAGAGGTTGTCGAACTTGCTCTTGGTGACCGAGTCGTTGACGTTGATGCACGGGAACAGCAGCGAGCCGGTCTTCGCCATGTCGTAGAGACGGTGAACACCCGTGGTGGTCTCCTCGGAGACGCCCTTGATCTCGGCCGCCATCTTGGTGAACCGGGTCTTGTCCTGCTTCAGCGACGCCTGCAGCGTGGCGAAGATGACGCGCATCTCCTCGTTGCTGGCGGTGGCCGGGTCGGGCGCCTTGCCCGACTTCTCCATCTCGGCACCCTTGTGAACGAGCAGCGTCAGATCGCCGCCGTCGTCGAGGATCAAGTTCGGACCCTTGCCGCCCTTGAACGCGGTGAGCTGGGTCTCGATGTTCTGCCAGTAATCCTCGAGCGACTCGCCCTTCCACGCGAACACCGGCACGCCGGCCTTCGCGATCGCCGCGGCGGCCTCGTCCTGCGTCGAGTAGATGTTGCACGACGTCCACGTGACCTCGGCGCCGAGCGCGACCAGCGTCTCGATCAGCACCGCGGTCTCGATCGTCATGTGGAGGCAACCGGCGACGCGCGCGCCGGCGAGCGGCTTCTTCGCGCCGTACTCCTCGCGCAGCGACATCAGACCCGGCATCTCCTTCTCGGCCATGCGGATCTTCTTGCGCCCCAGCTCGGCCAGGGTGAGGTCTTTGACTTTGAACGACGGGAACTCGGTGCGGGTGTCCATATCTCTCTCTTCTTTCGTGGGTTAGCTGCGCAGGGAAACAACGCGCGGTGGTTTCCTGGCCACCGCGATCTGGTGAGGAGGGCGCTCCGCGCCGATCGGCGCGATCGTGACGACATCGAGACCGGCGGCCTCGAGCCAGGTGCGGAGCTTCGCCGGCTCGAAGCCGAGCCAGACATGACCTTGCTCGCGCATCGATTCGTCGTCGTGGGAGACCAGATCGACGATCGCGAGATGCGCGCCGGGACGCAGCAGGCGCGTCGCGGTGGCGATCACCTCGTGCGGGCGAGCGGCATAGCGGAGCACGCGCGCCATCACCACGAGATCGGCGCCGCCGCGCTGATCGACCTCGGCGAGCACGGCGGCATCGTCGACATCGCCTTCGCGCAGCCGGACGTTCGGCAGGCCCCACGTCGCGATCCGCGACGAGCATCGCGCGAGCCGCGACGCGCTGCGATCGACTCCGATCACGCGCGCGTAGAGACCCGACAAGATCGGGAGCAGCGAGCCATCGCCGGTGCCGAGATCGACGGCGAGCTCGCGACCGGGCAGGAGCGGCCCGAACAGCGGCAACCAGCGGGCGAGCTCCTGGGAGGCGACGATCGGCTCGGCCTCCGCCGGCGCCTGATCGAAGAACTTGCGAGATAGCTCCTCGCGCTGCGCGACGATCGCCGCGACCTTCGCGAGGCTGCCGTCCTTGCTGCACAGCAGGCGCCCCTCTTCGAGCGCCGCCTCGACCACCGGATCGCTCGCCGGCTGACTGCGGAGCAGCGTGCGGTTGCCATCGCGCCGCGTCGACACCAGGCCGACTTCTCGCAATGGTTGCGACTTCTTGGTGACCTGCGGCTGGCTCTCGCCGAGCAACGCGGCCAGCTCGCCGACGGTCAATTCATCCTCGGAGCACAGCGCGAGCAGACGCAGCCGGTCTTCGTCTCCGAGGAGACGGAAGAGGTCGGCGCGTGGCGCGAGCTGCACGAAGAACTGTTTATTCTAAAATGCGCATGAAGGCAAGATGAGAAATACATGTGGCAGGGGCAGCGTTTGACTTGTGACGGAGCCACCACCTACCATCAAGGTGTCTCGCGATGACGACGGGTACTGGCGGCAAGCCCCCCAGTGGTAGCCAGCCGGGGAGGCCTGCAGCCGATACCCCGAACAGGCTCGTCGTGCGCTCGCTGGATTCCGGACCGGGCGACTCGATGCTCGGCGCGAACGACACCGCGGTCGCCGCCGTGAAGTCGGACAGCGTGCGCTCGCTCGAACCGACCGCGGCCGGGCCGACGCCTTCGGCCGGCATGCCGGCGGTCGCCACCGAGCTGGTCGGCACCACGCTGTCCGGAAAGTTTTTGATCAACAAGAAGGTCGGCCAGGGCGGCATGGGGGCTGTCTACGAGGCCACCCACACGCAGCTCGGCAAGCGCGTCGCGGTCAAGGTGCTACTCGAGAAGTACGCGCAGCGCGAAGCGATCGTGAAGCGGTTGCGGCAAGAGGCGCAGCTCGCGTCGTCGGTCGGCAACGAGCACATCATCGACATCACCGATATCGGCACCACCGAGGACGGCCGCACGTACGTCGTGATGGAGTTCCTCGAGGGTGAATCGCTCGCCGAGTGTCTGGCGCGCGAGACCAAGCTCTCCGAGCAGCGGATCCTCAAGGTGATCTCGCAGGCCGCCTCTGCGCTCGCCGCCGCGCACGCCAAGGGCATCGTTCACCGCGACATCAAGCCGGAAAATCTATTCCTGCTGAAGCGCAAGGATCAGGACTTCGTGAAGGTGGTGGACTTCGGCATCTCGAAGTCGCTGCGTGCATCCGGCGAGGAAGAGGAACAGCCGCGGCTGACGCAGACCGGCATGGTGCTCGGCACGCCGCTCTACATGTCTCCCGAGCAGGCGCGCGGCGACGACGAGCTCGATGCCCGCGTCGATATCTACGCGCTCGGCGTGATCATGTACGAGGCCGCGACCGGCCGCGTCCCGTTCATCGGCAACAACTACCTCTCGGTGATCTCGCAGGTGCTCAACGAGACGCCGAAGCCGGTGCGCGATCTGCGGCCGGAGCTGTCCGAGGAGTTCGAGGCCATCGTCAGCAAGGCGATGGCGAAGAGCAAGGACGAGCGCTACTCGAGCGCCAACGAGCTGCTCAACGACCTGAGCGCGCTGCTCGACGATCCGACGCACTCGACCGAGCGCGCGCGGATCACCGGACCGCGCCGCAAGATCCAGAAGAAGCTGTCGTCGTCGCGCTACGTGGTGTGGATCGGTGGCGTCGCGGTGATCGTGGCTGCGGTCGCGGTGACCGTGAAGGTGATGATGGGTGGCTCGGCGGCCAAGCCGGTCGCGGTGCCGCCCGATGCGCAGAAGGCCGAGGTGCCGCCGGACGCGAGCGCGGGCCCACCCGATGCGCCGCCGCTGCCTCCCGAGAAGTTCGTCGAGATGAAGATCGTCTCCGACCCGCCGGGCGCCACCGTGCTCGTCGATGGCCTCCCCGGTACCGGCACCAAGGGCGAGAAGGTCACGCCGATGACGGTAAGCGTTCGCGAGAGCGCCGAGAAGACCGAGTTCATCCTCCAGCTCGCCGGCTACGAGGAGAAGTCCTTCAAGAAGAGCCCGAAGGACTACGACCCCAAGGTCGGGATCCCGACGATCAAGCTGGTCAAGGCGAAGGCCGGGCGCCCCGTCCAGTACACGCCGCCCAAGCAGACCGGCGGTACAGGTGCGGGCACCGGTTCGGCTCACAGCTCGGGAGGCGGTGACTTCGGTGGCTTCCCGGGTGGTGGTGGCGGTACCGTTCCCAGGAAGTGAGGAGCTTCGGGGTTGCCCTCGTCATCCTGCTCGCGATCGGTCGGATCGCGAGCGCGCAGGCACCGCTGCTCGAAGTCGATAACTGTCCGCACAGCGACGCGCCCGAGGACGTACGCACCGCGCAGGGCCGCGAGCACTATCTGCGCGGCGAGACGCTGTATCTCCAGGGCGACTACAAGGGCGCGGTGCTCGAGCTGGCGTCGAGCTACTGCAAGATCCCGTCGTTCGGCTATTCGATCCTCAAGGACATCGGCCAGGCCTACGAGCGCATGCTCGATTACGAGCGCGCGGTCGCGTACCTCCAGCGCTATGTCGACGAGATGCCCGAGGATGCGAAGCGCGCGAACGCGTGTGCACCGGAGCCCAAGGAGGATCGCGAGAACGTGATCCGGCGGATCAAGGTGCTCAAGGATCTCAAGTCGTACGTCAAGGTCCAGACCGAGCCCGGCCGCGCCGACATCGAGATCAAGCGCAAGCGCGATGGCTTCGTGGTGCGCCGCGCGAACGGTGGCGACACCATCGAGCTGGTCGCCGACACGTACACGATGACGATCAGCGCGCGCGGCCACGAGACGCACACGGAGACGCTGGTCGCGAAGATCGGCCGCCACGATGCGAAGTTCGTCCCGCTGACGCCGAAGACCGGGCGCGTCGTCGTTCAGGTCTCGCCCGCCGATGCCAAGATCTATCTCGTCGACGGCGCGATCGATCGGTTCGTCGGCGTCGGTCGCTGGGAAGCCAAGCTCGATGCTCGCAAGTACAAGGTGCGCGCCGAGCGCCAGGGCCGGATCAACGACGAGAAAGAGGTCGAGGTCAAACCCGACGAGGTCGCGCAGGTCGGGCTCAAGCTCGAGCCGCAACCGCAGTTCGGCCGCCGCCAGCTGATCGGAGTCTCGACGGTGGCAGGCGGGATCGCGGCGGGAAACATCCTCAACGCGTTCGATCAGAGCGCGATCTCCGTCGCCGGCGTCCTCGGCGGTGGCTCGGCCGCGGCGGTGTTCAGCTATCTCTACCTGCCCGACGATCTCGCGCTCGGGACCAGCAACCTGACGATCACGTCGACGTTCGGCGGCGCTGCCGTCGGTGGTCTCGGCGCCACGCTGTTCTCCAGCAAGGATCAGGTGATCCTGCCGTTCACCGGCCTCGGCATGGTCGGCGGTGCCGCGGTCGGCTACTACATCGGCGATCGCACGAAGATCAAACCGGGTGATGCCGCGCTGATCAACAGCGCGATGTCGTGGGGCACGCTGTCGGGCTTCCTGTTCGCCGAGTCGTTCGGCCCGGGCCGCCAGGTCTATGCCGGCCTCGTGCTGACCGGCTTCGGCATGGGCACGATCGGCGGCTCGGTGATGACGCGGTACTTCGAGATCTCGCGCACCCACGCGCTGTTGATCGATGTCGGCGGTGTGATCGGCATCCTCGGTGGGCTCGCGGTCGAGACGCTCGTCTACGGCGCCGCGCAGGGTGGCCTCGATCAGAACGCGCGGTTCACCGAGGCGGAGCGCGAGCACCTCGCGAACTTCTCGCTCGGCGGCATGGCGATCGGCCTGATCGCCGCCGGCATCCTGACGCGCAACCTCGACGCACCCAAGCTGGCGCCTTCGGTCCAGCCCGCCCTCGGCAAGGCCGTCGACCCCAACGGCAAGACCACCACCACGTTCGGCTTCGGAGGATCCTGGTGACCGTCCATCGCTCCGCGTGTCCACTCGATTGCCCGGATCTGTGTGGCCTCGCGGTCACCGTCGAGAACGGGCGCGTGATCAAGGTCGACGGCGATACCCGCGGACCGCTGACCGATGGCTTCATCTGCGGCAAGGTTCGCAAGATCGCCGATCACCTCTACGGCGACGATCGCGTGCTGACGCCGAGGATCCGCAGCGGGCCGAAGGGCAGCGGGGCGTGGCGCAATGCGAGCTGGGATGAAGCGCTCGATCTGATCGCGGACAAGATCACCACGATCAAGGCGAGGTCCGGCGCCGAGGCGATCCTGCCGTTTCATTACGGTGGCTCGAATGGCTGGTTGACCGAGGGCGCGCTGGCGACGCGATTCTTTCGCCGCCTGGGCGCGAGCACGCTCGATCGCACGTTCTGTGCGGCCGCGACCACGGCAGCCACCCGCGGGCTCTACGGCGTGATGCCCGGCGTCGCGCTCGAGGATTACGGGCACGCGAACCTGGTCGTGCTGTGGGGTGTCAATCCGTCGGCGACGTCGATCCACCTCGTGCCGGTGATCGAGCGAGCGCGCGAGCGCGGGGCGAAGCTGATCGTCGTCGATCCGCGCGCGACGCCCCTCGCGAAGCGGGCCGACCTCCATCTCGCCGTCAGGCCGGGCGCGGATCTGCCGGTCGCGCTGGCGTTCATCCACGCACTGTTCGAGCGCGGCAAGGTCGATCGCGCGTTCCTCGATCGCCACGCGACCGGGGTCGACGAGCTGCAGAAGCGCGCCTCGAAGTGGTCGCTCGACGAGGCGGCGCGCGTCGCGGGCCTGCCGGTCGCGCAGCTCGAGCGGTTCCTCGACCTCTACATCGCTGCGTCACCCGCGGTGATCCGTTGCGGCTGGGGCATGGAGCGCAATCGCAACGGCGGCAGCGCGGTCGCGGCGGTGCTGGCGCTGCCGGCGATCACCAACAAGTTCGGTGTTCGCGGCGGTGGCTACACGCTCTCGAATGGCGATGCGAAGTGGACGCTGACGGCCGAGACCGCGATCGGCGAGCCGGTCGCGAAGACGCGCGTCGTCAACATGAGCGAGCTCGGCAACGCGCTGCGCACGCTGCGCGAACCGGCGGTCGAGCTGCTGTTCGTCTACAACTGCAACCCGGCGGTCACCGCACCCGATCAGCGAGACGTGATCGCTCAGCTGTCGCGCGAGGATCTGTTCGTGGTCGTTCACGACCAGGTGATGACCGATACCGCGCAGCTCGCCGATGTCGTGTTGCCGGCGACGGCGTTCCTCGAGCATCGCGATCTGCGGCGCGGCTACGGCACGATGCGCCTCTACGATTCGCCGGCCGTCGCCACCGCACCCGGCGAGGCGCGCTCCAACAACCAGCTGTTCGGTGCGCTCCTCGTGCGCCTCGGGCTGATGCGGCCCGGCGATGCGATGACCGACGACGAGCTGGTCAACGCCACGTTCGCCGCCAGCCCGCACGGCGACAAGATGAAGGGCGAGCTTCGCGAGCATGGCGTCGCGTCGCCGCCTGCGGGCCTGACGCCGCTGCCGTTCGTCGACGTCTTCCCCGACACGCCCGATCGCAAGATCCATCTCGTCTCGGCGGCGCTCGATGCCGAGGCCGGCGGGCTCTACACGTTCAAGGCCGATCCGGGCACCGACAGCTATCCGCTGGCGCTGATCTCGCCCGCGCTCGCGACCCAGGTGTCGTCGACGTTCGGTCAGCTGCGCAAGGCGCCGGGCACGCTCGAGATGTCGAGTGTCGATGCGGCGGCGCGTGGCATCGCCGACGGGGATCCGGTACGCATCTTCAACGAGCACGGCGAGGTGCACTGCAACGCCAGGATCGGTGACGTGCGCCCCGGGGTCTGCGTGTTGCCAAAGGGCCTGTGGCGCAAGCACACCTCCAACGGCATGACCGCCAACGCGCTGATCCCGCAACGGTTCGCCGACCTCGGCGGCCAGGCGGCGTACAACGACGCGCGGGTCCAGGTCGCGAAGCGCTGACGCCGTCGTGTTACGGTCTCGAAGTGGCTTTGCTCGATCTGGCCATCGATACCGCGGGCTCGGGCATCGCGATCGTGGCTCACACGCGTGAGCCGGCCGAGATCGAGGTGCAGCTCGGTGGCTCGGCAGAGCTTCCCGCCGCGGCGGTGATGTCGTCGCTCGTACAGGCGCTGCATGCCCAGGCGCGATCGCTCGAGGTCGCCACCGTCACCGTCGATTTCACCAACCTCGAGTTCATGAATTCGTCGTGCTTCAAGAGCCTGGTGACCTGGGTCAACGACGTCACCGAGTTGCCCGAGACCAAGCGCTACAAGATCCGATTTCGCACCAATGCAGGGATCCCGTGGCAGCGCCGCAGCCTGCACGCGCTGAAGACCATGGCGACGGATCTGGTCACCGTCGAGGCATGATGACGGACGAGCTGCATCGTCTGCTGGTGCGCCAGATCCGCAAGAGCAACGCCGATCGCAACACGCCTCCATGCGCCGACGAGTGGGCGACGCTGCTCGACGACATCTCGCGCACCTACAAGGAGACCGACGCCGATCGCGCACTCCTCGAGCGCTCGCTCGAGCTGAGCTCCGCCGAGATGCAGGAGCTCTACGCGCGGATCGCCGACGAGCGCGATCGCCTCCAGCGCGAGCTCGAGATCGCGATGGTGCTGCAGACCTCGCTCCTCCCCGGCGAGAGCGCACACCCACTGTTCGAGGTCGCGGCGCGCATGCTGCCGGCCTCCGAGGTCGGTGGCGATTACTACGACGTGATCTCCGCCGGCGAGCACTGCTGGTTCGGCATCGGCGATGTCGCCGGTCACGGGCTGCGGCCGGCGATGATCATGTTGATGCTCCAGAGCATCGTCGGCGCGGTCGTGCGCGCCGATCCTGCGGCATCTCCCACCGCCGTGCTCGCCACCGCCAATCGCGCGCTGTGGGACAACATTCGCAAGCGCCTCCACACCGACGAGCACGTCACCTGCTCGCTGCTCGCGTGCTCGACCACCGGCAACGTGCGGTTCGCCGGCGCGCACGAGGACATCCTCGTCTGCCGGCGCAGTGGCGCGATCGAGCAGATCGAGACGCCGGGTGCCTGGCTTGCCGCCGTGCCCGACGTCTCCGCGATGAACGTCGATCGTCATCTCGCCCTCGATCCCGGCGACACGCTGGTGCTGTTCACCGATGGCATCACCGAGGCGATGAACGCGGCGCGCGACCAGTTCGACCTGCCGCGCGTGATCGCGGCGATCGAGCGCACGCGCAAACAACCGGTCGCCGCGATCTGCGATGCCATCCTCGACGACGTCAAGGCGTTCATGGAGAAGCAGACCGACGACCTGACGCTGATCGTCGCGCGGTTCCGCTAGGCGGCGGCGCCGTAGCAAGCGCCGCCGCGGACGATCCGGCGCTGCGCATCGAGCTCGAGGACCTCGAGGACGAGCTTCCGGCCGACGCGGCGATAGTGGATCGCGACCGTATCGATGCCGCCGTACGCATCGATCAGCTCGAACCGGATCGGCGGCTGCGCGACGATCCCGGCGCCCCAGTACGGTCGGATCGCCTCCTTGCCCCGCAGGCTGCCGGTCGGCGAGAAGCCGCGCTCGACGATCAAGGGCGAGCGCATCTCGAACTGGTCGTCGTACAGCGCGAGCACGCGCTCGAGGTCGTGGCTGTTCCACGCCGCGATCCAGCGCTCGGCGAGCTCGCGGGCAACGGCGCGATCGATGATCGACATGCGCGAACGATAGCGCTCGCTGCCGGGGCGATGCCCGTACAGTTGCCGGAGCAGATCACCGTCGCAGGCCGGCGCGACTCGCGTCTTCGCGGTCAACGCGTGACCAGGATCGCGATCACCCCGCCGATCACCAGCACGGCGATCACGACGAGCACGATCCACAGCGCGCGGTTGCCCTTCGCCGCGCGCAGCGCATCGTCGGTCTCGGATGCCGAGCGCTTCGCCGGGGTGGGCGTGGGCTGCGCCGGATAGGCGGGTGCCTCGAGCATCGATGCCGACGGCGGCTTGCTCACCGGCGCCGCGCCCTCGAGCGGCGGTGCTGGTTGATCCGGCGGCGGTGGCGTCGAGGGCGGTGCGACGGAGCCCGCCGGTAAGGTGCCCTGAGATGGATCGGCGGCCGGCGTCGAGGGCGCGGCCATCGAGCCCGACGGCTCGAAGACCTCCGGCGAGACCTGCGGCGATGCCATCGGTTGCGGCGCGCGCATCGCCGCGGTCTTCGCGCGTTGCTCCTGGATCGCGCGCATGATCTCGGCGGGTGGGGCAAAGCCGGGCAGGGTGGACTGTGCTCGATCGATCTTCGGCGCGGCCTGCGCGGCCTCTACCAGCGCGGCCGGCGACGCGGGTTGCGCGGGTGCACCGGTCAGCGACGTACCGGCCGGCTGTTCGGGGATATCCCAACCGAGCGAGACAGGACCCGGCGTGTGAGCGCTCGGCGCGACGGGCGACGGCGCTGCGGGCAGATCCGGCGAGGCAGTCATTCCGGGCATCGACGACGCCGGCGCCTCGGGAATGTCCCAACCGGCGGTGACTGCACCTGGCGGCGGGATGTGGGCGCCTTGCTGCGCTTGCATGCCCGGCGTCGTCGACGAGGCCGGCGTCGCTTGCATGCCCGGCGTCGTCGACGAGGCCGGCGTGGTGGCTGTCGTGGCTCCGGCGTTCTGCGCTTGCATGCCCGGCGTCGTCGACGATGCAGGTTGCGCCTGCATGTTTGGGATCGACGATGCCGGCGCGTCGGGAATGTCCCAGCCGGCGGTGACTGCACCGGGCGGCGGGATGTGGGCGCCTTGCTGCACTTGCATGCCCGGCGTTGTCGCGGATGCCGGCGTGGTGGCTGTCGTGGCCCCGGCGCTCTGCGCTTGCATGCCCGGCGTCGTCGACGATGCAGGTTGCGCCTGCATGCCGGGGATCGACGATGCCGGCGCGTCGGGGATGTCCCAGCCGGCGGTGACTGCACCGGGCGGCGGGATGTGGGCGCCTTGCTGCGCTTGCATGCCCGGCGTCGTCGCCGATGCGGGCTGTGATACCTGCGGTCCCGTCATCGCGGGCGCGCGCGGGATCGCCGAGGCCGCGCCCATGAACGTGTTGCCGGCCGGGCCGGTGGTCGCGGCGAGCTGCGCCGGCGTCGTCGTCGAACCGGCGGGCGTGCGCGGCGGCTCCGAGGTCGTGCCCATGAACGTGCTCATCAGCGGCGAGCCGATCGGCGGCAGCGGCGCGCCGGGCACGGTCGTCGGCGTCGCCGGTAGATCTGTGGCGTTCGGCCCGGGCGTCGACGAGCCCGACGGGATCACTTGCGCCTCCGCACCGGCGACCGTCGTCGGCGCCTTGATCGGCGGTGGTGGCGTTGGCTGCGCCGGCAATCGCGGCGCGGGTGCACCCATCACCGTCTTCGCGCGCGCTGAGTCGCCGTGCGAAGCCGGCTGGACGATCGCACCGGCGAGCGGCGGTGGTGGCGTTGGCTGCGCGGGCAGGCGCGGTGCCGGTGCACCCATCACCGTCTTCGCGCGCGAGGAGTCGCCGTGCGAAGCCGGCTGGACGATCGCACCGGCGAGCGGCGGTGGTGGCGTTGGCTGCGCGGGCAGGCGCGGTGCCGGTGCACCCATCACCGTCTTCGCGCGCGAGGAGTCGCTCTGCGCTGCGAGCGGCTGCACCACCGCACCGGGGATCGACGCCGCGATCTCGGCGAGCGCCGGCGGCAGCGCGGGACCGCGTTGCGCGATCACGGGGATCGCCGATTCGGCGGGCTCGCGAACGTCGGGCGTGCCGCGGATCGTCGACGGGCCTTGCGGCGCTGCGGGATCGGGCGTCAGCGTGTCCGGCGGCTGCACGGCCTGCATGTCGCGGATCGTCGGCGAGCCCTCGGGGATGTCGTCGAGCGCAGCGGCGGCGAGCGCGGCCGGCGAGACCGGCGCCAGATCCTCCGTCGGAGTCCCATCCGCGGGGCACCACCGCACTTCATCCGTGTAGTTGGTCTGGCAGCGCGGACAGCGTTTCATAGGGACATGCTTCGGTGCTCGCCGGCCAGCGAGTCGACAACGGCCACCAGTGTACAAAGCCTGCCCGGCTCGCGGGCGATCAACCGACGAGGACGAGCGCGATCCCGATCCCCGCAGCGATGAAGATCGCGGCGCCGATGATCAGCCACAACCGGCTGTTCGACTGCGGCTGCGCGGTCGGCGCGGGCGGGACGCCGACCTCGGTGCCGGTCTGCCCCTTGGCAACTGCGCCGTGCGTCGGCTGCAGTCCCGCCGTCGGACCGCTGTCGCGACCGACGTTGCGCCCGCCGTGCGTCGACTGCGCCGGCGGATGCAGCGATCCGAAGCTCTGGTGCTTCGACGCCGGCGTCGGCGGAATGCTGGCGTTCGGGTTGTGGATCGATGCGAGCGAGGTCGGCGGCATGCTCGCGTTGCCGCTGTGGATCGAGGCCAGCGACGTCGGCGGCATGCTGCCACCGTGGATCGACGCGACGGGCGTGGGCGGCATGCTCGCCGGCGATGGATAGCCGGGGCTCGGCAGCGGGATCGCGGGGCTCGACTGCGGCGGGCTCGCGGGATACGCGCCCGCGTTCATCGGCGGGACGCTGTGATTCACGGGCGGCTGAGTGACGGGCCTGGCCACCGGGGTTCCCAGGCTCGTCTGCGCCAGGCTGGTCTTCGCGTTCGGCGCCGCGGTGGGCACGGCGAGGCCGCTGCCTCGCGCGAGCTGATCGCCGGCGGGAACGTTCGGTTGCGGAGGCTGTGAGGGCGGCCGGCTGAGCTTGCGATCGCCCGCCACCGTCGACGGCAGCTTCGGTAGCGGCTTGCTGTCACCCGGCAGGATCGAATCGGCGCCCAGCCGCGACGCCGAGATGTCACCGATCGATTCCTTCGCCAGCTCCGGCTGCGGCTTGCGCGATTGCGAGAGCTCGAGGGCGAGCGTGCGAGGCGGCAGCTGCGTCGAGCGCAGGCGCTTGATCACGGTGCGCACCGCGGCGAGCGACGGCCGCGAGGCCGGATCCTTCGCCAGCATCGTGTCGACCAGCTGGACCATCTCCTCCGGCAGGTCCGAGACGAAGTTCTTGAGCGACGGCGGCGGCTCCTCGGCGTGCATCATCAACGTCGCGAACGGATCTCCCGACGACACGAAGGGCCGCCGGCCCGCCATGATCTCGAACATCACCACGCCGAGCGCGTAGATATCGGTGCGGTAATCGACGCCGGTGCCGCGCGCCTGCTCGGGCGACATGTACTCGGGCGTGCCGAGCATGACGCCGGTCTTGGTCTTGAACGGCGAGAAGCCGGCCTCGGGCATCAGCTTCGCGAGACCGAAATCGAGCAGCTTGACCTCGGGCCAGCGATCCTCGCGTTGCTGGAGGAAGATGTTGTCGGGCTTGAGATCGCGATGGACGAAGCCCTTCTCGTGCGCCGCGGTGAGCGCGAGCGCGGTCTCCTCGATCACGCTCGCGGCCTCGCTCGGGATCAGCGGTCCGCGCTTGAGCCGCTTGCGCAGCGACTCGCCGATCAACAGATCCATGATGTGGTACGCGCGGCCGTCCTCGAGCGCACCGAACGCGAAGATGTCGATGATGTTCGGGTGGTGGATCTGGTTGACCGCGCGCGCCTCCTGGATGAAGCGCTCGACGACGATCGGCGATCGCGAGACATCGGGCTTGAGCACCTTGATCGCGGCGCGCTTGCCGATCATCCGGTGGGTCGCGCTGTACACGTGACCCATGCCGCCCTTGCCGATCTCCTCGTCGATCACGTAGCCGGTGTCACCGACCGGCGTGCCGGGTTTCAGGCGCGCATCGTCCACCGTGGGCGCACGCTTGTGACGCGGAGGTGCTTCCTCCGCATCCGTCGGCAGGTGATCGTCGTCCTCCACGACTCACCGATTGTACGCCTCACAGCGTCGCGAGAAACGCCAGCAAGGCATCTCGATCTGCCTTCGAGGCACCCCGGAACGCCTCCTTCGCCAAGGCGGCCTCACCGCCATGCCACATGATGGCTTCCGCGAGCGTACGCGCCCTTCCATCATGAAGGAACGTCGTGTTCGGCGCGACCAGCTGCGTCAGACCGATGCCCCACAAGGGTGGCGTCCGCCACTCGAGACCGGTGGCCAGGAAGTCATCGCGGGTGTCGGTCAGGCGATCGCCGACGTCGTGAAGTAACAGATCCGTGTACGGGTGGATCCGTTGATGGCGGAGCTGGAACACCTCGTGATCGCCGCCGGTGACGTGCGTCGGCGTGTGGCAGCTCGCGCAGCCGAAGTCGTCGAACAGCACGCGCCCGTGCTCGGCCTCGCCGTCGCGCGGGGCGGCCGCCGGCACCGCGAGGGTGGCGATGTGAAAGCCCGAGTCGACGAGCTGCTTGTCGTTGACGTCCTGGAGCGGCGCGTTCGGATCGGGGTCGGGGAAGATCCGGTTCGTCAGGCCCATGTCATTGGCGAACGCGCCGGCCACCTGCTCGATCAGCCGCGGCACGCTCGCCTTGTGACCGAACCGGCCGATGCGCGTGGTCTGCGATTCCTCGTCCCACGCGAGGTTGACCCGGCCCGAGATGCCATCGCCGTCGGCGTCGTCGGGATCCGCGAGCGCGAGGAGCCGGTCGTCGGGAATCGCCTCGAGGAGCCCGAGCCCGATCAGCGGCGGCGCCTGGCGATACGACATCTGGATGCCCTGCGGCATCGGATCGCCATTGGGCTGGGTGACCGCGATCCGCGGCTCGCGCATCATGATCACCTCGCCGTCGGCGAACAGCTCGCCGACCTCGATCCAGGTCAGCGTCACCCGCACCTCGGGGACACCGAACGTGGCGTGATCCTGGAGCTGCAACCCGAACCCCGGCACCGGGACCTGACCGCCGGGCACCTCCGGCTCGCCCTCGATCTGGCTGACGCGGATCAGCGCCTGCGAGCCGAACACGTCGGGACCGATCTGGGATTCGCCGCGCCCGTTGCTCGCGTGACAGGCGACGCAGGAGTCGTGGTTGAACAGTGGCCCGAGCTGCGGCGGCGTCCAGTGAAACGCGAACGGTCCGCGCCCGAGGTTGTGGCGATCGAGCTGCTCCTCGGTCAGCGTCGCGATCGGATGCGTCAACGCGAGCTCGCTGCGATCGAAGCTGGTGATGTCACCGCCCTGCAGGCGTTCGTGATCGTCGTTGTCCCCACACGCGACGATCGCGAACACGAGCAGCACCAGGCGCTTCACGCCCCCGAGGATATCAAGTCTCGCTGGCGATCAGCTGCTCGAGCGTTTCGCGGCGCCGGATCACCGTGTACGTGCTTCCTCGCACGAGGACTTCGGGGGCGCGGGGCCGGGTGTTGTAGTTCGATGCCATCGCCGCGCCGTACGCGCCGGCGGCGCCGATCCACAGCAGCTCACCCGGCATCAGCTCGGGGAGCTCGCGGTCGCGCGCGAAGAAATCGCCGGTCTCGCAGATCGGGCCGACGATATCCGTGACGATCGCGGTTTTGTCCGTCTGCTTGACGGGCTGCATCGGATGGAACGACTGGTACAGCGCCGGCCGCATCAGATCGTTCATCGCCGCGTCGACGATCGTGAAGTGCTTGGCCTCGTTGCGCTTGCGGAACATCACCGCGGTGACCAGCGCACCGGCGCCACCGACGAGCACGCGCCCCGGCTCGGTGTAGACCGTCAGCCCGCGCTGGGTGAGCGGTGCCAGGGCCTTGGCGACCGCCTGGCCGTACTCCGCCGGCGACACGATGGTCTCGCCCTTGCCGTAATCGATGCCGAGCCCGCCGCCGATGTCGACGTGATGGAGCTCGATGCCGGCCGCGGCCAGCTCGTCGACCAGCGCGACCAGCCGCGCGATCGCGTCGGTGAACGGCGAGGTCTTGGTCAGCTGCGAGCCGATGTGAAAATCGACGCCGGCGACCGCGAGCCCGCCCATCGCCTGCGCCTTCTTCAGGAGGTGCACGGCCTCCGACATCGGCACGCCGAACTTGTTCTGTTTGAGGCCGGTCGAGATGTACGGGTGCGTCTGCGGATCGACATCGGGGTTGACGCGCAGCGCGACATTGACGGTGGCCTTCATCTCGCGCGCGACCCGGCCGAGCACGCCCATCTCCTCGGCGCTCTCGACGTTGAAGCAATCGATGCCGGCGGTGATCGCCGCCCGCATCTCGTCCTCGGACTTGCCGACGCCGGAGAACACGACGTGCTGCGGATTGCCACCCGCCTTCTGCCAGCGGAACAGCTCGCCGACCGACACGATGTCGGCGCCGGCACCGCACTCGATCAGCACCTTCAGGATGCCGAGCGTCGAGCACGCCTTGACCGCGTAACAGATGCGGTGCGGAACGGCTTCGAGCGCGGCATCGAAGGCGCGATAGGCGCGCTCGATCTCGCCGCGGCTGTAGACGTAAAACGGCGTGCCGACCTCCGCCGCGATCTTCGACAGCGGAACGTCCTCGCAATACAGCTCGCCGGACTTGTACTCGAACGGAGGCATCGCCGCGTTTTACACGATCACCGACCGAGAAGCTCCGCTTCGCTGCGTTCGATCTCGGCGATCACCCGAGCGCGCGCCGGGCCGCCGATCACGTCGCGGCGCTCGACGGCGCGGGCCGGATCGAGCCAGCTGGTGACATCGCTGTCGAACGCGACATGCCCGGTGCGCATGTCCTCGAGCGTCAGCGCCGCCAGCTCGACGCCTCGCTTGCTCGCGAGCTTCACCAGATAGCCGGCCGCATCGTGGGCTTCGCGAAACGGCACGTTCTTGGTGACCAGGTAATCGGCGAGCTCGGTGGCCACGAGATAGCCGCGATCGATCGCGGTGCGCATCTTCTCGGTGTCGAACGTCAGCGACGCGATCATGCCGCGACACACCTCGAGGCTCGCCTCGAGCGTCTCGACGGCGTCGTACAGCGGCTCCTGGGTCTCCTGGAGATCCTTGTTGTAGGCGAGCGGCAAACCCTTGACGACGGTCATCAGCGTGACCCAGTCACCGATCACGCGCCCGCTCTTGCCGCGGATCAGCTCGGCGAGGTCCGGGTTCATCTTCTGCGGCATCAACGAGCTGCCCGAGCAGTACGCCTCGCCGATCTTCGCGAAGCCGAACTCCTGCGACATCCACAGCACGAGCTCCTCGCCGAGCCGCGACAGGTGGACCTGCGCGAGCGCGCACGCGGCGACCAGCTCGATCGCGAAGTCGCGATCACCGACGGCGTCGAGCGAGTTGTTCGTGACATGGCTGAAGCCGAGCCCGCGCATCGTGTGCTCGCGATCGATCGGCAGCGTGGTCGCTGCCAGCGCTCCCGAGCCGAGCGGCGAGGCATCGGCGCGCTTCGCGGCATCCGCGATCCGGCCGTGATCGCGCGCGAGCATCGCGTCGTACGCGAGCAGGTGATGGGCGAGGCGCGTCGGCTGCGCGCGCTGCAGGTGCGTGTAGCCCGGGAGCAGCGTGTCGACGTGCGCGCGTGCCTGGACGAGCAACTGCCGGCGCACCTGATCGATGCGCATGCACAGCTGCTTCGCGGCCGCACGGGCATACAGCTTCAGATCGGTCGCGACCTGATCGTTGCGGCTGCGCGCGGTGTGCAGCCGCCGGCCGGCATCACCGATGTCGTCGACGAGCCGCGCCTCGACGTTCATGTGAACGTCCTCGAGCGCGTCGTCCCACGCGAGCTCGCCGGTCGCGAGGCGGGTCTCGACGCGGCGCAGCCCCGCGATGATCGCCTTCGCGTCGGCCTCGCTGATGAGGCCCTTCGCGGCGAGCATCTCGGCGTGTGCGATCGAGCCCGCGACATCGAACGGGAGTAACCGGTGATCGAAGGCGACCGAGGCATTCATGCGCGCCGCCGCCGGATCGAGACCCTCGCTGAAGCGTTTCCCGCGCGCGCCTTTCGGTCCCGACATGGCGCGAGTTATACACACCACCTACCGACGAGGGCAGATCATGAGCGAGCGAGTAAACATTTCGAGCGAGCTGTCGGCCGTGCTGGTGCTTCCGGAGGGAGAGGCCAGGGCGCCGGGCGTCGTCCTCCTCCAGGAGTGGTGGGGCGTCAACGAGCAGCTCGCGTCGATCGCGCAGAGCTGGGCCGATGCCGGCTTCGTCGCGATCATGCCGGACCTCTATCACGGCAAGGTGATCCCGATCGGCAAGGCGGACGAAGCGGGCGCGGCGATGAAGGCGCTCGATTTCGGCAAGGCCGTGCAGGAGATCGGCGCGACCGTCGCCTACCTGAAGAGCCACGCGCGCTGCTCCGGCAAGGTCGCGGTCACCGGCTACTGCATGGGCGGCGCGCTGACGCTGGCGACCGCGGTCAACGTCCGCGGGCTCTCCGCCGCGGTCGCGTACTACGGCTTGCCCGGTGATCTCGACTGGTCGAAGGTCGACGCGCCGGTGCAGGCGCACTTCGCGACGCACGATGACTGGGCCACCGTCGCCGGCGCCGAGAAGGTGAAGGCCGGCATCCAGAACATGGAGCTCCACGTCTACGACGCGCAGCACGCGTTCTGTAACGACCAGCGCCCCGAGGTCTACGACGCCGCTGCGTGCGCGAAGGCGTGGGAGCGCACGCTCGCATTCGTCCGCAGCCACACCGCGTGACCGTCAGGTCGGCGCGGGCGAGCGATTGCCGCCGAGGGTGCCGCCGAACACCTTGATCACGCCGACGCCACCACCACCGCCGCCGCCACCACCGGAGGCGCCACCGGGGTTGTTTTGACCGTTGGTTCCGTTGGCGGTGTTCGCTGCGCCGGCGCCGCCGTTACCACCGTTGGTGGTGCCACCATTGCCGCCGGGCGCGGGACCGATGCCGACCGGATCGGCTCCGCAGAACGCCAGCTGGCGCGTGTTCGGGTTGCTGCCGCCACTCGCTTCGCCACCGCCGCCGCCGTTGGCGAACACGTTGCCCGCATTGGCGATCGCGGGCGCGTCGAGCCCGATCAATCCGCCCGATCCGCCACCACCGCCGCCGACGGAACCGCCGACGAAGCCGTCCGTCGCGCCGGCACCGGACGCGTTGATCACGCCCGTGCCACCGATGTTGATCGCGGTCTCGGCGATCAGATAGACCGCGCCGCCACCATCTCCTCCGACGCCGAAGTTCGCCGCACCGTTTCCGTCCTGACCTTTGCAACCCCCGCGCAGCGCGGTGGGAACCTGCGCAGCACCGGCGACGCCATTGCTCGCAGCGACGTTGCGTCCGATGCCGCCGTTGCCCCCTTGGGTGCCGAAGCTGCCGCCGGCGCCGCCGCCGCCGTTGTTGGGCAGGGTCCCCGCATCGCAGCCGGCGAAGTTCGATGCGGCAGCGGGAACGACGGCGTTGGGGAAGTTGACGTGGCTGGCGACGTCGAGCGTGCCATCGATCGTGATCGCACCCGTGGTGGCGAGCAGCACGAGCGGCTTGTTGCCGGTCGCGCGCACGCTGACCCCGTTGCTGATCGAGATCGTGCCGCCGGCAACGACGCACGCGGTGGTGTTCTTGACCGTCGACGAGCACAGACTCGACGCGTCGGTGTCGATATCGG
>JAEYYY010000700.1 GCA_023430775.1 Pseudomonadota bacterium
CGGTCCTACAGACCGCGGCGTTCACACGAGAAGTGCTCTCGGGTCAGGGTGCGGGCGCGCAGACGCCGCACGAGTCGCCCGGATCGATCTGGCCGTTACCGTTGGTGTCGGCATCGATCTCGTCGCAACCACAGTGGCCCGCCGACAGCGACTTGAACGGGTTCGCCGGGCACGCGTCGAAGCAGTTCACGACCGTGTCGCCGTCCGAGTCACCGGCATCCTCGACCACGTTGCAGCCGCAAACCCCTGGAGCGGACTTGGCGGGATCGCTCGCGCAACCGTCGCAGGCGTCGCCGACGTTATCGCCGTCGAAGTCGCTCTGGTCGGCGTTCGATGCGTTGGGGCAATTGTCCGTCGAGTCGGGCACGCCGTCGCCGTCGCTATCGGCCGGCGGCGCGCAGGCGCCAGGATCCTGGTCAGGGTTGGGATCGGCCGGGCAGTTGTCGCGGAAGTCGGGCACGCCGTCGCCGTCGCCGTCGTCGTTGAGCGCGCTCTCCGCGCGGAACTTGAACGTCAAGTTGCTGCCCGGCGTGACGCGATGGAACGGCGCGTCGGCGGTACCGGAGGTCACCTGGATATCGCTGAAGCCGACAGGCGCGTTATCGAGGAGAACCTTGATGCGGTAGCAAGAGCCGGTCTGAAGACCGCTGCCGATCGAACCGGTGTTCTTCGACACCTGATACTTCTCGCCGTAGAGCGCCACGCCCACCGAGCCGACCTCGGTCGATTCGACCGGACCATTCGGATCACAGGTGATGTTGATGAAAGACGCGCGGAGCCGCGTCAGCTTGAATGTGAAGTGCGTCCCCGTGAAAACCGTCGCGTCGGTTGTCGTACCGAACGGAGAGAAGACGAAGAACCCTGTCGTATCGCCAGTGGTCTGATCGCTCAGCGCACTGTAGGGAGCTCCCACTTGCTGACTCGTCGTCGACACATCATCGGCGTCTTCACCATCACCACAACCGCCAACCAGGGCTGCCGCGGCCAAAATCGTGCTCAGTACCTTCATCGTCCCTCCTCTTTGTGTCCGAGGACGACCGTTTTACAGGAATCTGTAGAGGTGAGATGGCGACTTGGGGTATCGGCGGGGGTCTGGGGGTCACAAGTAACCGAGACGCTGCATGAGCGGCCCCCACGCAGCCTCGATGGCGACGCGAACATCATCCGGAAGTTCCTCACGCCAACCTCCCACACGTCCCTTGCGAACAAACGGGATGTCGGCGCCCTTCTTCTTGAGCTGGAGCGTCGAGCCGCTCGCCTTCTCGAGCTCGCGCATCCGTTCGAACGAGCTCGCGGCGACCGCGCGCTGGATCGAGACCTGGTCGGAGGCACAGTTCAAGAAGCGTGCGATCCGGGTCGCCTCGTCGACCGGACGCGCGCGCAGGTGCTCGTAGTGTACGAGTAGGAAGTTCGGAGATCCGTCGCGCGCGGCCAGCCAGCTGGCGACGTTCTCCTGCCAGCTACCGACGTTGCCCATCTTGCCGGCGAGGAAGTCCGCGGCGAAGTCGGTCAACGAGTGGCCCATGGCGATCGAGCCCTTGCGTAGCGAGTAGTGAAAGTACGAGATCACCACGTCGCGCGGGTCGCGAACGAGGTAGACGACGCGGCGGTAGCGTGGATCGAAGTACTCGTGGCTCTTCAGCACGCGCGGCGAAGGAAACGAGTCGAGCTCGCGGCGCGTGTTCTTGTAGATTGTCGGGACGCGGGTCTCGAGGGTCTCGAAGTCCGTCGGATCGGGATACAGCAGGTTCGCGACCAGAAAGCGAACCCACGTGTTGCCGGACTTCGGATACGAGACGATGAACGCATCGTCCTCACGGACGTCGATCGCACGCTTGGGTCGATCGCGAGCGAGCAGCGTCAACACGCTGCGCCGCAGCGCGGGCGGCATCCACTGGGTAGCCTGCTTCTCGAGCTTGCGGCCGAGCCGTTGCCATGGCGTCACGTGAGGAGCTCCATCGTTCGCGTCGGATGAACTTCCATGGCAGTTCGGGCCACCAACCTACCTCGATGAAGCCGATCCGAGGTATGTAGCAGCGGCTGTCCCTATTTCTTCAAGTTTCCCCCCTATTTCCAACACCATGAACGTCGCTATTGTCACTGCCCGCGCGGGCTCGAAGTCGATCATCGACAAGAACGTCCTGCCATTGCGCGGGCGGCCGATGGTCCAGTACCCGATCCTCGCGGCTCGAGCGGCGGCCCGGATCTCGGAGGTCTGGGTCTCGACCGATGGTGAGGCGATCGCGAACGCCTCGACCGAGGTTGGCGCCAAGTTGATCCCCAGGCCCGACGAGCTCGGCGGCGATTCGGTCAACCACGGGATCGTGATCAAGCACGCCGTGGAATACGTCGATGCGCGCGTCGACAACCTCGAGAACATCGTGCTGCTCCTCGGCAACACCGTCTACATCGATGGCGCGATCATCGATCGTTGTCTGGCCAAGCTCGACGAGCGCAAGGATCTCGACTCGGTGATGACGGTGTGGGAAGCCGCGGACGACCACCCGTACCGTGCCTTGCAGATCAACAGCGACGGGCTGATCGAGACGTTCGGTGGTCCGCGCAAGGTCTCGACCGAGCGCCAGAGCTATCCCAAGGCCTACTACTACGATCAGGGCGTGTGGGCGTTCCGCAAGCAGACGGTGCAGACGCAGGATGGCCCGAACCCCTGGTGGTGGATGGGCAAGAACGTGCTGCCGATCGTCCGACCGTGGGTGACGGGACGTGACATCCACGGCCTGATCGACGTGTTCTTCAGCGAAGCGTGGGTCGACCATCCCGGGGTCGTGGCCAAGATTGCGCTCGAGGACCAGGGATGAAGATCGTCGTGACAGGCGGCTCGGGCTTTCTCGGGAGCCACCTCGTCGATGCGCTCGCGGCGCAGGGTCACGACGTGGTCGTGTTCGATCTTCGCGAATCGAAGTGGCTGCCCCGCAACGCGCGCATGATCGTCGGCGACCTCGCGCAGCAGAGCGTGCTCGAGACGGTGGTCGCCGGTGCGGATGCCGTCTATCACCTCGCCGGCTTCGCGGATCTCAACGCTGCGCGTCGCGAACCGCTCGCCACGATCCAGGCCAACATCGTCGGCACGATGAGCCTGCTCGAGGCGATGCGAGCACAGGGCGTCAAACGCTTTCTGTTCGCGTCGACCGTCTACGTGTACTCGCGCGAGGGCGGCTTCTATCGTTGCTCGAAGCAAGCGTGCGAGAGCTACATCGAGGAGTACGCGCGCGTGTTCGGGCTCGACTACACGGTGCTGCGTTACGGCAGTCTCTACGGTCCGCGCGCCGATACCGCGAACGGCGTCTATCGGTTGCTGGTCTCGGCGATCAAGCAGGCGCGTATCGCGTACACGGGAAGCCCCACCGATATTCGCGAGTACATCCACGTCGAGGATGCCGCGAAGCTCTCCGTCGAAGCGCTGGCGCAGACATACAAGGATCAGCATCTGCTACTGACCGGGCCCGCACCGACGCGTGCGACGGACCTGTTCACGATGTTCCAGGAGATCCTCGGACGCCGGGTCGAGGTCGACTATCGGGAGAGCGACGGCTCGGGTCATTACTCGGTCACCCCGTACGCGTACACGCCACGCTTTGGACGCAAGCTGGTCACCACCCACTACGTGGACATGGGCGAAGGTCTGCTCCGCATGGTGGAAGACATTCACAGAGAGGGCTAACTCCGTGCTCAAGGCGATCGCATACGACTTCGATGGAGTGATTCTCGAGAACGCACACGTCAAGACGGATGCGTTCGTCGAGCTGTTCGCGGCCCACGGCACCGAGATCCAGGCGAGAGTCAAAGCGCATCACCTCGAGAACCTCGGCATCTCGCGGTTCAAGAAGTTCGAGTGGATCTACGCGAACCTCCTGAACCAACCGCTGTCGGCGGACGAGAGCAAGCGGCTCGGCGAGCGGTTCTCATCTCTCGCGCTCGACAAGGTTCTCGCTGCACCGTTCGTCACCGGTGCGAAGGAAGCGCTGCGCGAGCTGATCCAGTTTCCGTCGTTCGTGGTGTCGGGCACGCCGCAAGAGGAGCTCGACCTGATCGTCGATCGGCGAGAGCTCCGCGCGATGTTTCGCGAGGTCCACGGCTCGCCGCGCGACAAGCCGACGATCCTGAACGATCTCCTCGCGCGCTACGGGCTCGACAAGCGCGAGCTGTTGTTCGTTGGGGATGGCGTGTCGGACTACGACGCCGCGATCAAGGTCGGAGTCCAGTTCCTCGCGCGCGACACCCCCGATCTCCATGACAAGTGGGTCTCGCTCGGCGTCGTCATGACGCCCGACCTCCAGAAGTTGCCCGCACTCGCGGGCAGTTGGGGTCTTCCGTGAAGTCGCACTCGGTGCGCGCGCGGTTGCGCACCGAGGTGAAGTCCACCGCCCTGGCACTGCGAGATCCAGTCCTCGCGTTCTGGGCGCTTTACCTGTTACTCGGCCCGGTCTACGTCTACGTCAGCGGCCTTCCTCAGCCCGGCGACTGGGTGCTGCTGCTCCTCGGTCCACTCGTGCTGCGAACGTGGAACGGCAAGCTCAGCGCCTCGATGCGCGGCCCGCTGCAACCGCTGTTGCTGTTCATCATCTACGTCACGCTCGCCAATCTGATCTGGTCGGTCGTCCTCAACGCCTGGAAGTTCGGCCTCAAGGGCGGGTTGTGGATGAGCTCGTTGTTCTACATTTACAACGGGCTCGCCTTCCTGATCGTGCTGGTGATGTACCGGCGCTTCGGCGAAGCACTCCTCAAGTTCACGGCGAACGTCGTGCTCGGCACGCTCGTGGTGCAGGCCGGGCTCGCGTTCCTGATGAGCGGCGGCGGCGGTCGCGAGACGCTGCTCTTCAACAATCCCAACCAGCTCGGCTACTACGCGCTACTCAGCATCAACATCCTGTTTCTCCTTCATCGGCAGCGCTACGTGTCGCTGCTACCGCTCACCGTCGGTGCGATGGCGGCGTCGTACCTCGCGC
>JAEYYY010000846.1 GCA_023430775.1 Pseudomonadota bacterium
GGTGCCATCAGGTTGGCCAGCTTCGACGAGCTCCCGATGCTGACCTCGGCCTTCCCCGAGCTCTGACTTGCAGGAAAGCGCAGACCGCGATGCCCGTTGTCCTCGACGAACGTCGCCTGACCGAAGGTGATCGGCAAGGGGAGCGGAGCGTCGGCGGAGTCGAGCAGCATGGTGGGCGTGGTGCCACTCGCCGCCTCGTTCATGAAGTAGCGAAGCACCAGCCCGCGATCGATGAGGTCCGGCACCGGTGCGGTATCACCCGGTGCATCGGTCTCGACGCCCGGCGTGTCCCCGGGTCCATCTCCCGGCGACCCATCTCCCGTGGGCACCTGCCCCGGGGACGGGCTGTAGCTGCAACCTGCCAGGCAGACCCACACTGCGTGCCGAGCAAGAACCACGGCTTCTAGCCTACCGGACTTCGCGAGGTCGTCGGTGAGGTTCCTGCAGTCGGGTAACCTCGCTGCATGAGCGCGTTCCGGTGCATCGGTTGTGGCAGCGTGGCCGAGCTCGATGCCCCCGACGGGACGCTGACGCTCGGCCGCAAGTCGCGCGCGATCGACGAGCGGGCGCCGAGTTGCGTCTGCGGCGCGAAGGCATGGGTGCTGTGCGGCTCGATGACCGAGTACTACTCGTACACCGGCCGCGCCGACGTCTGCTGCTTCGGCGAGCATCGCGACGAGCGCGCGCAGCTCTACACGCTGGTGCCCGCGGTAAAGACGGAGCCGGCCGCAGGGTTCATCGCGCTCGAGCGGCTTCAGGTCAACGTCTGCCCCGACCACTTCGAGCAGCTGCGCGCCGAGGGCTTCCTAGGGTTCGTGCTGCCGGACTGAGCCTGTAGGCGCGTTCACGACGTGCGACCGATGGAATAGGTCGATCGCGCTGGTCGTAGACGACGCGTGCTCGCGGCCGTTCGAGATCTGCGGAGACTTTTGCCGGTGGCCGCGCTGCTGGTCGCGGCGAACACCGCCACCGCTTCCGAGCTCGACGACACCGCGCGATTTCTCGCCGGCAAGGGTGCCGCGTGGCACTCGCCTCTCGCGGATCACGCGACGATGCCGGCGTACACCGAGTATGCCGAGCACATCGCCTCCGGCTGGAAGCACTTCCAGGAGCCGAACCTCGAGCGCATGCGCAGCTGGTGGAAGCGCCGCGGCCCCGAGAAGTACTCGACGGTGTTCTATCCGTTCAGCGGACCCGATCTCGCGAACGCCCTCGCCTTGTTCCCCGACGCCGACACCTATCTGATGTTCGGCCTCGAGGCGCCCGGCGCGATTCCGGATCTGCAGGGGCTCGACGAGGCCGCGGTCGCCGCGGGCCTGCACGATCTCGAGGCCTCGCTGAGCACGCTGCTCCGGGTCAACTACTTCTTCACCCGCGCGATGGAGAAGAAGCTCGGCACCGGCTCGTTCAACAGCGTCAGCGGCCTGCTGCTGTTCTTCCTCGCCGCGACCGATTGCGAGGTGACGAGCGCGCGGCGGGTCGCGATCGGCCGCAGCGGTGCGCTCGTCCAGGGCACGAGCGGCGACGACGATTCGTCTCGCGCGCGCGTGCCCGGCGTCGAGATCACGTTCCGGCGCGCCGGCAGCACGAAGGACCAGACGGTCCGCTACTTCATGGTCGACGTCGCGGATCAGGCGCTCGCGAAGAAGGCGCCCGGCTTCGTGCCGTACCTCGAGAGTCAGCGGCGGTTCGCGACCATGATCAAGTCGGCGTCGTACTTGATGCACGAGCAAGGCAGCCGCGATCGCTTCGGGACGATCCGCGCGCTGATCCTCGACCACAGCGACTTCGTCGTCCAGGACGACTCCGGCAACCCGCTGCGCGCGTTCGCGCGCGACACCTGGAAGCTGCGCTTCCACGGCCGCTACCAGGCGCCGACGGCGGAGTTCGTCAAGCACGCGCAGAAGGACCTCAGGACCGAGATGCTCCGCAACTCGACGGGAAAGCTCCCGTTCAGCTATGGCTACGCCTTCAAGCAGGGCGAGTCGAATCTGATGACCGCAGCTCGGTGAAAGGAGAGCGGCATGAAGGCAACGCACCTGTGTCTGGTGGGAGTGGTTCTCTCGGGCTCGGCCTGTGGTGATCCGGCGACGGCCGCCGAGATCGCGACCGACATGACGCCGACCGCATCGGCGATGACGATCTACAGCGCCGGCGGCAGCGTGGTCTCGGGCGCGGTCGACACCACGACGCTGAACGGCCGGCGACTTCGCCTGCCCGCCTCCGCCGCGGCGATCCATCTGTCGCAGAACGCGCAGAGCCTCAAGTGGTTCACGGTGCAGGCGATCGAGCCGAAGAAGGAGAAGGATCCTTCGTACAAGCTGATCGGCCTGCCGGCGCTCGATGCCGGCGAGCTGAAGTTCAACTACGCGCTACCCGACATCACGTGGACGCTCAAGCTCAAGGCCGAGATCCTCGACGCGAAGACCGTGAATTTGAACCTGCTCGCGATGATCAACATGAACGCCAGCGAGCCGTACAAGCAGTGCGACGTCACGCTGGTGCTCAACAACGCGGTCAGCGTCGAGAAGCTCTCGGCGTCGACGTTCAAGCTGAGCTCGTTCGATCTCTATCCCAAGCGCAACGTCAGCTACAGCCTCGACAGCAAGTCGGTCGAGTACTCGTTCATCCGCGAGTGGAACGCCTACACGCCCGGTGACGAGGTCCACGTGCTGATGCAGATGAAGAATCCGTTCTCGGTCGACCTGAACCAGACCGCGACGTCGGTCGAGGCGAACCAGATCATCGTCGAGTCGGGCACGATCAGCGGCCAGACCGGCCAGGGTTCCGTGATCTCGCTACCGGCGGGTGTCGACGACACGATCTCCACCTTCCGCTCGGTCAAGATCACCGAGGCGACCGACAAGCGACCGCTGCCGTTCAATCACAAGATCACGTACGAGATCGTCAACAACTCGAATCACCCGAAGACGCTGCGCCTGATCACCGCGCGCGTCCTCGGGAACGAGCACCGCTCGGTCTATCACTACACGGTGCCGCCCGACGCGACGCCGGAGAACACGCTCGTCTGGATCCTGAAGCTCGAGCCGAACAGCACGCGCACGCTCGACTTCGACTACGACGCCGACGTCAAGGATGTCGAGGGCGAGGACGGCTTCGAGAAGGGCGGCTGATCGGTCGCAGGCGTCGCAGCGAAGTCGCACGAGTCGCACGATCATTTCACGCCCCGAGTGGATGAACACTCGCGGTGTCGACGGCATGTTGTCTGGACATGACCCTCAGCCGTCGCGATTTCCTCCAGCTCGCCGCGACGCTCGGCGCATCGCTCGCGTGGAGCGGAACGGCCTGTCACTCGACCACGAAGTGGCGCGAGCGCCGCGACCTGTTTCCGGAAGGCGTCGCCTCGGGCGATCCGGATCCACACAGCGTGATCCTGTGGACGCGCCGGCCGTTCGATGATCTCGAGCGCCACGAGCTGTTCGTCGAGGTGGCCGAGGACGAAGCGTTCGAGCACGTGATCGCGCAGGCGCTGGCACCGGTCTCGGTCGCCTCCGACTGGACCACACGCGTGCTGGTCGCCGGTCTGCAGCCCGCGCGCGTCTACTGGTACCGGTTCACCGACGAGGACAAGCACGGCAGCCGGATCGGCCGCACGATCACCGCGCCGGCACCGGACGATCCGCGCCCGATCAACTTCGCCTTCGTCAGCTGCCAGACGATCAATGAAGGCACGCTCAACGCGTATCGCCGGATGATCTTCGAGGACGAGCGCGCGGCACCCGCCGATCAGCTCGGCTTCGTGTTCCACCTCGGTGACTTCATCTACGAGGTCGTCCAGCACCCCGACGAGGTCAAGACGCGCCTCGGCCGCACGATCTACGAGGTCGCGCGCTTCGAGGGCGGACACAAGGTCGGCGACTTCCACATCCCGCTCACGCTCGAGGGCTATCGCGCGATCTACAAGGGCTACCTTCACGATCCCGATCTGCAGGATGCGCGCGCGCGCTGGCCGTTCGTCGCGATCTGGGACAACCACGAGTTCTCGTGGATGGGCTGGCAGAGCATGGTGCAGGCCGGTCCGTTCAAGCAGCCCGGCCAGACCATCAAGGTCGCCGCCAACCAGGCGTGGTTCGAATACCTGCCGTCGCGATGCGCGGCGCCGAGCGGCTCGCTCGACGAGTTCGGGCCACCCGACGTCAAGAACGTCGCGCTCGACAAGTTCGACGACAACGGCCTCAGCCTCGAGCCCAACAACCTGATCGCGATCAACAGCCTCAAGGCCTACCGCGCGCTGCGCTACGGCAAGCACCTCGATCTGATCATCACCGATCAGTACAGCTATCGCAGCCCTGACCCCTACAGCGACGACTCGCTCGGCGAGCTCGGCGACTGGCGCGACTTCAACGGCATGTTCCCCGAGGACCTCATGCAGATCCTCGACGGTGGCCGCGCCTTCAACAACGGCAACCCGCCGGCGGAGCTCGAGTTCCAGGGCAAGCGCGTCAAGAACCCGCAGAAGGCGGCGCCACCCGCCACGCTGCTCGGCGCCGAACAGCGCGCCTGGCTCAAGGACCAGCTCGAGCGCGCCACCGCGACGTGGAAGATCTGGGGCAACTCGATGGGCACCCTCGAGTGGCGCGCCGATCCCGAGCACCTGCCGATCGGTCTCGTCCACTCGCTGTGGCCCGCGGGCAGGTTCGCGAACATCGGCGCCCGCGATCACGGAACCAGCTGGGTCGACCGCAACGAGATCTTCGATCACGTCCGCGACAAGAAGATCACCGGCTTCGCCGTCATCTCCGGCGATCGTCACAGCTTCTGGGCCGGCTACGCCTCCGCCCAGCTGCCGCCCGACAAGTTCGAGCCGATCGGTCTCAGCTTCATCGGTGGCTCGCTCTCGAGCCCCGGTGCGATGGAGGGCAACGAGCAGCGGATGCCCAGGACCCTGCCGCTCCGCCCGCTCTACCTCGCAGACCAGCCCGGCTTCGCCGGCCCCGACTGTGCGTTCAACATTCTCCTCCGCCACGGCGTCCGCTCGTGTCTCGAATACGCGGAGAGCTTCGACCTCGAGCGTGCGCGCGCTCTCTCGAATCCCGACCTCGCGCCGCACCTCGCGTTCGTCGACATGGGCGGCCTCGGCTACACGACGGTGCGGCTCAGCGGTGACGAGATGCGCACCGAGCTCGTCTGCATCCCGCCGCCGATCACGCGGAGCGAGCGACCCGATGGTGGCCCGCTTCGCTATCGCCTCGCGCTCACCGCGAAGCTGTGGCGTCCCGGCGAACGGCCGCAGCTCACCAGGCAAGTGCTCGAGGGCAACCCGGGCCTCGGGTTCTAAGCCAGCCTCGGTTTGCCAGCCGCTGCGATCGCGATCCGATCTACCCTGGACCGTATGCGGCTGGTGATGGCGTTCCTTTGTGTGTGTGCGTGTGGAGGCAACGACGCGGCACCGATCGATGGCCCCGCTGGCGATGACGACGCCACGACCGACACCGACGCGCCGATGCCGAGTGGTCCGGTCACGGTGCGCGTGCTTGACGACGGAGTCGCGATCCCCGATGTCGCGGTCGTGTTACACGCGAACGACGGAACGGCGCTCGCCGAGCTGTCGACCGACGGGAACGGCGAGGTGTCGATCGATGATCCACCCTCCGGCGCGATGGTCACCGTCCTCCGCGAGTCCACGCAGGGCGCGAGGTTCCAGCTGTCGACGGTGGTCGGCATCGAGCCCGGCGACTCGATCCTGATCGGCACACCGGGAGCGCCGAACGAACCCACGACGCAGGTCCGCGTCACCTTCCCGGGTGCGTTCCCGAACGCCGACAGCTACATCGGCGATCTGGGGTGCAGCGGCCTGTCGGGCGTCGTCAACCCGGGCTCGATCGTCACGCGCGATGTCGGCGTGTCTTGCCTCGGCGATGACGATGACTTCGACGTCCTCGCCTTCGCGCGCGAAGGCACGACGCTTCGCGCGTTCGCCGCCGTCCACGATGTGCCGCAGGCCGCGAGCGGACCGACGGACCTCGTGGTCTCCGACTGGCAACCTGCCGAAACGCGCACCTTCGGGTTCGTGAACCTGCCGAACGACGTCACGCAGACCGACATCGATGTGCGATTCGCGATGGACGAGATCGGGCAACAACCCGCGCAGCCTGCGAGTGGAGCCGCCGTGATCGTGCCGCCGTCCTCGCTGGTCGAGGGCTGGTACGTGCGCTCGATCATTCGCACCGTCTCGGGCGCCGAGACGCGCATGTGGTCGCGGCGTCAGGTACTTCCCGCATCCACCCCCGATCCGGTCGAGCTCGACTTCACCACCTACGGGCCGCAGTTCGACAGCATGGACCTCGACACCACCACGCCATCCCGGCCGACCACGAGCTGGACGACCTCCGCGCCGATCGCGTCGCTCGATGCGATCGCAGTCCAGCTCGTGTGGACCGATCCGCAGATCCACTCGTGGACGCTGATCGTGCCCGCGAACGCCACCACCGTCACCGCACCGGCGTTGCCGACCAGCGCCGCAGCCTTCCTGCCCACTGCCAGCGTCGACTATCTGCGGGCGATCACCTTCGCGTTCTCGTTCGCAGGCAACGGGGGTTATGCCGGCTTCCGCAACGATCAACCGTTCGAGCTCGGCAACCTGATGCTGAGGGCCGTGCGGCAGGAAGCGCAGATGCTGTTCTATCAACGGACCTCGCCGTAGAGCCAGCTCACTTCACGCCGGTGACGTAACCCGAAGGCGGTCGCGCAGCTTCGATCGCGAGCTTGGGATACTTCTTCTTCAGCTCTGCCGCCGCGGTCGCGTTGCCGATCACGAGCACGCGCTTGACGGTCTTCGGCAGCCTCTTCAGCTCGATCGACTTCGCGAACCCGAACTTGTCGGGATAGACGCGCACGATCTCGTCGCGCCCCTCGCGCGACAGCTCCATCGCGCTCAGCCACTCGAGCCGCAGCGTCTTCAGCTTCGGAAACCTCTTCGACGACCACAGCGCGGCCGCTGCAGCACCGAGGTCGTCGCGGATGATCAGGTGCTCCACGCGCTTGCCCAGCGCATCCGAGAAGCTCGCGACCTGCTTGGCATCGGCACACCCGATCGTCGTGATCTGGCCGTGGGCCTCGATCCACGGCAGCACACGCTTCGCAAACCGCTCCGCGATCGGCTTGCGCTTCCACTGCATGACGCGGATCGCGCGCAGCCGTGGCATCGGTGTGTTCTCGACGAGATCCATCAGCGCGTCCTCGAACACCTCGATGTCCTCGACCGTCGGCGCCACCGCCGCGAGCATCTGCCCGTACACCTTGCCCGTCGCCTGCCCCGACTCGAGGCGCTCGATCGTCCGGATCGCCGGATCCGCGAACACCTTCTTCCAGTCCTTGGTCGCCCACGCGCCGGCCATCTCGAGTCGTGACAGAAAGCCGCGGCGCAGGTCCGCGCGATACGTCACCGCCCGCAGCGAGCCGAGCCACTCCTTGCCGTGCTCCTTGCACAGCTCGGTGGCGCGCGCGACCAGCTCGTCGGACGCTTCGCCTCTCGCCTCGCGCAGCTGCAACGCGATGAGCTCGCCGCGCGGATCACCCGCCGACTGCAGCGCATCCGCCAGCACCTCGCGCGGGCCGTCGCTCTGCGGATCCGCATACACGGCCGCCTCGAGTGCCGCGACGTCGAGCTTCGACTTGGTGGGCGCGGCGTGCTTCGCCCATTTCGCGATCTGCTTGCCCTTCGCCGCCGCCGGCAACCGCTCGACGAGCTTCGCGACGCCATCGTCATCAGACCAGGCAATCTCGGGCAGCGCCGACGATCCGGCCGCCTCGTCGTCGGCATGAGGAACCAGCGCTTCCACCATCGCCAGGCTCGCATCCTCGAAGCCGCACACCGGCGAGCGCAGCGCCGCGGTCGCCAGCACCGCGCGCCCGATCCGCGGATCGCACGGCAGCTTCGCGAGCGCCATGAACCGCTCGGCGACCGCCGCGCTCTTGTCGCCGGAGAAGTGCTCCTTGCCATCGAGCAGCTTCGGCAGCTTGTCGAGCACGCGATCGAGAAACCAGCTCCGCGTGCGTGGGTCGGCGACGCCTTCGATCCACGCGCGGTGATAGTCGATGTTCTTCGTCATCTTCGGCAGCGCGAAGCTGCCCGCCGCCGCCCGACCGAGCACCTCGATCGCATCGGCGATGCGCGCGCTGCGACACGCGGTGAAGTCGGCGAGGGCCTCCTCGAGCTCGGCCATCCGCACACATTACGGCACCGCGCGCGTCGATGCTGCGATGCGCAGACGAAACCCGAACCGCCGCGCTTCTGCGTGCAGACCCCGAGCTCGCCTTGTCGGTGCTCGCAGGTCTCGACCGGATCAGCGGGCGCGCTTGTCGAAGATCTCGGCGAGCGTCGCAAACGGCACGGCGCTCGCGAGCGCCTCGAACGTTCCCGTCTCGGCGATCGAGCGCGCCGCATCGAGGAACGCGCCCCATGCCACGCGCGCCAGGGTCGCTCCGACGCTGATCCGCCGCACCCCGACCTCCTCCAGCCGTGCGACCGTCAACCTCGGATCGGGACCGGTGACCACGACGTTGACCGCCGTCGGCGCGACCGCGCGCACCAGCTCGGGGATCCGGTCGGGCGGAATCCGAGGCGCGAACACGCACTCGGCCCCCGCAGCCGCGAACGCGACGCAGCGCTCGATCGCGATCCGGTCGGCATCCGGATCGCCCACCAGCCAGGCCTCGCATCGCGCGGTCAACACGACCGGCATCCCGCTGCGATCGATCG
>JAEYYY010000863.1 GCA_023430775.1 Pseudomonadota bacterium
CCCCCCCCCCACCCCACACCCCCCCCCCCCCCCCCCCCCCCCCCCCCGCCCCACCCCCCCCCGCCCCGGCAAGATCGCGATCCGCGCGCAGGACATCGCGGGCTACATCCACATCGTCATCGAGGACGATGGCGCGGGCGTCGATCTCGAGACCGTCCGCAAGCTCGCCCCGAACGTGGCGGAGCACCAGCTCCTCGACGCGCTGTTCCAGCCCGGCTTCACCACCCGCGCCGATGTCAGCGACGTCTCGGGGCGCGGCGTCGGCCTCGATGCGGTCAAGGCCGGGCTCTCCAAGATCGGTGGCCGCGTCTCGATCCGCAGCCAGCGCGGGCTCGGCACCACGTTCACGCTCGCCGTTCCGGCGCCGACGCGCCAGCTCCGCGTGTTCCAGTTCCTGTCGCCCGGCGGTTCGATCAACCTCGCGGTCTCCGCGCGCTGGACGCCCACCGTCGAGCCGTCCACCGATGCCGCGCTCGATCCGATCCGGATCCTCGACCTCTCCGTGCACAGCCGGCAGACGCTCCCCAACATCCACATGCCGAGGCCCGCGCCACTCGCGGTCCGGCTGCGCTGGGGGTTGCTCGAGATCCCGATCAGGATCGCGACCGAGCCCGTCCTCACCACCGCCGAACGCGTCTGCCCGACCCCCGACGATCACCCGATCGAGGTGATCGCGATCGACGGCGTCGAGGCCCTGCTGCTGCGCCCCGAGCACATCAAGTCCCCGAACGCCTCGTGAACTGGCTACGATAGCCGCGTGAGGTTCGTCGGCTTGTGCCTGGTGCTCGTCGCCTGCGCGAAGGGCGGCGCCGACACCACCACCGACGGTTCGCAACCGCCCGACGGCAACACCACGTTCACGCCATCCTCGTGTCCCGCCGGTCAGCTCGCCACCGACATCTCGCCCACCGGCGACGTGACCTGCAAGACCGTCGACACGTCGATCACGTCGGCGATCACCAACCAGTGCGCGATCCACCTCGGCTGGCGCGACGAGTGTAACGGTTGCGCGTTGCCGCCCACCAAGTTCGGCAGCATCGGCAAGCAGTGCGTGACCGGCACGGGAGCGCAGAATGTCTGTGTCACGCCGACGCTGGGAGGCAAGCCGACGCCGCTGTTCGGCCTCAACTTCGACGGCGACGCCAACGATGACGACAAGCTCTACGGTGGGCTGCACTGCGTTCCACCGGTGCCCGCCACCGGCATCACGTCGTGTCCTGCCGATCAGTTCATCGTCGGAGCCGGCACGTGTGCCTCGGTCGGCGATGTGGTGATCGATTACGTGCGCACGTCGTGCGCGCTCTATCTCGGCTGGCAGGACAACTGCGATGGTTGCGCCACCCAGCCGGGCAAGTGGGGTTTCGCGGGCGACGCCGGTTGCACGGTCGGCGCCGGCATCAACAACACCTGCGTCACCACCACGCTCGGCGGCGAGATGGTCAACCTGATCGGCCTCAACACCGACGGCGACGTCAACGACGACGACAAGTTTCACGTCGGCCTCGACTGCCGCCCACCGACGCCCGCGACCACCTCGGCCACGACGTGCCCGGCCGGTCAGTTCGTCGCCGCCACCGAGCTCGACGGCACGTTTCGCTGCGAGAGCGTGGCGCCGCTGGTCGCCGACGTCATCGCCAGTCGCTGCACGCTCACGTTCGGCTGGCACGACAACTGCGATGGCTGCCTGACGCCGCCCACGAAGTTTGGCAGCGTGCGCGTCGGCGCGTGCACGCTCGGCGGCGGCCTCAGCAACACCTGCAGCAGCTTCACGCTCGGGGGCCGCACCGTGAACATGTTCGGCCTCAACACCGACGGCGACGTCAACGGCGACGACACCTTCTACGTCGGCTTCCGCTGCGAGTGATTGCGGACGTTCCCGAGATCTCAGCGGTCTTCCTTCGTTGCGCTATGTGAAGGGCGAATCACCGAGGGCCAAGTCACCTGATCGAGGGACATAATCACGACGTGAACGCGACGCCGACGCAGATGGTCCCCGCGCCGAGCGCACCGTCGCGTGCGTGGATCGCCTGGATCGTGGTCGGGCTCGTCGCGATCGGGATCGCCGTCTCGTTCCTGTTCGAGGGCGGCGACGACGAGCCCGCCGGCAAGCCGACCGGTGGCAAGGTCACGCCGGTCTCCGCGGTCGCGGCGGAGAAGGGCGAGATGATCCAGCGCGGTCGCTATCCCGGCGAGCTCGATGCCGATGCCGCCGATGTCGCCGCGTTCTACGCGGGACGCCTGGTCTCGATCAAGGTGCGCGTCGGTGACACCGTCGCCGCCAACGACATCCTCGCAGAGATCGATCCGGTCGATGCCAAGGAGCAGATCGCGCAGGCGCGCGCCCAGGCCAAGGCCGCCGCCGCCGAGCGCAACCGGGCCAAGGTCGAGCGCGATGCCGCCCACGCCGAAGCCGCGCGGCTCGAACCGCTCGCCCGCGACAAGCTGATCAGCGCGCTCGAGATCGATCGCCAGCGTGCGAAGGCCAAGGCGCTCGATGCCACCGTCGAGTCCGCGGCCGCCGGTGAAGCCGAAGCGGAGGCGCGCGTTCGCCTCCTCCAGCGCCGGATCGTCGAGTCGGTCGTGCGCGCACCGTTCGCCGGGCGGATCGCCGAGCGCTACGTCGATCCGGGCGCCACGGTCGCCGCGGGCGCGCGCCTCGTTCGCCTGGTCGCGACGTCGCCGCTGCGGATTCGCTTCGAGGTCCCCGAGGCCGACGTCGGCCGCATCAAGACCGGCAGCGCGCTCTCGGTCGTCACCAAGGCCGGTGACGGCAAGCCCGCCGCCGCGCGTGTCACCGGCGTCGCGAGTGAGGTCAGTCGCGAGCGTCGCGTCGCCGCCGTCGAGGGCCTGATCGAGGAGCCGCCGCCCGGCTGGCTGCCCGGCATGTACGCCGACGCCATCGTCGAGCTCCGCACGCTCCACGACGCGACGATCGTGCCCGCCGTCGCCGTGCTGTCGCGGCTGTCGCCCGACGGCACGATGAAGGTCGGCGTCCTGTTCGCCGGCGATGGTGTCGCCCGCTGGATCCCCGTCCGCGAGGTCGCGCGCGATGGTGATCGCGTCGCGGTCGAAGGCAACCTTCCTGCTGCCGCCAAGGTGCTCGTCGCCGGCCACGTCGATCTCAGCGACGGCAGCAAGATCACGCTGGGCAAATGAAGGGCGGCCTCACAGGTCTATCGGTCGCGCGGCCGATCGGCGTCGCCGTCATCTGCATCGCGATCTGCGTCCTCGGCTGGATCTCGGTGACGCGCCTGCCGGTCGATCTCCTGCCCGAGGTCGACTTCCCGCGGATCTCGATCGTGACGTCCTACGAGGGCGTCGGTCCCGAGGAGATGGAGACGCTGCTCACCCGGCCGATCGAGCAAGCGGTGTCGACGATCGACGGCGTCACCGAGATCACCGGCGAGTCGGCCGAGGGGCTATCGCGCGTCCAGCTCCAGTTCAACTGGGGCACCGATCTCGACACCGCGGTCAACGACGTCCGCGCCCAGCTCGATCGCCTGCGCGCGCGCCTGCCCGAGGGCGCCGATCAGCCGATCGTCCTCAAGTTCGACATCTCGGCCACACCTGTGGCGACGCTCGGCCTCAGCGGCACCGGCGATCCGCGCCGCCTGCGCTACCTCGCCGACGAGCTGCTCACCCGCCGGCTCGAGCGCCTCGAGGGCATCGCGTCCGTCCAGATCAATGGTGGTCGCGTGCGCGAGCTCCGCGTCGAGCTCGATCTCGCGAAGCTGGTGTCGCTCGGTGTCACCGGCGATCAGGTGGTCTCCGCGCTCGCGAACGACAACCGCAACGTCTCCGCCGGCGACATGGGCGAGGCCGGTCGCGAGGTGCTCGTCCGCACGATGGGCGAGCTGACCACCGCCGAGGACATCCGCAACGTCCTGGTCACCCGCCGCAGCGGACGCTCGCAGTCCGCGCAGGACCTCCCGAACGCCGCGGGCCGTCCGGTCTACGTGCGCGACGTCGCGACGGTGTCGGACACGTTCCAGGAGATCAAGTCCGAGCAGTGGGTCGATGGGCAGCCCGGCATCGTGATGCGCGTCTCCAAGCAATCGGGTGCCAACACGATCGAGGTGGTCGAGAAGCTCTACGAGGAGCTGGACAAGATCAACGCGGAGTACGAGGGCCGCGTGCGCGTCATCGTCATCCACGACAGCGCGCAGTACATCGAGTCCTCGATCACCAACGTGCGCGAGTCCGCGATCATCGGCGCGTTGCTCGCGATCATCGTGCTGCTCTGCTTCCTGCGCGATCTGCGCGCCACGCTGGTGATCGCGATGGTGATCCCGTTCTCGATCCTCGCGACGTTCGCGCTGATGTACTTCTCGGGATACTCGCTGAACCTGATCTCGTTCGGCGGCCTCGCGCTCGGCGTCGGCATGCTGGTCGACAACGCGATCGTCATCCTCGAGAACATCTATCGCAAGCACGAGTCCGGGCTGAACCCGCGCCAGGCCGCGGTCGAGGGTGCGCGCGAGGTCACCGGCGCGATGCTCGCCGGCACCCTCACCACGATCGCGGTGTTCGCCCCGGTGATCTTTCTCGAGGGCTTCGCGGGCGTGTTCTTCACCGAGCTGGCGATGGTCGTCGTGTTCTCGCAGGCGTGCTCGCTGATCGTCGCGATCACCCTGGTGCCGATGCTCGCCGCTCGCCTGCTCGGACGCCGCAAGAGCAACGGGCCGTTCGTTCGCCTCGCGGCGTTCTTCGAGCGCGGCTTCGTCGCCCTCGACACGTTCTACACC
>JAEYYY010000867.1 GCA_023430775.1 Pseudomonadota bacterium
CCGGCGATCCGGCGAGCGTGTTCGGCGCGATCCGCGCGTGGAAAGACAACTTCAAATGACCGAGCCACCGGTCAAGAAGCACAGGAAAGTCGTCTCTTCGGGATCGCCGTACGAGCCGCTGATCGGCTTCTCCCGCGCAGTGCGCCACGGTCCGTTCATCGCGGTGTCCGGAACCGCGCCGGTCGATTCCGACGGCGCCACCGTCTATCACGGCGATGTCTATAACCAGACCAAGCGCTGTCTCGACATCGCCCTCGCCGTCATCCACCGCGCAGGTGGGACACCCGATTCGATCGTTCGCACACGCGTCATGCTCGTCGATATCCGCGAATGGAAAGAGGCCGGGCGGGCCCACGCGGAAGTCTTCGCGAACCACAAGCCGGCATGTACATTTGTAGAGGTCAGCCGGTTCATCGATCCCGCCTGGCTCGTCGAGGTCGAAGTCGACTGCTATGTGATCTGAGATGGCGAAGCGGAAGCCAACAGCAGCGCCTACCAAGGCGAAGGCCCGGGCGGCCAAGGCCCGCGCCGCGACCACCGCGAAGTCCTCTGCCGCGACGAAGCCCTCGGTGAAGAAGCCGTCGGTGAAGAAGCCCCCGGTGAAGAAGCCGGTGGCGAAGAAGTCCGCGGCGAACAAACTCCCCAAGAAACGTGCGACCTCGACGAAGAAGCCCGCACGTGCGCCGACCAAGCGTGCAGTGACTCCAAGGAGCGCGGCACCAAGGCGTGCCGCAACCAATGGCGAAGCAGGCGCGAGCTCCAGACGGGCGCGTACCGAGAGCACGCGGCCGGAGAAGCCGATCCGCGACAAGGCCTCTGACACGCCATCGATCAACCTGCTCGGCGATGCCTCGTCGGCGCGCCGCCGCTCGCAGGCGATCGCACCGGGCGCCGGCGCCCACGCACTCGGCCGCGAGCTCGGCGATGTCGTCGCGGTCGAGGTCGAGGCCGAGGCCGCGATCGAAGCCGGCGATCTGCCGCGCGCGATCGCGATCTACACGCGCCTGATCGAAGGCTCGCCCGCGCCGATCGCGAGTCACCTCATCGCACGCGGCCGCGCGTACTACCGCGCCGGCGATCACGAGAGCGCGATCGGCGACTTCGAGCGCGGCCTCGCGATCGAGCCGCACTATCCCGACCTCTACTTCGACAAGGGCAAGGCCGAGCTCCAGGCCGGTCGCGTCGGCGATGCCGAGGCCAGCTTCACGCAGGACCTCGAGCTCGACCCGTCGCCGATCAGCTTCTACAACCGCCACCTCGCGCGCAAGGCGCTGGGCGATCGCGACGGCGCGCTCGTCGATCTCGACTGCGCGATCGAGGGCATGCCCGACGAGCCGGCCCTCCGGGTCGCCCGCGCGATCATGCGCCACGCCATCGACGATCACGCCGGCGCATTCAGCGATGCCGATGCCGCGGCCACGCTCGCACCCGACGACATCGTCCATCAGGATCTGTGCGGCCGCCTCGCGCTCCTCGCGGGTCGCGACGATCGCGCCGCCGAGGCCTACGCCACCGCGCGCGCGCTCGCCGCCGAAGCGGGCGAGCCGCCCAACCCCAAGCACCTCGAAGGCGAGGCGCTCGCCCTCGCCGGCCTCGGCCGCCCCACCGAGGCGATGCCGCTCTTCGATCGCGCGGTCGCGCTGATGCCGAACGAACCGACCTTCCTCTGCAACCGCGGCTGGACGCTCCACCTCCTCGGCCGCAACACCGACGCGCTCGCCGATCTCGATCGCGCGATCGCCATCGACCCGGCCTACGCCACCGCGCTCAAGAACCGCGCGACCGTCCACATCGCGCTCGGCGACCGCAACCGCGCGCTCGCCGATTACCGCACCCTCGATGCGCTCGGCCACGACGTCCGCGACGCGATCGCCCGCCTCGTCGCCCCGTAGATCGCACACGTCGATCCGCGCAGCGCTCGTGGCGTGAGCGTTAGCTGCGCAGGCGGAGCACGAACGACGCGCCGGTCTTCGACTCGCGGTACTCGAGATCGCCGCCCATCGCGCGGGCGAGCGATTGCGAGAGGGCGAGGCCGAGGCCGAGGCCGGCGGGACCGTCCGACGACACGCCGCGCGCGAACGGTTTGAACAGCTTGGTCTGTGCCGCGGCGGGGACGCCGGGGCCGTGATCCGAGACGGTCACCTCGACGACATCGAGGCCTTCGTGCCTGGTGGGTGCGGCGCGCACGCCGATCGTGCGGTCCTCGGCATCGCGGCTGTACTTCTCGGCGTTGTCGATCAGGTTACCGACGATCCGGGTGACGGCATCGCGATCGAACGTCGCGCGCAGATCGGGTGGCACGTCGAGATCGATCGCGCAGCCCGCGCGATCGAGCGTGGGCTGGAGGCGCTCGGCGAGCTCGCCGAGGACCGTGCCGAGGTCGCCCGGCCTGGCATCGATCGAGAGGTTGCCGCGCTCGAGCTGCGAGAAGCCGAGCACGTTGGAGACCACGCGACCGAGCCGCGAGGCTTCCTCGCTCATCCGCCGCGCGTAGTCGGAGAGCTTGGACGGATCGCCGAGACCATCGGACAGCATGTCGCCGTAGAGCTGGAGCCCGGCGAGCGGCGTGCGCAGCTCGTGCGCGGCGGCGGCGGCGAACTGCGAGCGTTCGCGCGCGAGCTGCTCGGCGCGCGCGACCAGCATGACGACCAGGAGAAAGGCGATCGCCGACACCATGCCGACCACCACGAACTTGAAGATGAACGAGCGCGCCACCGCGGAGGCCGCGGACCTCGCCCTGTCGAGCGCGGCCGGCTGGATCGACGCGGTGACCGTCCAGCCGGGCGCGATCTCGGAGCCCGTTGCATCGGGCACGGTGGACGGCGCGCTGACGGTGACCGGCGTGTCGCCCGCGCGCTCGGTCAGCCAGCCCGCGAGCGACGCCCGCTCGACGACGAAGCCCTGCACGAGCCGGCCGTCCGGCGTGTCGACGTGGCGCGTCGCGATCAGCGCCGGCGATCCGGCGAGCGCCTCGGTGCGCCACTCGAACGACGAGATCGTGATCGCGATCGGCGCATCCGCCGCGACCTCCGCGACCTCGGCGATCGGACGCTGCTGCTTCGCGGTGTCGGGCACGCCCTTCGCCTTGGGCGCCTTCGCCTGCTGCTGCTCGAAGAACACCGCGTTGGCGTTGGAGTTCTGCGTGTACGTCGACGGATCGATCCGTTGCGTCTTGGTCTGCTGCTTGACGAGCGCCGGCCGCTTCGGCTCGAGCGAGGCGACCAGCGTGCCGTTATCGACCAGGCGCTTCGAGAGCGACTCGCGCACGGTGTCGCGGAAGGCGCGGTTGTCGGCGAGGTTGTCCTGCGCGGAGAGCTCGGGCACGTCGTCGTTGATCGTGGGCGTGGTGACCGCACCGTTCGGCGCGATCTGGAAATGGCCGCGGATCAGCGGATCGTCGGGCCCGCTGGCGAGCGGCGACGGCGTCACCGACCACGAGTTGACCGCTCGCGGGTCGTGATAGAGGTTGCCGTAATAGTAGTAGTCGCGCGCGTTCTCGCGTCCGATCACGCGCGACAGCTCGAGCCGGAGGTCGCGCGCCAGCGTCTCCTCGGTGCGCCGCGCCTCGGCGACGGGCTCGGCCTCGAGCTCGCGTTGCTGCGCGCGGACCTCGCCCCAGCCCGACGCGAACCACGCGACGAGCAGTGCCGCGAGCGCAGCCGCCGACAGCAGCGCCGCGATCACCGTCCGCGAGATCCGCGTCCGCGCGGTCACCGCGCGAGTCTCCACGCGTAGCCCGCGCCCTTGACCGAGATGATCACCGTCGGCTTCGCCGGATCGACCTCGAGCTTCTTGCGCAGCACGGCGATCGCCATGTCGACCGCGCGCGTCTGCAGATCACCGCGCTGTCCGAACACCTGCTCGAGCAACTCGGCGCGCGACACCACGCGCTCCTGGTGCTTGTACAGCCAGCGCACGATGCCGACCTCGCGCGGCGTCAGCGAGGTGCGCGTGTCGCCGCGAACGACCAGCATCTTTGCGAGATCGATGACCGCGCCTTCGATCTGGACCTCGTCGAGTGACTCGCCCGCGGGTGCGCGCCGTCCGAGCACGCGCACGCGGGCGAGCAGCTCGCGCGCCGAGAACGGCTTGGTCACGTAGTCGTCGGCGCCTTCCATCAGGCCTCGCACCTTGTCGTCCTCGGAGCCGCGCGCCGTCAGCATCAGGATCGGCGTGCCGGGTCGCGCCGCACGCAACCGCCGGCACACCTCCATGCCATCGAGCCGCGGCAGCATCAGATCGAGCAGCACGAGATCGAATGGATCGCGAATGCCCGCCTCGACACCCGCGATGCCATCGCCCACCGCCGTCACCGCATGACCATCGCCGGTCAGCAGATCGACGATGCCCTCGCGCAGACTTGCTTCATCTTCGACCACCAGGACGCGCACGATTTCGAGGGTAACGCACGGCCGTGTAAGGCGGATGTAAAGGGCCTGTTTACGCAGACCTGACGGCGGGAATCGCGGGGTTGCCTCATCGTGGTTCGCATGTCGGAAATGCCTCGCGTTCGCTCCTCTGCCCTTCGCTCCGCCCTCCCCCTCGGCGTCGCCGCCGGCTGCGCCGCGCTGCTCGCCGCTCCCGAAGCCGGCGCCGCCGGCAACGCCACCGCCGAGATCGCCCGGCTGCGCGCCCAGGGCCCGAGCGCACTGACCGAGCTGTTCACCCGCTACGACCGGCTGCCCGTCGGAGCCGAGCGCGACAAGCTCGCGCAGGTGATCGATCAGGTCGCGCGCCAGCGCTACGCGACCGTGTCGCGCCTCTACTGGTACACCGATCTCGGCGAGGCGCAGGTCGCGGCACAGCGCAGCGGCCGGCCGATCCTCGCGCTGCGCATGCTCGGCAACCTCGACGAGGAGCTGTCGTGCGCGAACAGCCGGCTATTTCGCACGGTGCTCTACGCGAACACCGAGGTCAGCAAGCTGATGCGCGACCACTTCATCCTCTACTGGTCGAGCGAGCGCCCGGTCCCCAAGGTGACGATCGACATGGGCGACGGCCGCGTCATCCAGCGCACCACCACCGGCAACAGCGCGCACTACGTGCTCGATGCACACGGCAACGTGCTCGACGTGCTGCCCGGCCTCTACGCACCGAAGCTGTTCAAGGAGGAGCTGATCAAGAGCCTCCAGCTCGCGAACACGACGCGCAACGCGACCGCGAACCAGCGCACCGCGGCGATCACTCGCTTTCACGACAAGGCGATGACCGAGCGCGCCGCGGCATACAAGAAGCTCGCCGAGGGCCGGTTCGCGCGCGACGGCGTGCGCTCGTTTCCCGGCAAGCTCGCACTCGCGCAGCGCGCGACGATGAGCAAGCGCGTGATGGAGGTCCCCGACCTCGCGCAGTTCGGCATCGATGCCGGCGCGATCGATCGCTCGGACATCGAGCAGTGGGCGACGATCGGCGTTCGCCTGTGGAACCTCGGTGGCAACACGCCGCCACGGATGCGCAACCCGAGCGATCCGCTTCCGGCGACCGCGTTCGACACCTTCGACGCCCAGAGCCTGCACCTGATCGGCTGGCTCCACGACGTCAACCAGACCGCCTCGACCGCAGCGGAGCGCAACGCGATGCTCGGCCGCCTCGAGTACTCGACGATCGCCGACTCCGCCCTCGACGAGCTCCAGCTGCGCCAGCAGATCCGGGCCAAGCTGGTCGCGCAGCCGGGGATGTCGCTCGACGAGCTCAATGCATGGATCTACGCCGAGGTGTTCCACACGCCGGCGTCCGATGCGTGGCTCGGCCTGGTCCCGCGGACCGACTTCACCGGCCTACCGGGAGATGGGGTCATCTATCGCGCTGCGCGCTGAGGTGTGTATGATCGGCCTTAGATGTCGGGTGCTACGCGCGTTCTGTTCGCCTGTGGCGTCGCACTTGCCCCGGCGAGCGCGCACGCCGATCACACGCAGCTGGGCGTCTGGTTCGGCCCGCGCGTGTTCGCGGGTGATTGCAGCAACGATGACGTCGCCGCCCGCGGCTGCCGCGATCTGAGCACGCTCGGCTTCATCGAGGACGCTCCCGCGCACCCCAAGCTCGAGAACACGATCTCGTTCGGTGCCCGCATCGCGCGGCCGTTCCTGCCGTGGCTGGTGCCGGAGCTCGAGCTCGCCGTCGCGCCCACCAAGACCAACGCGGTGGGCGGTGCGGCGGCCGCCAGCGTGGTGTGGCTCGATCCGCGCCTCCACCTGCGCATCGAGCTGATGCCGAACAAGCGGTTCCAGCCGTTCCTCGTCGTCGGCGGCGGCTCGCCCATCACGATCTCGAGCGCCCGCAAGACGTTCGCCACCGGCATCACCGGCGACGGCTACTTCGGCGGCGGCGTCCGGTTCGATACCAACAAGGGCTTCGTCATGCGCTTCGATGCCCGCGTCGCGTTCATCCCCGGTGCCGAGCGCTTCATCGAGCCCGAGGTCGACGTCGGCTTCGGCCTCGAGCTGCCGCTCGGCGTCAAGCGCAAGAAGACCACCGGCGAGACCAACCCGGCGCTCGCCGATCGCGATAGCGACGGCATCCCCGACGAGAAGGACAACTGCGGCGATCGCCCCGAGGACAAGGACGGCTTCGACGACGAGGACGGCTGCCCCGACATCGACAACGATCTCGATCGCGTGCTCGACGTCGCCGACAAGTGCGGCACCGTTCCCGAGACGTACAACGGCTTCGCCGACGACGATGGCTGCCCCGACACCGTCCCCGCCGAGCTCGACGCGCTGCGCGGCACGATCGAGGGCCTGATCTACGCCGAGGCCGAGACCCAGGTTCGCAAGTCGGCGATGCCCTCGATCGAGAAGATCGCGAAGCTGATGCAGACGCACCCGTCGATCCGCATCGTCGCGATCGGCCACACCGACGATCGCGAGGCGAAGCAGTTCGTCGAGAAGCCCAAGCCGGGCGAGCCTCCGCCGGATGTCGCGGCGCTGTCCGTCGATCTCTCGAAGGCGCGCGCGCAGATGGTCAAGCAGACGCTGGTCGAGGCCGGCATCGCCGCCGCGCGCATCGAGATCGATGGCAAGGGCAGCGAGGAGCCGGTGATGGACAACGACAAGCCGCGCAATCGCTCGGCGAACCGGCGCGTCGAAGTGAAGCTCTGGGTTCCGCCCAGCGCGCGCTGACCTTGTTCGGGGAGCCGCGCAGCCGGCGGGCACCGCGAACGACTCGACGATCTTCAGCTTGTCAGCCGCGTAGCCTCACGGTCGCTACTTCTTGCGGCCGAACAGCCCGCGCTTCTCGCGGACGTTCTCGCCGAGCTCCTCGGCAAGCTGGCGCATCAGCTCTTCCTGCTTGCTGGTCAGCTTCTTGGGGATCTCGACCTTGAACATGACGACGTGATCGCCGCGGCTCGCCTCGCCGATCTTCGGGATGCCCTCGCCCTTGCGGACGATGACATCGCCCGGCTGGGTGCCCGGCTTGACCTCGATCGTCGTCGCGCCGTTGACGTTATCGTCGAGCGTGTAGATCTCGATCTCGCCACCGAGCGCAGCCTTCGCGAAGTTGATCGACACCTCGCTGAGCACGTCCTCGCCGTCGCGCTTGAACCGCTCGTCGCCCTGGACGTGCAGCACGACATAGAGGTGACCGGCACCGCCCGCCGCGACCTCGCCCTTGCCGGCGAGCCGCAGCGTCTGGCCGTCGTCGACACCCGCCGGCACGGTGACCGACAGCGTGGACGTCTCCTGCTGGACCGCGCGACCGCGGCAGTCCTCGCACGGATCCTTGATCAGCTTTCCAGCGCCCCGGCACTGCGGGCACGTGGTCTGGACCATGAAGAAGCCCTGGGCGTGGACGACCTGGCCCTTGCCCTGGCAGCTCCGGCACGTCTCCGGCTTGCTGCCGGGCCGCGCGCCGGTGGCGTTGCACGAGCTACACGGCACGTCGCGCGTGACCTTCACTTCCTTCGAAGTGCCCCACACCGCCTCGGCAAACGTCAGCGACAGATCGATGCGTAGATCCGCGCCGCGCTGCGCCCGCCGGCCACCACTCGCGCGACCACCGAAGAAGTCGCCGAACAGATCGCCGAACGCGGAGAAGATGTCCTCGACGCTCGAGAACCCACCGGGCCCGGCGCCCTGGCCGGCACCGCGAATCCCGTCGAAGCCGAACCGATCGTAGCGAGCACGCTGATCGTCATCGGACAGGATCGAGTACGCGTTGGAGACTTCCTTGAACTTCTCCTCGGCGTCCTTGTCGTTCGGGTTCTTGTCCGGGTGGTACTTCTGCGCGAGCGTGCGGTACGCCTTCTTCAGGTCGCCCGCGTTCGCGCTGCGATCGACGCCGAGCACTTCGTAAAGATCACGCATCTCGGCCGATCGACTCTGCGCTTGTGACTGCATGGGGAACCCACATGGCGAAAAGAATCAACGCCTTGGGTAAATCGGCAGGACCACGCTGTCAAGGTATCGTCCTGCCGTGTGGCTCGCGGACATCGCCAAGGACGCCCCCGATCCCGGGGATGCCCTGCGTCGGGCAGAACGCCTCGCGGAGGCGGCCGCCCAGTCCGGCCTTCATCTCGACGGGTTACCCGATGCCGCCGTGCGGATCGCCACCCTCGCCTGCCGATCGGCCCCCTACCTGGCCACCCTCCTGACGCGTGACCCAGGGCGATTGGTCAGGGTCGCGAGCGACCCCTATCTCAAGCGAGAAAAGCCCCGCGAGATCCTCGCAGCCGAGCTCGCACGCCAGGTCGATGGCGCGCGCCCCGCGGCCGAGCTCCGCCCGGCGCTGCGCCGGGTGCGCGCGGACGAGCTGGTCCGGCTGGGCATCCGCGAGCTCGAGGGGCTCGACAGCGGCTCGGTGGTCGGCTGTCAGCTGTCGCGCCTCGCCGATGTCTGCTTCGACGCCGCGATCCGGTTTCACGATCGCGAGCTGCGCGCGCGCTACGGCATCCCGAAGTACATCGACGACGACGGCCGCGAGCGGATCGCCGTGCTCACCGTGATCGGCATGGGCAAGCTCGGCGGCGAGGAGCTCAACTTCTCGTCCGACGTCGACGTCATCTATGTCTACTCGTCCGATCGCGGCGAGGTCGGCGGCCTGTCGCTACACGAGTACTTCGCGAAGCTGTGCAAGGAGGTCACGTCGGCGCTCTCCGAGGTGACCGAGGACGACGTGGTGTTTCGCGTCGATCTGCGGCTGCGCCCCGAAGGCAGCAAGGGCGCGATCGCGAATTCGATCGCCTCGACCGAGCGCTACTACGAGACGTTCGGCCGGCCGTGGGAGCGCCAGGCGT
>JAEYYY010000883.1 GCA_023430775.1 Pseudomonadota bacterium
ATTGCCAGCGACCTTGGGGACACGCGCCGGCACCTGCTCGAGCGTCGCCTGCTTGCTGAAGCGATACGACGCGAGGCGCGCGGCCGTGGCGATCACCTCCTCGACATCGGTCGGTGCGATCGGATCCTCGGCGGGGCGCGCGAGCGAGGACAGGTCGCGGACGATCAGCTCGATCCGCTGCGCGGCATCGGCGAGATCGCCGAGCTGCTGGCGAACGTCCTCGGGCGCGTCGGGGAGCTGATCCCCGATCTCGTCGGCGGAGATCTGGATGACCATCAGCGGCGACCGGATCTCGTGACTGACGCCGGCGGCGAGCATTCCGGCGGTGGCCATGCGGTCGCGCGCGATCAGCTCGTGGTTCGCCTGCTCGAGTGCGGCGGTGCGCTCGCGAACGCGCTGCTCGAGGAGCTCGTGAGCCTGGCGAAGCCTGTGGCGGTAGGTGCGCGTGATGCGCTGGACGATCCGATCGATCGCGATCGCGCACACCAGGCTGGTCAGCAGCATCGGTCCGCGGACCTCGCGATAGAACGCGAGGCTCATCACGGCGGTGATCAGCGGCGCGACGGAGATCATCGCCAGCGAGATCAGGCGATTTCGGGAGAGCAGGAGCTCGCGTGCACCTTCTGCAGCGGCCATGGCAACACCAGCCATCGTGGAGGATCACTCGGCCGAGGTCACGCCGCGTGAAGGGGCGACACGCGCGCTGTCGCAGTGAGAACTCAGCGCTTCTTCACGAATTCTGCGAGGTGCTTGCCGGTGAGTGTCGACTTCTTCGCCACCAGATCTGCAGGCGTGCCCTCGAAGACCACCTTGCCGCCGTCGTGGCCGGCGCCGGGGCCGAGATCGATGATCCAGTCGGCGTGCGCCATCACCGCCTGGTGGTGCTCGATCACGAACACGGATTTTCCAGCGTCGACGAGCCGATCGAGCATCGCGAGGAGCTGCTGGAGATCGGCGAGGTGGAGGCCGGTGGTGGGTTCGTCGAGCACGTAGACGCCACCTTCGGTGCCCATGTGGGTGGCGAGCTTGAGCCGCTGGCGTTCGCCGCCCGACAGCGTGGTGAGCGGTTGCCCGAGCCGGACGTACCCGAGGCCGACGTCGCCCATCCGCTGCAGGATCGCGTGCGCCGCGGGAGTCTCCGCCATGCCGCTGCCGAAGAAGCGGACGGCTTCGTCGACGGAGAGATCGAGCACCTCCGCGATGTTCTTGCCGCCGAACCTGTATTCGAGGACCTGGGCCTGGAACCGCTTGCCGGCGCAGTCCTCGCAGATCGAGGTGACGCCGGCCATCATCGCGAGGTCGGTGTAGATCACGCCGGCGCCGTTGCACGTAGGACATGCACCTTCGGAGTTGGCGGAGAACAGCGCGGGCTTGACGTTGTTCGCCTTCGCGAACGCCTTGCGGATCGGCTCGAGCAGATCGGTGTAGGTCGCCGGGTTACTGCGCCGCGAGCCGCGGATCGCCGATTGATCGACGGTGACCACGCCCTCGCGACCACTGACCGAGCCGTGGATCAGCGAGCTCTTGCCGGAACCCGCGACGCCGGTGATCACGACCAGCACGCCGAGCGGGATGTCGACGTCGACGTTCTTCAGGTTGTGCGTCCTGGCGCCGCGAATCTTCATCGCGCCGGTCGGCTTGCGGACGGCTGGCTTCAGCGACGCCCGATCGGCGAGGTGGCGACCGGTCAGCGTCTTGCTCGCGCGTAGCTTCTCGATGCTGCCCTCGAACACGATCTCGCCGCCCGCCGAACCGGCGCCGGGACCGAGGTCGACGACGTGATCCGCGATCGCGATCATCTCCGGCTTGTGCTCGACGACGAGCACCGTGTTGCCCTTGTCGCGCAGCCGCAGCAACAGCTCGTTCATCCGCTGGATGTCGTGGGCGTGGAGACCGATCGTCGGCTCGTCGAACACGTACGTGACATCGGTCAGCGACGAGCCGAGGTGGCGCACCATCTTCGTGCGCTGGGCCTCGCCGCCCGACAGCGTGCCCGACGGCCGATCGAGGCTGAGATAGCCGAGCCCGATCTCGACGAACGAATCGAGCGTCTCGCGCAGCGTCTTCAACAACGGCGCGACGGAGGCATTTTCGATCTCGCGCACCCACGCGGCCAGCTCGTCGATCTGCATCGCACACGCGTCGGCGATGTTGATGCCCTTGATCTTCGACGACCGCGCCGACTCGTTGAGCCGGGTGCCCTTGCAGTCGGGGCAGGTGGAGAACGTCACCGCGCGCTCGACGAAGGCGCGGATGTGCGGCTGCATCGCGTCGACATCCTTCGACAGGAACGACTTCTGGATCCGCGGGATCAGCCCCTCGTAGCTGAGGTTCATGTTCTGAACCTTCACCTTCGTCGGTTCCTTGTAGAGAAAGTCGTCGAGCTCCTTCTTCGTGTACTTCTTGATCGGCTTGTCGGGATCGAGAAACCCGGAGGCGGCGTAGATCCGGACCTGCCAGCCATCGGCGGTGAAGCCCGGGATGGTCAGCGCGCCCTCGCTCAGCGACTTGGTCTCGTCGTAGAGCTGCTTCAGATCGATATCGGTCACCGAGCCCATGCCCTCGCAGCGCGGGCACATGCCGCCGAGGATCGTGAACGTCTTCTTCTCGGCCTTGTGGCCCTCGCGCTCCATCGACCCGGCGCCCTTCGCGGACGGCACGTTGAACGAGAACGCATTCGACGAGCCGATGTGCGGCTTGCCGAGCCGGCTGAACAGCAGCCGCAGCATCGCGTTGGCATCCGTGGCGGTGCCGACGGTGGATCGCGCGTTCGCGCCCATGCGTTCCTGATCGACGATGATCGCGGTGGTCAGCCCCTCGAGCACGTCGACCTCGGGACGCGCGAGCGACGGCATGAAGTTCTGGACGAACGCGCTGTACGTCTCGTTGATCATCCGCTGCGATTCGGCGGCGATCGTGCCGAACACCAGCGAGGACTTGCCCGAGCCCGACACGCCGGTGAACACGGTCAGCCGGCGCTTCGGGATCTCGACGCTGACATCCTTGAGGTTGTTGACCCGCGCGCCCTGGACGCGGATCAGATCGTGGCGATCGGCGGCGTGGCGCGTCGTCATGGGCCGCGCAGTCTAGCGCGTGGTAGACGTGATCCGTGCTGATCGATCCGCGAACGTTCCGCCGCGTGCTCGCGGTGCGCGATCGGCTCCTCGCCGAGGACGAAACCGCGATCGCGGACCTCGCCGCAGACGTCGGGATGAGCGCGTCGCGGGTGATCCGCGTCTACACCGCGCTGTTCGGCACCACGCCCCATCAGCACCGCACGCAGGCGCGGCTCGAGCGCGCACGCGACCGGCTCGCGCGTGGTGCGCCGGTCACCGAGGTCTGCATGGACGTCGGGTTCTCGAGCCTCGGGAGCTTCTCGGCGCTGTTCACGCGCTGGACGGGCGTGGCGCCGAGTCGATACCGCACGATCGTCCAGGTCCCCGCGCACGTCGTGGATCCTCCGATCGTGCCCGGCTGTCTCGGGATGCTCGGCTGCACGCCGAGCAATTTTCGAGAAGCGCGCGTCCGCTAGCGTGGTGATAGTCACCCCATGCTGCAGATCAAGCTCACCAGCGTCATGGTCGACGACCAGGCCAAGGCACTCGCGTTCTACACGGACGTCCTCGGCTTCACGAAGCAGATGGACTTTCCGGTCGGCGAATACCGCTGGATCACCGTCGCCGCGGCCGGCCGCGACGATCTCCAGCTC
>JAEYYY010000891.1 GCA_023430775.1 Pseudomonadota bacterium
GGCCACGGGTTGCTGGGCCGTCCGATCGCATGCACACACGACGACGAACCACCAGGCGAGACGCATGCGACGAGCATGACACGACGCTTCTGTGGTAGGCGCCCGCCGCGCTTGCGCCGTCTCCCGGCGCGCGGTTACATCGGTCCTTCGTCGGGGTGACATGAGCACGAACACGGAACCACCAGTTGCGGCACGCGGCGGGATGCACAGCACCAGGACCGAGGCGCCGGTCGACAAGGAGCGCGAGCGCGCCCGGTCGATCCGCGACGACATCGGCGGCTGGCGCAAGTGGGGCCCGTATCTCTCGGACCGCGCCTGGGGCACGGTGCGCGAGGACTACTCGGCGAACGGCGATGCCTGGAACTACCTGACGTACGACAAGTCCCGCGCGAAGGCGTATCGCTGGGGCGAGGACGGCATCGCCGGCATCTGCGATCGCTACCAGCTGCTGTGCTTCGCGCCCACGTTCTGGAACGAGCAGGATCCGCACCTCAAGGACAAGTTCTTCGGGCTCAACCCGAACGAGGGCAACCACGGCGAGGACGTCAAGGACTACTACTTCCATGTCGACAACACGCCGACGCACTCGTACATGTGCCTGCTGTACAAGTACCCGCAGCGCGAGTTCCCGTATCGCTGGCTCGTCGAGGAGAACCAGCGCCGCGCCGGTCAGGGTCCCGAGTTCGAGACCATCGACACCGGCATCTTCGACGAGGGCCGCTACTTCGACATCTTCATCGAGTACGCGAAGAGCACGCACGAGGACATCGCGATCCGGATCACCGCGCACAACCGCGGCCCCGAGGCGGCGCCGCTCCACATCCTCCCGACCCTGTGGTTCCGCAACACCTGGTCGTGGGGCAAGAACCCGAAGCCGGAACCGGCGATCCGGATCGAGAAGGAAGGGCAACTCGCGCTGCTCGCCGACGACGGCGACATGCCGCCGGATCGCAACATGCCGCCGTTCTACTCGCTCGGCATGCGCTGGCTGATCGGCCCGTCCGACGGTGCCGTGATGGTCACCGACAACGAGACCAACGGCGAGCGCGCCTTCGGCCCGGGCAACCTCTCGCGCAAGCCGTACACCAAGGACGCGTTCCATCGCTTCCTCTGCGAAGGCGAAGCGGGCGCCCTCAAGCCCGAGCAGACCGGCACCAAGGCGGCGCTGCACTACAAGTACATGATCCCCGCCGGCGGCAGCGTGACGCTCAAGCTGCGCTTCACCGACGGCAAGAAGAAGGACGCGCTCGCCGACGTCGACGCGATCGTCGACGCGCGCAAGGCGGAGGCCGACACCTTCTATAACAACATCGCGCCGAAGGGAGCGTCTGCCGACGAGCGGCTCGTCCAGCGGCGCGCGCTCGCGGGCCTGTTGTGGACCAAGCAGAGCTACCTGTTCGACGTCGCGAAGTGGCTCGACGGCGACAACCCGGACTTCCCTCCTCCGCAGTCACGCCATCGCATTCGCAACCATCACTGGCGCCATCTCAACTCGATGCGCGTGATGTCGATGCCCGACAAGTGGGAGTACCCGTGGTTCGCCGCGTGGGATCTCGCGTTCCACATGGTGCCGTTCGCGCTGATCGATCCGAAGTTCGCGAAGGACCAGCTGTGGATGTTGCTGTTCGAGCAGTTCCAGCACCCGGCGGGTCAGCTGCCCGCGTACGAATGGGAGTTCTCCGACTTGAACCCGCCGGTCCACGCGTGGGCGGTGTGGCGGGTCTACAACATGGAGAAGCTGCGCTACGGCACCACCGATCGCGAGTGGCTCGAGCGCTGCTACCACAAGCTCCTCATCAACTTCGCGAACTGGGTCAACAAGGTCGACAAGGAAGGCAACAACGTCTTCGAGGGCGGCTTCCTCGGGCTCGACAACATCACCGTCATCGATCGCAGCGAGAAGGCGCACGACGGCTCCACGCTCCATCAGTCGGATGCCACCGGCTGGATGGGCATGTTCTGCTTGAACCTGATGCGCATCGCGCTCGAGCTGGCGAAGGACAACCCGGTCTACGAGGGCATGGCCAGCAAGTTCCTGCAGCACTACGTCTACATCGCGTACGCGATGAAGCACATGGGCGGCCGGGACTACTCCTTGTTCGACAAGGAGGACGGCTTCTTCTACGACATCCTCGAGCGCCCCGATCGCAGCTTCCACAAGTTCCGCGTCCGCTCGCTGGTCGGCTTGATCCCGCTGTACGCCGTCGAGCGCCTCGAGCTCGAGTGGATCGAGCCGTTCAAGGAGTTCACCGCGAACCTCAACTGGTTCCTCAAGAACCGCAAGGAGATGGTCGAGCACGTCATCCACCCGCTCGAGCAGCCGGATGGCAAGACGACCTACCTGCTGACGATCTGCAACATCGAGCAGCTCAAGGGCCTGCTCAGCCACATGCACGACGAGACCGAGTTCCTCTCGAAGTTCGGCATTCGCTCGCTGTCGAAGAGCCACGAGGCGAATCCGTTCAGCTTCGGCTACTCGACGGTCGGCTACGAGCCGGCGGAGTCGTCGTCGAAGATGAAGGGCGGCAACTCGAACTGGCGCGGCCCGATCTGGTTTCCGACCACGTTCTTGATCATCGAGAGCCTCCGCAAGCTCGGCACCGCGTTCGGCGGCCGGATGCCCGTGGTCACGCCGGCCAGCAACGGCAAGCCGATCGTGATGAAGGAGATGGCGAAGGACATCGCGCGCCGGATGATCGACATCTTCCTGCTCGACGAGAACAACGAGCGCCCGGTGTACGGCGGCGCACGTCACTTCAAGGATGATCCGAAGTGGCGCGATCACATCCTGTTCTACGAGTACTTCCACGGCGACAACGGCGCCGGCATCGGCGCGAGCCACCAGACCGGCTGGACGGCACTCGTCGCGAACCTGATCGACGAGTGGCCGAAGTAACGCGTGGACGAGCTCGCGTTCGTCCTCGGTGAGGTCTTCGGGGTCAAGGTCCGCGATGACGGCACCTGGCTCCACGCCCTGATCTGCGCCGACGAGGGCTACTTCACCGCGAGGATCCGCAACAATCCCGTCGCCGAGGTCTTCGTCACGCCGCGCGCGCTCGACGGCTTCGAGCTGTCGCTACGCGGGGAGCGAATCCGGGCGGACGCGACGTTCGAGCGCGCGTTCACGATCTCGACCAACGATCACGAGCTCGCACGGCTGTGGCTCGACGACGTCGCGCGCAAGACGCTGCTCGACTCCGCGTACGAGTACCAGCCCACCGAGTCCTACCTGACCGGGCTCGAGGACTACATGACCCCGCAGAGCTGGTCGGCGATCCCCGCCCGCCGGACCTGGATGTACGAGATCGCGAACAACGAGCTGATCGCGACCAAGGGCAACGTCGAGCAGCAACCCGACCGCATCGCGATCGCGGTCGAGACCGCCTGCACGATCGCGGCGCGCTGCCGGCGGTGGGCCGCCGAGTACGCACCGATCGCGCAGCGGATCGGCGCGAAGCACGCC
>JAEYYY010000020.1 GCA_023430775.1 Pseudomonadota bacterium
GAGCCGGACTGCTTGAGCTGCGCCGGCGTATCGAACGCGACCAGCTCGCCGGCGCGCAGCACCGCCACCTTGGTCGCGAGCGGCTCGAGATCGGCCACCGCGTGACTCGAGATCAACGCGGCTCTGCCCGTCGCGACGGTGGCCGCGATGTGATCGCGCATCTCGGAAACCTGAAGAGGATCGAGGCCGCTCGTCGGCTCGTCGAGCACCAGCAGCGGCGGCTCGCCGAGCAACGCATCCGCCAGCCCGACGCGCTGGCGATAGCCCTTCGACAGCGCGCCGATCGGACGCGCCAGCTCGCTCTCGATATCGACCGCCTTCGCGACCGCCGCGACGGCCTCTCGCGCGGTGCGACCGAGCCCCTTGAGCCGCGCGCGCAGATAGAGGTGGTCGCGCACCCGCAGCTCCGCCGGTGCCGGGGCGTGCTCGGGGAGATATCCGAACTGCAGCCCATCGCCGCGCAGCGCGACCTCGCCACCGTCGGGATCGAGAAACCCGGTGACGATCCGCAGCAGCGTGGTCTTGCCGGCGCCATTGCGCCCGACCAGCAGCACGACGTCACCGGCTGCGACATCGAGCGTGACCCCGGCGAGCGCCTTGCGGTCGCCGAAGGACTTCTCGATCGCGCGAACGGCGAGCACGGACAAGTAATACCGCGACTGGAGAGCCCGGGCCGCTCAGTCGCCTTCGGATGGCGCGCGTGTGCTCGGCCGCCCGGCCGGGATGCGAATCACGAACGTGGTGCCCTGCGGGCTCGAGTCGCAGCGGATCGTCCCGCCGTGATCGTCGACCACCTTCTTGACGATCGCGAGGCCGAGACCGGTGCCGCCCTTCTTGCCGGTGGCGAACAGCTCGAACAGCCGGTTGCGGATCTGCGCCGGGATGCCCGGGCCGTTATCGGACACCGTCCACACCAGCTGATCCTGCTCGCGCCCGTCGGTCGAGGCCACGCTCTCGCGATCGACCTTGACCTTGAGCCGGCCACCCTCGGGCATCGCCTCGATCGCGTTGCTCGTCAGGTTGTGGAACACGCGCATCAGCTTCTGCTCGTCGAAGTACGCGATGCCGTCGTAGCGCGCCTCGATCTCGAAATCGATCTTGCGGCCTGCCACCGCGGCGCCGAGCTGCGTCGACAGCTCCTCGGTGAACTTGTTGACGTAGACCTTGCGGATCAGCAGATCGGTATCGCCGCGCGCGAACGCGAGCACCTCGCGCGTCATGCCGGCCATCAGATCGAACTGGCGCTGGATCTGATCGACGTACTTGTCGCGCTGATCGGCATCGTCGGCGGCGGCCATCAGCTGCGCGTAGCCGGAGATGATCGTCATCGGCGTCTTGAGATCGTGGAGCAGGCCCGCGAGCATGCGGCCGATCGAGCTCAGCCGATCGCGATTGCTCTGCTCGCTGCGCCGGCGGGCGAGGCCGATCGCGTTGGCCGCCTGCGCCGCGATCAGCACCAGCAGCTTGAGATCTTCCTCGCCCCACGCGCTCTCGCGATCGCGGCCGCTGCGCCGCTGATCGATGATCTCGATGCCGCCGATCACGTCGTCGCCGTCGACCAGCGGGGCCACCATCAGGTGCTCCGGCGACACGCCGGTCTCCTTCGCGATCGCCGCGGCGTGGCGCGGATCGTCCTGCGGGCGATCGATCACCAGCGGCGTGCGGTGCGCGATCGACCAGCCGAGGATGCCGGTGCCGTGGGGCAGCGTGCGCTCGATCAGCTTCGGTGCGGCCGGGCCTTGCACGGTGGCAAACCGCAGCTCGCCGGCGCCCTCGACGAGCGCGATCGAGCCGGCACCGCCGCCGAGCACGGTGATCGCCTGCGCGAGGATGCGCGACAGTAGATCGTCGAGATCGAGCGCGCGGGTCAGCTCCTTCTCGACCTCGTACAAGGCGTTCAGCTCGCGCGTCCGGCGCTCGAGATCGCGGCGCGCGCGCTGGAGCTCCTGGTTCTGCGACACCAGCGAGTGATAGAGCCGCGCGGTCTCGATCGCGATGGCGGCCTGGCTCGCGAGCGCCATCAGCAGCTCTTCATCGGGCTGCGTGAACGGACCGTCGGTCTTGTTCAGCACCTGGAGCACGCCGACGAGACCGCCGAGCGCTCCGAGCATCGGGACGGCCAGGATCGATCGCGTGCGATAGCCGCTCTTGAGATCCACCGCCGGCTGGAACCGCTGGTCGGCGTACGCGTCGGGGATGTTGACGATCTCGCGCGTCTCGGCGACCCAGCCCGCGATGCCCTCGCCGACCTCGAGCCGGATCTCGACGCGCTCGTCGCCTTGCACGACCTTGCTCCACAGCCAGCGGCCGTCCTCGGTGACGAGGTAGAGCGTGGAGCGATTCGCATCCATCAGCTCGGTGACCTTCGCCATGATGAGCGTCAGCAGCGCATCGAGATCACCGGTCTCGGACAGCGCGCGCGACACTTCCTGGACGAGCGCGATCTTCTTCTGCTCGCGCTGGAGCGCGGCCTCGAGCGAACGAAGGGGGTCCACGGCACTCGCCGCCAAGCCCTTTCCGTCCGACATAGCGCCATCCTATCAAAGGCCCGGCTGCAACCCTCCGTGCCAGCGGGCGAATTGGTTCGCGTGCATGCCCCACCGGTCAGGGGCACGGCACGGGGTTCACTCCATGCCGCGGCGCCGGAGGTCGTCCTCGTCGAGGCCCTCGAGGTGCCCGATCTCGTGCAGCAGCGTGTCGCGAATCTGCTCCGACAGCTCGGCGCGCGACTTCACCGCGCGACCGAGGTTCTTGCGATACAGCACGAGCGACGGCGCCGCTCCGGCGCTCGCGGGCACCGTGTGCGCCTAGCCCACCGGGCCGCGATAGAGGCCGAGGAGCGTCGGCGGGAACGGCGGCTTGACCGCGGCCAGGTCGGCCGGATCCGGC
>JAEYYY010000040.1 GCA_023430775.1 Pseudomonadota bacterium
GGTGAGATCGCGCGCCTGCGTCAGATCGCCGGCGGCGAGCCGGCGCTCGGCGAGCGCGAGCACCGCCCACGGCGCGGAGCCGAGGCCATCGGCGGTGTCGCGAGCCGCGGCCACCGCGCGCACGAGCAGCGCTTCGGCGCGTTGCTCCTGGCCCTGGGCGACGGCGAGGTCGACCGCCTCCTTGATCATCTCCGGCGTCGACGACGGCAGCGCGGCGCGGCGCTCGAGGAAGTCGAGCAACAGCTCGTTGTCACCGCCGTTGCGGGCAACGCGCTCGTACATCGCCATCACCTTGTCGTCGGCATTCTCGTTCGCCGCGGCGAGCCGGAGCAGGCGCCCAGCCTGGCCCCAGCGGGGCTCGGCCGCGAACGCGCGCTCGAGGAGCTCGAAGCCCTGCTTCCGCCGGCTCTCGCTGCCGAGGAAGATCTCGGACAGCCGGTAGAGTGCGTCGACCTGCGCCGGGGTCGGCTCGGTGTCGGTGCCGGCGAGCTCGAACATCTTGTCGAGCGTCCGCGCTTGCTCGGCGGTATCGCCGAGTGCGGCCGCCACGCGGGCCTGCGCGTAGAACGCTTCGGCGAGCCGCTCGCCGAGGATCTCGACCCGGCGATACAGGTTCGCCGCGCCTTTCAGATCGCTGGCATCCTGCTCGAGCGCCTCGCCGGCGCGCATCAACAGATTCGCGATCAGCGGCGGATCGTCCTTGCGGCGCAGTCGATCGACGACCGAGTCGACCGCATCGACGAACCGCTTGGTCTGACCATTCTTCTTCGCGATCGCCCGCGCCCGATCGTGCAGATCGATTCGCGACGGCATCGCGCCGATCGCGCGGATCAGCGCGTCGAGAGATTCCCCGCCGCGCCCGAGCCTGTCCAGTGCCTCAGCCATGTCGGACAGCAGGCGGGCCTGGCTGTGGACGTCTGGATTGGTCGCCAGGCGCTTGTCGAGCACCTTGAGGAGCAGCTCGCCCTCGTCGTGCGCGAGCAGCGAGCGCCGCAGCCGGCGCACCTCGGCATCCGACTGGATCGCCGCCTCCATCGCCGACTCGAGCAGCTCTCTCCCTTGATCGCTGTCCCCGGCCAGCTTGTGGAGCTCGAACAGCACCTCGGAGGTACCGACGGCGTTCTCGTCCTCTCCCGGCGGTTGCCGGCGCACCACGAGGAGCAGCGCGCGGTAGGTCTTCTCGGCCTTGTCGAGCTGCCCCGACGACCGCGCCATCTCGGCGAGCTCCTTCTGGATCGCCGCGTTCGACACATCCATCTTCGACGCCGCTTCCATCTCGGTCATCGCCTCGTCGAGCTTGCCCTCGGCCTGCGCGACGCGAGCGAGCTCGACGTGCAGCGCGGCGCGCTCGGGCGAGCGCCGCCGTCCGAAGTCGGCGATCAGCTCGGTCAGCGTCTTGCGTGCCTCGTCGAGCTTGCCGGCGACTCGCTGGCCGGTCGCCAGCGCCGCACGCAGATCCTTGTCATTGGGATCGAGCTGCAGCGCGGTCTCGAGCGCGGGAATCGCCTTCGCGGGCGACCCGAGCTTGGTGAGATAGATCGACGACGCCTCGCGAGCGAGCTCGCGCGCGGCCTTCTCGTCGGTCATCAGCGGCAAGCTGCGCGTCAGGTGACGAGCCAGCGGCTCCCATTGCTCGCTCTTGCGATAGAGATCCGCGAGCAGCGTGCGCAGCTCGAGCGCGGGCTCCTTGTCGTCGAGGTTGGTCTCGAGGGCGACGATCGCGCGATCGGGCTGGTTGGCCGACAGATGAGCCTTCGCGAGCTGGCTGACCACCAGCAGGCGCTCGCCCGGTGACACCGTTCCGAGCAGGCTCTCGAGCCACGGCACGGCCTGCGCCGACTGACCGCGCTCGATGTTGAGCCGCGCCAGCGCGCGCAGCGATTCGCTCGTCGGCGCCAGGGCGACGACTCGGCGGTGACCGCTGATCGCGCGCTCGATCTCCTTGGTATCGGTCTCGGCGACGTGCGCGTAGCGCGCCCACAGCTTCGCGGCGCGCCCTTGCTCGCCGGCCGTCTCGAGGCGCTGCGCTTGCTGCTCGAGCAGATCGGCCAGCGCGCGGTGCTGGCCCTTGTTCGACAGCAGCTCGGCGACCGCATCGATCGATTGCTCGTGACCGGGGCGATCCTCGAGGTTCGCCTTCAGCGCATCGAGGCGACCACCGCGCTCCTCGACGATGCCGACGAGCTTCGCGAGCTCGAGCCGAAGATTCAGCTTCTTCTCGGTATCGTTCTCGAGGCCGAGCTGGATCTGCCGCAGCGTCAGCAGCTCCGGCACGCGATCCTCGAGCGCCAGCAGGTGCGCCAGCCGCTCGATCACCTCGAGGTCGTTCGGCGATTGCGCCAGCACGCTGCGATACATGTCGATCGCGGCCGCGTTATCGCCGAGCTCGACGGTGGCGAGCTGGGCCGCCCGCAACCGCATCTCGCGACGCGTGGCCTGATCGAACGGCAACCGCGCCGCCTCGACGAGCGTGTCGACCGCGGCGCGTGCGCGCCCACCGGTCCGGTACAGATCGACGAGCGCGTCGATCGCCCACTTCGCGACGGCATCGATCGAGCGCGCGCTGCGCACCGACGCGGTTCCGCGCCAGCCCGCCGTCGCGCGGCCGAGCACCGCCGACAGGATCTGCAGTGCCTGCTCGCGTTCGCCGAGCTTCGACGCCACGTCGGCGGCACCGACGAGCGAATCGAGGTCGCGGCCATCGGCATCCGACAACCGGCGCAACGCCTCGAGCAGCGCCGGCGACGTGCCCTGCTCGCGCTCCATCGCGACGAGGTCGGTCAACCAGGCGAGCTTCTCGCCGCCGAGCTCGAGCGCGCGGCGCAGCGAGCGGATCGCCGCCGGCTTGTCGTTGCGCTTGTCGCGGTGCACGAGCGTCAGCCGGTGATGGAACGTCGAGCCGACCGTCGTCGGCAGCTTGTGCGTCTCGATCGCCGCGGCGAGCGCGGTGGTCAGCGCATCCCACTCGTTCTGCTTCGCGGCAGACACCTCGAGGATCGAGAGCAGCTCGTCGTCGAAGCCCTCGCGCTTGTCGCAGTACCGCACCACGGCATCGGCCGCGGCATCCCAGCGCGCCAGCTCGGTGCCGAGCGACGCGAACGCGTGGACCGCACGCCGGTTGCCCGGCTCGACCTCGACCACCTGCGCGTAGGCATCGGCGGCGGCCGGCTTGTCCTCGAGGTGATCGGCGACCAGGTCGGCGTATGCCAGCCGCAGGCGCGCCGCTTCACGCGCATCCTCGCCGAGCGCGGCGATCGCGTCGCGGTAGGCCGATGCGGCCGTGGCGAAGTCACCGGTCGACTTCGCGAGCGACATGATCTGGTTCTCGATCAGCTGATCGCGTGGCGCGAGCGGGAACGCCTTCGCGAGATCCGCGAGCGAGCCGGCGGCGTCGTGCTTGTGCTCGAGCCGCAGCTGCGCCGCTTCGCGCAGCAGCGCGAGCCGCGTGCGATCGTCCTTCGCCTCGGCCAGCCGCGCGGGCAACAGATCGAGCACGCCACCGAGATCGCCGTTGATGCGGAACGCCTGCGCGAGCGCATCGGCAGCACCCGCGCGCGTCGTCGCGCCGTCGAGCAGCGCCGTCAGACCCGCACGCGCTTGCTTGCTCGCCGGATCGATCGCGATCGCGTTGCGATACGCCGCGAGAGCACGCACCGGTTCGTCGAGGTGCTCGCGCAACGCGTCGCCGAGCCGCACCAGTCGAGCGACCGTGCGCGACGTGGCGCGCCCCGAGGAGCTCTCGAGCAGGTCGGCCATCTCGGCCCAGCGCTGCGTCTCGGCCAGCAGATCGGCGAGCGAGCTGATGCCTTCCTCGTCGTCCTTGTGATCGGCGACGACGCGCTGCCACGCGTGGATCGCGGCATTGAGGTCGCCGCGCTGCTGGTGGTGCACCAGCGCGACGCGCACCAGATCGGCGCGCTTCTGGTTCGGCGCGGTGACCTTGTTGGCGCGGCTCTCGAGCGCCGCGACCAGGTCGTCCCACCGGTTCTGCGCCTGGAGGATGCCGATCCGCGCGTCGAGACCCGACAGGTCGTCCGGATCGCTATCGATCCGGCGCTCCCACAGCGATAGCGCGCGATCGGTATCGCCGAGCGACTCGGCCAGCTTCGCCGCCTCGGAGAGCAGCGCGCTGCGAGCCGCTTCGTTCGCCTCGAGGTGGGCTTGGCGCTCGAGCGCGCCGAGCCGCTCGCGCGGGCGATTGGTCTGCTCGTAGAGGGCGGCCAGCCGGCGCGCGACGCCGAGCTGCTCGGTGTCCGACGCACCGCTGATCTCCGACGCCTCGACGAGGAGCTTGATCGCACCCTCGACGTCGTTCAGCCGCTCGAGCCGCGTCCGCGCCGCTTCGCCGAGCAGCTCGACCCGGCGCGTCGGATCGGTGGACTTGCGCGCAGCCGCGGCAACGCCGTCGGCGTACTTCTCGTGGAGCCCGCCACGCTCGGCGAGCCCGCGCAGCTTCTCCTCGGTCGCCGTCGAGCTCGGCTCCATCGAGAGCAGCGCGCTGTAGTGATCCATCGCCGGTGCCAGCTCGTCGAGCTCGGCGAGTCGGCTGCCGGCTTCCTCGTGGCGTGGACCCGAGGCCTCGGGATCGAGCGCGATCGCCTTCTCGAGGACGCGGATCACTTCCTGCGGCCGGCTGGTGGCGTCGTAGTGCGAGCGCAGCAGGTCGAGCGTGGCATCGCGCACGCCGTTGTTCGCGTGCGGCGACTCGAGCACGCGCTCGAGCAGCTTGCACGGTTCCTTGTCGTCGTCGGCCTCCGAGAGCAGCGGCTTGGTCGCCGCGAGCGCGCGCGCCGGATCGCCGAGGTTGTCGAGCCACGCCGTCGCGATGCGAATCCGGCTGCGCTCGCGGTCGCGCTTGCTCTGGTTGTCGAGTCGGCTCTCCCACAGGCCGATCAGATCCGCCCACCGCTCGTGGCGCTCGAGGAGACGCTCGAGGTTCTGGCTGATCTGGCCGTCGTCGGGCGTCAGCGGCAGCAGCGCCTGGTAGTAGCTGATCGCCTTGTCGGGATGGTTCGCGACATCCTTCGCGAGCTGCGCGGCTTCGCGCAACAGCCGCACGCGGCGACCCTTGTCCTTGGTCGCGTCGACGGCGCGGTCGTAGAGACCGAGCGCATCCGTCCACCGCTCCGCCACCGTGTAGATCACGCTCAGTCGCTGCAGCGCGGTCTCGCTCGCCGGCGACAGGTTGATCACGCGGTTCAAGATCTTCTCGAGGATCTGCGGGTCGTCACCGAACCACTCGTCGCAGAAGCCGCGCGCGCGCTCGCCGATCATCTCGGCGACCTGCGGCTCGACGGAGCTGCCGAGCGCTTCGTTGTAGAGCGTCACGATCTCGTCGGGCTTGTCGAGATCGGCGGCGAGTCCTTCCACCTCTTCCCACGCGGACACCGCGTGCGGCGAGTGACGGACAGCGGCGGCAGCTTCCTTGAACTGAGACAGGTCGGCCATGCGAGCTCCGGCAAGCGGTCAGCGGTCAGTGCGCGATGAGCCCCCTCACCGCGCGGAAATCGATCAGTTTCGACGATATCACCGCACCGCAATCCAGAGGGGTTTTGCGGGCTTGGATCCGCGGGCTCGGGAGGCCGCTTATAGAAACTTCTTAGAAGATGTGGCGGACGCCGAGCACCAGCGACAGCGGGTTCTGGAACGAGGTCGGCAGCCCGAACGACGACCGCTTCGCGACCGGCTGACCGTTGCAACCGCCGGTCTCGCGGTCACACGCCTCGGACTTCGCGAACACCAGATCTTCGAGTGATCCACCCACGATCGGCATCGTGCCATCGGCGTAGATCTCGCCGGCGGTCACCGGTTCCTGGCGGTCGAACACGTTGAACGCGTCGAGCGTGAAGTCGATGCGCCGCCAGCGGGCCGCCAGGCGCACGTTGGCCTGCGACAACGTCGGCATTCTCCCACCAGAGCCGCGGGGCAACAGCTGGACGATGCCGAGCTCGCTGTCGGCCAGCACGTTGCGCGGCCGTCCGCTGGCGACGGTGAGCCGGGTCGCTACCGCCAGCTCGACGCTCCCGATGCGGCCGCGCCGCTCGCCTTCGATCGCCACCCGGTGTCCGGGGTCGGTCGGCAACAGACCATGGAGGTTGGTCGCGTCGAGGTCCCACTCGTTGGCGGCGAGCTGGGTGACGCCCTGGCGCGGATCGAACATCCCGGTCCAGGTGCCGACCGCGCGCCCCCATAGATAGGTGGCGCGGAACGACAGCTTCGGCGCCGGCGCGATCAGCACGTCGGCCGCGACGATCGTCGAGTCGCGCAGCGCCGGGACACCGACGAACGTGCCCGCGCGGCCCGGGTTGTCGACGAACACGTCGCCCGCGCTGTTGATCGATACGGTATCGAGGCCGCGGCGCAGCGAGCGGCGCTGGATCCACGCGCCGAACCGCATCGCCTTGATGACGCCGAGCTCGAACCCGGTGGCGAGCTCGTCCTGCGCCATCGGCTGGACATCCTCGGCGATGCTGAACACCGCGCCGCGATCGGTGCGCCGCGTGTTCGAGCCCTGGAACGAGATGTCGCGCACCGTGGCATCGCGCTGGATCACCGAGACGCCGAGGCCCGCGGGAAGCAACGCGTGCGTGCGGCCCATGCTCGCCCACCAGCGCGAGCTGCCATCGCCGCGCAGATCCCACGCGATGCCGAGGCGCGGCGAGATCTGGTCGGAGAAGTGCAGCCGCGGCCCGACCCACATCAGCTCCCAGCGCACGCCGGTATCGACCTGGATCCGAGGCACCGGCGAGAACGTGTCCTCGACGAACAGCGCGGTGTAGCGCGTGCGATAGATCAGCTCCGAGCTGGTGCGGTAGTCGCACGGCGCCAGCGGATCCTCTTCGCAGTCGCCCGGTCCGAGGAACCGCGTGGTGTCCGCGTGACCCGGAAGCAGCGATCGCGTGAGCTCCTGGCCGGTGAACCGCGACGTGGTGACGAGGCGCGCATCCTCGAACGTGCCGCCCGCTCGCAAGACGTGACGATCGATCCGGTGCGCGACGTCGGCGGTGAGCGTCGGCTTGTCACCGACGCTGTCGACCAGGAGCCCCGCACCCGCGCTCGACAGGAAGCCGAACGGCACCGGGCAATTCGGGATGCCGGGATACGGATCGGCGCCATCGTCGCGGCAGGCGTCGGCGAGCACCTGATCCTCGACGAGCGTGTCGGGCACGTACGCCGACTGCAGCTGCACGAGGTTCGCCGCTGCGGGATCGTGCGCGGACTCGCGGCGATCGCTGCGATGCCACGCCGCGAACGCGCGCATCCGCGTGTTCTTCCACTTGCCGCGCCACGACGCGATGCCGTCGAGGATCAGCGCCGTGCGGTCGATGCCGGCGGCCTGCTGCGTCGCATTGGCGAGGAACGCCGAATCACCGGACGCGTTGCCGAGCAGCGTCAGCGCGACGTCGTGCGGGCCCTTGTCCCAGCCGACGCGCGCCATCATCGGCACGGAGTAGGTGCGGATCGCTTCGCCGGTGCTCTCGATCAGCTCGAGATCCACCTTGCCGTCGCCGCCGGCATCGGTGGTCTCCGGCAAGCCGTCGGGGATGCCATCGCCATCGACATCGGCCAGCCGCGCCGCGCGCCAGTCGACATCGAACTGCGATAGCGATGCGCCGACGCCGGCCGCGTACCACGCGCGACCGCCACGCAACTTGCCGAGTGGACCGCTCGCGACCGCGACGAAGCTGGTCTCCGGACCGCGGGAGAACGCCAGCCGCCGCAGCTGATAGGTCGCGGCGGGGATCGGTCGCTCGCGCGCGTCGGCGAACACGCCCGCCCACGCATATGCCTCGACGACATGCTTCGTGCCGCCGCGCTTGAGCTCGACATCGATCGAGCCGCCGAGCCCCGCGCGATCGCGCGCCGCGAAGCCGCCGGCGGTCACCATCATGCCGGTCATGAACGGCAGTGGCACGCGGGTCTCGCTGTTGCCGGTGCGGATGCTCTCCGTCGGTGCGCCCTCGACGGTCCACGTGTTCTCGAGCCCGGTCGCGCCGCCGAACGCCGCGTTGACGTCGTCGCGGCTGGCTCCGGTCGCGAACCCGGCGACATCGTCGTGGCGCGCATCGCCGACCGGCAGGCTCAGCAGGTAGGTCGACGGCAACCACGTGCGCAGCGCGTACGGCGAGATGTCGTCGAACGGATCGGTCGAGCTCGCGCAGCCGAACGTGCGGTTGCCGTCGCTGCAGTCGACCTGCTCGACGACCTTCGGCTTGAAGCCGAACACGTCGCGCGCGTCGTCGGCGTGCGCGATCTGGGTGCCGCCGATCGTCAGCAGGAACGCGAGGCGGCGCACCGCGCTACGGTAACAGGTTGGCGGCTCGCGCAGCGCTCGCCCGAGCGAAAGAGACTAGTGGTCGTGGTCGCAGCCGGGGCCGTGCTCGTGGTGGTGGTGGTTCTTGATTTCCTCGCGGACCTTGTCCATGTCGAGGGCCTTGGCCTGGGAGACCAGCTCCTCGAGCGCGGCCGGCGGTAGCGCGCCCGACTCGCGGAACAGCAGCACGCCGTCGCGGAACAGCATCAGCGTGGGGATCGCCTGGATCTGCGCGGCACCGGCGAGCTCCTGCTGCGCCTCGGTGTCGATCTTGCCGAACGTGACGTCCGTGTGAGCCTCCGAGGCCTTCTCGAACACCGGCGCAAAAGCGCGGCACGGGCCGCACCACTCGGCCCAGAAATCGAGGAGCACGATGCCGGGTTTATCGATCGTGTCCTTGAAGTTGTCGGAAGTAATCTCGACGGTCGCCATACGGCACACCATGGCCTGGCCTCGGTGAACTCGCAAGGGCGCGTGCTAGCTTCCAGGCGTGGCCAAGCTTCGCATCAGCTACAACGCACCCGTCGTACTGACGTTCGCGATCCTGGCGGTCATCGTCCGTGCACTCGGAGACAAGGTCACCGTCGACTGGTTCACCACGCACGGCAACCTCGATGGCTTTCAGTCGTGGGTCACGCTGTTCACGCACATCCTCGGTCACGGCAACTGGGATCACCTGATCGGCAACTTCATGCTGATCCTGTTGCTAGGACCGATCCTCGAGGAGCGCTACGGCTCGCTGACGCTCTTGATCATGATCGTGATCACTGCGGTGATTCACGGACTCGTCGATGTGGCGCTCGGTGACCGCACACTGGGCGCCAGTGGCATCGTGTTCATGATGATCTTGCTTGCCTCGACGGCCAACATCCGTCAGGGCGAGATCCCGCTGACCTTCATCGCGGTCGCCGTGATCTACCTGGGCGCCGAGCTGGTGAAGTCGTTCGACAACGATAACGTCTCGCAGCTCGGTCACATCCTCGGCGGCGTGTCGGGCGCGATCTTCGGCTTCCTCGGTGCCAAGGGCAGGGCGGCGACCGCCGCGCCGGTGCGCACGGCCGCGCTCCCGGGTGCTCCAGCACCCAAGCCCAAACCCAAAGTTTGACGATACAATGAGGCGATGCTGCGCCTGCTTGTCGTCACGACGCTGGCAGCGTGCAACCTGGTGTTCCCGCTGAACGACCCGGGTGGGTCGGATGGCGGGCTGCCGTCGGAGGATGCCTCGCCGGATGCGATCCCCGGCCACGACGAAGATCAGGACGACAACCCCGACGTCTCCGACAACTGCCCGAACGTCCCCAACAAGGACCAGCTCGATTCTGATAGGGACGACGTCGGAGATGCGTGCGATCCGCGCCCGACCATCAAAGGGGACCGCCTCGCGTTCTTCGATCCGTTCACCGGCTTCGATGGCAATCGCTGGTCGGTCGTGGCGGGCGACTGGGTGGTCGAGACGGATCGCATCGAGCAGCAGAAGAGCAACACGGTCACGCCCGAGAGCTACTTGCTCCAGTACCGGGGGGTGGACGGGGTGAGGACTCTGAACCGGCCGACGATCGAGCTGGTGATCGAAGAGGTCGCCAGCAAGGATGGCGGT
>JAEYYY010000073.1 GCA_023430775.1 Pseudomonadota bacterium
CCGTCCTGGTAGTAGGCGATGTACGCGCGATCGCCGATCAGCTCGAAGTTGTGGATGCCGACCTCGGGCCGGCTTTGATAGCGCCCCAGCTCGCTCAGGAAGCCAGCGCTCGCCGGATCGCCGTCGAGCACGCGCAGGAACGCACCACCATCGCTACCGGTCATGCCTTCGTCGCCGTGCAGTGCGAGCTTGCGACCAGCGACGGTGCCGGCAGCACTCGCGTGGCTGTACGCGCTCGTCGTTCGGCCGAGCAGCGTCGGCTTCGCGAGGCTGTCGCCGAGGTCGAGGGCGACGAAGCCGGCGCTCGTCTGGTTGATGAACAGAGTCTCTCCGTCGACGGTGAGATCGTGGATGCCGTGATCGCTATCGGGGACCCGGGCCGAACCGAGCAGGATCGGTGACAGCGGATCGCTGATATCGAACACCGGGACCGCATCGGTGTAGTCGGCGAGGTAGAGCCGGTTGCCCGAGACCTGGAGCGAATGAGAGGTCGCGAATTGCGTCGCGCCGCGAACGGCACCGGCCACGTACGGCCCCGTCGGATCGGTGACGTCGATGTACATCGTCTCGAAGCTATTGGTCGCTCCGAAGACCACGACCGAGGTCTCGCCGCGAACCACGCGCACGTCGTTCCACATGCCCTCGACGTGAGACATCGCGTGCGGCGCCTGCGGCGACGACACGTCGACGATCTCGATGCCCTGCGGACCGGCGACATAGGCGATGCCGCCCTCGACGGCCACGTTGAACCCGGCGAACGGCTCTCCCAGCGACGAGGTGCCGACCTCGGCGACGAGCTCGAGCCCGCGGGAGAGCTCGTCCTTGGCATCGAAGCGAGTGCCGAGCAGCGGCCCGGTCTCCTCTCCGAAGTCGTTGTCGTAGCGGAGCCAGCGCCCGCCCAGCGTTCCGTCGGCGCGCATGCAGAGCGCTTCGACGGTCGCGTACTCGAAGTCGATCTCGCCGACCTGGAAGCGGCTGTAGTACCGCGTGACCACCCGCGTGTGGTCCCACCACTGCTGATAGCTCCGGAACCCGTCCTCGCTCGGAAGCACTTGATCTTCGAGGTCGATGATCCGCGCGCCACCATCGCAGGTGCCCTCGTACAGGGGATAGCTGAACTGGAAGAACTGATCGGTGTCGCGCACGAACCAGCGGCCCGCGATCTCGGCGAGACCGCCCTCGACGCAATCCGAGAGCTCGACCGCATACGGGTCCGAATACACGCCTTCGGTGAACGCCGCGGGTTCGACCACCTCGCAGGTCGACGCGAGGTTGTCGCCACATCCAACCAGCATCACGAGCACCAGCCGCTTCACGGTGCCGACGCTACACGCGGCGCGCCGGTGCCGAAGCGTGTGCGGATCACCTTCGATCGACGATCGAGAGGTCGCGTGCTCACCAGCTGTCGCTGTCCGATGTTATCGCTGGCCCATCATGCGCCGCTCCGGCTGCGCCGCAGCACCGTCGGGATCGGCGTGCCGCGCAGCCACTTCTCGATCAGCGCGTCGTCGAACAGCTTCGCCGCCTCGCGATAGCGCGATGTCGACAGGAACGACGCCGTGCGCGCAGGTTCGCGCCGTACGCCGGCGTCGCCGGGGCCGGCGTGATGAAACCAGGTGTCCTCGCCGTCGACGATCACGAAGCCGACGTGGTTATCGAGCCCGACGAGATAGATGCCGTCGCCACCGCGCCGCAAGCTCGCGACGAACGCATCGATCGGCTGATCGGAGCTGTGCCAGATCGGCTCCTCGGTGACCAGGCTGCGCGTGATCAGCTCGGAGGCCTGCTGCCCGAGCTTCGCGCGCTCGACGCGAAACCCGGCGTGGAGCAGCGTCGTCGACACGAAGTAGCCACACGCGATCCGGCCCTGCTGCGGCACCTGCGAGACGCCGTTCATCGCCCACGGCGTGCCGTTCCACGCGGGCAGCAGCTCGTCGCGCAGCGTCGAGATCAGCAGCGCGCGCGCCCGGGTCAGCGTTCCTCGTCGATCGGCGTCGAGTCGGCTCGCCAGGGAGCGTCGCGCCGTCTCCAGCGAGCTCTGGATCGCGGGATAGCTCCGCGCCGGCATCGCGGGCTCCACGCTCGACGGCTCGTTGCACGCGAGCAGGAGCACGAGGAGCCACCTCACGCGCGCTCAACGCCGCCCTCCGGACGACTATTTCAGCTCGGCACGGCGAAACGACAACGAGCCAGCCGGGGCTGCCGACTGGCTCGAGGTGACGACCTGCGCGGACGTCAGTTGATGACGCGCAGGCTGGTGCGGCCGGCCGGAATCGGCGGCGCCGCCTGATCATCCGGGTCGACCTCGGGCGCGACCTGGACGACCGCGCTCCGCTTCTGGTTGACCTTCGCCGCCGCGCGACGGGCGACCGCGAGCAGCGTCTCGTGCGCGTGAGCGTGCTCCTTCTCGTCGCGCTTGGTGACCACGTTGACGAGCTTGTTCTTCAGGTAGCTGAGCTTGCTCTTCTTCGCGCCGACTTCGTAGACGAGGTCGGCCGTGGTGCAGCCCGCCATGTGCGGCGCGCGGTGGAACGCGCTGTTCATCTCGGGGTGCTTCTTCAGGTACGCGCGGACCTCGTCCATCGTCATGCCGACGTCGGCGAGCGCCTTGTCGACTTCCTTCTGGGCGAGCTGCTTGGCCTTGAACAGCTGCATCTGGACGCGGCTGTAGACGTTGACCGCGCCGTCACCGTTGGTCTCGATCGGCAGGAAGATGCCCTGCGGATAGAGCTCGGTGATCATCGACTGGATGCCGTCGGAGACCGACGAGCTCGGCATGCAGCCGAACGGCTTCACCGACAGGGTCATGTTGACCTTGCTGTAGGCGACGTTCTGGATCAGCTTGCCGACCTCCATGTGGCCTTCGCCGCCGCGGAGGTTGTTGTCGTAGAACGCGTGGCTGATCTCCGCGATCTTGTCCATGTCGGGCAGGTGGTAGTCGTAGAGACCCATCGCGTTGGCGACGGTCTGGAACATGCCGCGGATGACCTTCTCGCCACCCCACAGCGACATCTTGCGCTTCCGGACGTCGACGCCCTCGAGCGAGAACTTGGAGCCGCCCTCCTGCTCCTTGGCCTTGTCGGTGCCGCGCAGCTGCGCGCGCTGCTCGGTGTCGTACTTGCCCTGCCACAGCATGTAGAGGAGCCACGCGGTGACGAGCTGGATATCCGGCTCCGCACCTTCGGCCTCGAGGAAGCGCTGCAGGCCGTAGTTGCCCTCGCCTTCCGTGGTCATCGCCCAGAACTCGCCGATGATGCCGACGCGCGGCTTGGTGCGCGTGCGGTCGACCTTCACCTTTGCCATCGTCTGGCGCACCTTGACGAGCGCGATGGCGAGCGAGGCGTTGTTCTCGAACGCGTCGGAGATGATCTTCTTCGACACCTCGAGCGCGCGGTCGGTGGCGCCCGGCTCGACCTCGTACGGGCGGATCCGGTAGCCGAGCGCGTTCAGGCAGTCGCCGATCAGGATCGCGCGGACGACGCCCCAGAAGAACTGCGGGCCCATCTCGAGACCGACGCCGTCACCGGTCGCCTGCTTGAGACCACCGGTCTGCTGGAACAGCAGGACGCGGAAGCCGTCGAAGCCGGAGTCGCGCAGCGCCTTGCGGTACTCGGTGACGTAGGTGCCGAACCGGCACGGGCCGCACGCACCGGCGGTGATGAACAGGTGGTTCTTGACCACGTCCTCCTTCGACATGCCGCGCTCGCGCAGACCGTCGAGGTACTTCACGAGATTGCCGACCGTGAAGTAGGTGGGGTTGCACTGGCCGCGGTTGCCGTACTCGCGTCCGTACTGGAGCGCGTCGTTATCCGGCACGTCGAGCGCGAGGACCTTGTAGCCGATGCCGCGCAGCGCCGCCTGGATGAACAGGTCGTGCGCCATCGTCAGGCCCGAGACGAGGATCGTGGTGTGCTCGCGCTGGCTGCGCGTGAACTCGCGCGGCACCTCGTCGAACCACTGCTTCGCGGATTCGGTGGGGAGCCCGAGGCGCTTGCGCTCCTCGATCTCGAAGTTCTTGAGCTCGGCCTCGATCGCGTCGATCGACATCGAGTCCAGGTTCTTTCCATTGTTGTCGTTGGTGGTGCTCATGTTCGTTCTCCTGGTCCTGGACTACTTGCGGGGGGCGTTCGGAACCTCGGGGGCTCCAGCGGCTGAGGTGGTGTTCTGGGG
>JAEYYY010000730.1 GCA_023430775.1 Pseudomonadota bacterium
CCGACGACGGATGGCAGCGCAACATCGACCGTCGGCGAGGGGTCGATCGATTTCATCGATCCTGGTAAGAGCTCGTGCTCTCGACCGGGAGAACGGCGGCACCGCGCCACAGCTTTTGCACGGCGCGACAGATCCTCGGAGGCCGCGCGATCACCTGAGTCACACGGCAGGGTGAGCTCGAACGTCGACGAAGGATCGATCGATTTCATCGATCCTGGTAGGAGCTGGTGCTCTCGGCCGCGAGAACGGCCGCACCGCGCCACAGCTTCTGCACGGCGCGACAGATCCTCGACACCGGCCGCACGATCAGAAGCGTCCCTCGAACGTCGGCGCCGGATCGACTTCATCGATCCTGGCAAGAGCTCGTGCTCTCGGCCGGGAGAACGGCCGCACCGCGCCACAGCTTCTGCACGGCGCGACAGATCCTCGACACGGCCGTGCGATCAGAAGCGTCCTTCGAACGTCGGCGCGGATCGACTTCATCGGCACCCTGCCACAACTCGTGCACGGCGCGACAGGTCTTCGTGAGGAGTCTCCAGCTTTCGCTGCCGCGAGCGGATCGAGCCTTCGCCGCGTTCGCGTTACGAGGCCCAGCCGCGACCGCCGATCTTGAACGTGAACGAGCGCGGTGCGGCGACGCTCGACTCGCGCGGGCCGGAGGTCTTCGCCATGCCACCACCGACGCCCTTGCCCGCGATCGGCGCGAGCACCGCCGCGAGCTCCGACTCGTCGAACCACAGACCGTGCGCCGCGCAGCGATCGAGCTCGGGCCCCGGCTTGGTGGGTTTCGCATCCTCTTCGAGCTGGATGGAGAGCCTCGCCGTGGCCATGGGAGCCGCGCAGCGGGGACAGGGGCGCTTGCCGGGGGCCTGATCGTGGAACAGCAGCGCCGGACTGAATCCGGTGAGCTCGAGCACGGCGTTCCGGAGATCATCCTCCGCCAGCATCAGGCCCTCACACGCATCGCAGACGAGGCGTTCGCCGAACGTGCGGAGCTGGTGATTGCAGCGCGGGCAGGTGTGGAGCTGGTCTCGGTACGCGTCCATGTCTTGTCAGCGTGCGTCGCCAGATCGGTGACGTCAACCGCGCGAATGGATGTGGCCCGCCGGGCGTATACCAAGGTCCATGAGATGGATGCCGGCACTGGTCGTCGCAGTTGCATGTGGCGGAGGCACGTCGCCACCGGTCGCGAACCGCAGCGGCCAGCCCGCGGTTGCCGAGGCACCCGATCGCGATGGCTTCGTCGAGCTGTTGAAGACGCACGCGGACCACTCGCTGGCTGCGGGGAGCGAGAACGGGTGCCCCGCCGACGAGACGATCGGCGTGTGGACCGGGCGGCTGCTCGACAACGGCATGCCGAAGGACGATGGCGGTCGCCACGAGCTCACCGGCGGATGCGGTCGCTACGACGCACGCAAGATGCCGTATCTCGATCCGGCGAGCCCCGCCGACGAGGAGACGCACTGGTACTGCAGGCTGGATGCGTACGCGTCGGACCCGGCGGGCGAGTCGCCGTGGAGCTGCGGGCTGTTCGTGCGCGTGCGGAAGGTCGATCGCGCGGTCGACTGGGACTCGCTCGTGTGTCCGGGCACCTGCTAGCGTCGTCAGTACCCGAGACGATCATTTCCGCTTCTTGGCGACGATCCTGACGATCGAGCCATACGAACCGAGCTCGTCCTCGTAGCCACGCTCGGGCGAGAAGTCGTGCTGCGTGACCTCGTAGGTGCCGTTCGGGAGCGGCGCGAGACTGCGGCGTCAGCGCAGACGCACCAGCTCGAGCTGCCCCGCGCGGCCGACCGCGATCACCTTGCCATCCGGCTGGACCACGGCGTCTCGCACCTCGAGGCCGATGTTGATGACGCCGTCGTCACCGAACGTGGCGATCCGCTCGCCGGCGGCATCGAGCGCGAGCGTCGCATTGCCGGCGAACACCAGCGACGTGCCGTCGAGCCGCGCGGCGATCGCCTCGACATCGTCCTCCGCGGTGCCCGTCGCGATGTCGTGGGTGGCGATGCCGCCGACACCGAACGTCGGATCGAACGCACCCTCCGGCGTGAACCGCGCGAGCTGCAGCGTGTCGTGGGTCTCGGACTTGGTGCCGACGATCGCGCGATCGTCGCTGTGGACGGCCATCGAGGACGTCACGAACGAGATCGGGATCCGGCCGGTCATGCCCTCGGTGCCGTACGCCGCGATGGGCGCGTTGGCGTCGGAGAGCGCGAGCACGCCGACATCGGAGATGTCGTTGACCGAGACGAACACGCCACCGGCGGCCCGCGGAGCCATCTGTAGCGGGTCGATCGGAAACAGGTCGAGGCGATCGATGACCGCGCCATCGAGGTCGTAGCGATAGACGTCGTGGTCGGCCGCGAACCGGATCGTCTGGTCGGGCATCACCGCGACACCGCGCGCGAACAGCGCCTCCTCGGTCGCCGCGCAGCCCGCGAGCCCGGCGCCGGTGTTGCCGAAGGTCGGATCGAGGGTGCCGGTGGCGGTCAGCCGACAGAGCACGATCTGCGTCTCGGAGGTGAACGCGCGGATGCCGACCAGGATCGAGGTGCCCTGGATCGCGAGCCCACCGACACCGCAGCCCTCGGAGGCGGGGAACTCGAAGGTGGCGAGGCCGCCGTCGCCGAAGGTGGTATCGAGGGCGCCGTCGGCGGTGAAGCGCACGGCACCGCAGCCGGCACCCGCGATGCCGAGCTCGCCGGCGACCACGATCATGCCGTCGGCTTGCACCGCGACGCGGATGCCGTCCTCGAGCAGATCGCTCTGGACGACGCCCTCGTCGCCGAACTCCAGATCGAGGACGGTCGAGCGCGGAGGTGCGTCGACGCCCGGCAGCGCATCGAGAGGACCGGAGTAGCCACCCCGCCCGCCGGCGCCACATCCGATCGCGCAGAGGAGCGGCGCGATCACGCGCGAGAGGTTCCCCATGCAGCGATCGTAGAGGCTCGCGCGTCAGCGCATCGAGCAAACTGCGGCACGTCGGCAGACTCTCACCGCCCGCTCACGGACGTCTTACGATCCACGCGCGACGAGCTGTGCCTGAAGGGCCGGTGATACGATTCCCGCATGCGCTCGTCGCTCCTGCTTCTGCTCGTCGCGATTCCCGCCCACGCCAACCCGCCGGAGAACCTCGATCGCATCGCGATCAGCGACGGCGTCGCGAAGGTGAAGGCGAAGGTCCAGGCCTGCGGCAACGCGAATACGAGCGGCACGGTCAAGATCAAGGTCGACGTCGCACCCTCCGGCAACGTCACCAGCGCGACGATCATGGCCACGCCCGAGCAAGCGGTCGGCGAGTGCGTGGCCGCGGCGATGAAGACGGCGACGTTCCGCGCGACCCAGAAGGGCGGCACGTTCAGCTATCCGTTCGTGTTCGGTAGCGGCAAGGCGCCGCCGCCACCACCGCCGTCCAATCCGCCGCCGCCTCCTCCGCCGCCGCCATCGGGCGACACGCTCGATCGCGCGGCGATCAGCGACGGCGTGGCGAAGGTCAAGCAACAGGTGATCGCGTGCGGCGACACCTCCAAGGCGAGAGGCACCGTCAAGGTGAAGGTCGAGGTCGCGCCGTCGGGCGTGGTCGCCGCCGCGAGCGTGATCGCCACACCCGATCCCGTGCTCGGCGATTGCGTCGTGGCCGTGATGAGGCAGGCGACGTTCCGCAAGACGACGAAGGGCGGCACGTTCTCGTACCCGTTCGTGTTCTGAGCCGTTCACTGCGAGAACACGGGTTCACGACCGGCCGCCTGTCGATCCGGCGAGATGCGGCAGGCATGGGCCTTGTATCGATCGATCGCGTGCTTCGCGCCGTGCTCGCACTCACCATCCTGACGGGCGTCGCCGAGGCTGCGCCCCAGCTGTATGTCGGCGCCAGGCAGGACGACAAGCTGGTGGTCCTGGCGTATCGCCCCGACACCGGGACGCTGCGGCCGTTCGGGCCGCCGTTGCCGGTCAAGCCGCGGCCCGGTCCGACCTGGGAGGATTCGAGGTTCTTCTATCTGTTCGGCAACGATCGCCACGTGTTCGTCCAGGTCGAGGACTTCGAGGGCGTCCACGTGTTCGGCGGCGACGGCACCAGATGGAACGTGATCGCGCAGACCGTGTGCGGCACGCAGCTCCATCCGCACGTGTCGGCCGATGGCGAGCTGATCGCGGTCTGCGAGATGGGCGAGGACGGCGGCGAGCACAGCGTCAAGCGCTGGGACGGCACGGTGGTCGGCAGCACACCCACGCAGGGCGAGCTGGTCGGGTTCGTGGAGCAGGGCTCGTCGTGGGTCATCGCGAACGATCCGGATCGGTTCGTTCACGCGCCTGGCGGTGCGACCCGCAAGCTCACCACCGAGGTGGTGTTCGACGAGCTCCAGTGTGGCGTATCGAAGGACCGCTACCAGATCGCGGACCGCCACACGCCGAGCGACATCGTCGATCGCCAGTCGGGCAAGACCGTGGCGTCGTTCAAGCCGGCGGTGATCGCCGGAACCGATCACGCGTCACCCGACGGCGTCAGCTGCGCGCTCGCCGGGCCGCGGGCGGCACTCGCGGTGCACTCCTCGTACTGGACGCACGGGAAGAGTGGCGGTGGCTGCGGGAACAACGATCGCTTCAGCACGGCCACGCTCGATCTGGTGATCGTCGAGGCCGGCAAGAGCCGCGTCGAACGGCTCCAGCAGACACAGGCGTTCGTCGGCGCCGTGGTGGATCCGACCGCGAGCCACGCGATCTGGATCGAGAACCCGACGACGCTCGGCACCTACGACATCGTCAAGCGCAAGCGCGGCACGCTGAAGACCAGGTACCAGCTCGTCGCGATCCAGCGCGACCGTCGCTAACGCCTGCGCGGGAAGTGCGGCAGCTTCGGCGCGAGCCCCATCTCGGCGCGGATCCGCTCGACCGGAACCGGCCGGGCGACCAGGCTGCTGCCGAGGATGAAGTCCCCGCTGATCGATGCCGCGCAGCTGGTGTCGAACGTGGTCTCCGGGTCGGCGAGGAACGTCATCAGGTTTTGCTGACCGCAGTCACTCTGCAGCGTGGCGCCGTGGCCCGAGTTCTCGTGGACGACGTGGAACGCGTTCGACAGGTTCGCCACCGCGACATCACCGAACGCCGGCGGCGTGATCGGATCGAGGCGACCGCTCGACACGAACGTGCGAACCGCGGAGGTCACCGGCGCCTTGAGCTGCGCCTGTAGCGCAGGATCTGCCTTCGGGTACGAAGCGCAGAGGTCGAGCATGCCGAACCAGCTGCCCTCGAACAGCTGGCGAATGTCCGCGGGCACGCCGGCGTTGGCGTCGTCGAACGCGGTCAGCGTCGCCGGGTTGAACAGCTCGCTGCAGACGACGCCGTAGTACAGGCCTTGCGAGATCCCACCACCTTCGCCGCCACCGAAGCCGGAGAAGATCGCCTCGAGGATCGGGCCGATCCGATCGGTGCGTCGCTCGGCGAGGTCACTGATCATCTGCGGCAGGAACGGGAACGTGCTCTTCGAGTAGAACATCTGGAAGAGCAGGCTCGCGTAGGTGTCACCGTCGAGATCGAAGGTGCCGAACTGGGTGTCGATCGGCAGGGGATTCTGGTTGAGCGAATTCACGCCGGTGATGAACTTGGCCTCGAGATCGCCGTACTCGGTGCCGCACGCGCCGGCGGCCGCGCACGATGAATCGAGACCGGTGAGCGCGCTGTAGAACGAGGCCGGCACCGCCGCGGGCCACACGACCTGCGACGGCACCAGGCCCTCGATCACCGCCGACCGCAGCTTGTCGCCGTGGCGACGGATCACCTCGAGCCCGAGGCGCGAGCCATACGAGATGCCGTAGAGATCGAGCGTGTCGTAGCCGAGCGCGGCGCGCAGCTCGTCGACGTCGTCGGCGTTGTTCGCCGTGTTGTACGACGGCAGATCGGCGACCTCCGCGAAGTCCGAGCAATCGAGGGTCTGGCAATCGAGGAACGGCTCCGACAGCCCCGTGCCGCGCTGACCGATGACGATGAAGTCGCCGCTCGTCTGCAGGCCCTGAAGGAAGGGCGTGCCGAGGAAGTTCGCGAACTGGACGATGTTGTCGCCATCGCCACCGGGACCGCCGTCGAGATAGATCGTCGCGTTGGTCTGCGCGGTGCCCGGCGTCTTCTGGAACTGGATGAAGTGGAGCTTGATCGTGCGCCCCTTCACCACGCGATCCTCGAACACCACGAGGTTGCCGCAGCGGTACTCGGTGCCTTCGGACAACCCGAGGCTGCCGTTGACGTGGAACTTGCACCCGGCCGCTTCGATGCGCGGCACCGCACCGGGATCAGAATCGGGTGGCGCATCGGGGGTGATGGGGTTATCGCTGCCGTGGTTGTCGCCGCACGCAGCCAGTAGCAAGGTGAGCCCGAGCCCTCGAAGCTTCATGGGCCGTACCCTGGCACGCCTCCCATCCCGTACGGGCATTCGTGCCCTGGCAGCTGTTGGAATAGGGCTACCCGGCAGCATCATCAGTTTTTTGAAGCCGGCGAGGATCGGCAGGATCGCGGCACTGCTCGTCGCGATCGCGCTCTCGACGAGCTGCCTGGCCGACAAGCTGCTGCTGTGGCCACAGCGCAGTGCGGCAGCGCCGAATGCCACCCTGGAACAGCTTCACCGTCCGGCCGGCACGCTCGAGATCGTGGTCGCCCGCAGCGCGCCCCACCGCGAGCCCACCGCGTTCGTGCTGCGGTTCTACGGCAACGGCCAGCTCGCCAACCAGATCGCCGACGAGGCCGCGTGGTTCCCCGCCGCGGCGATCGAGTGGTGGGGCGTCAACTATCCCGGCTACGGGGGCAGCGCCGGTCCGGCGACCCTGGCGCGGGTGGCCGAGGCGGCACGCGATGCCTACGCCGCGCTCGCGAAGAAGGCGAACGGCCGGCCGATCATCATCATCGGCAACAGCATGGGCACCGTGGCCGCCCTGCACGTCGCGGCACGCGAGCCGGTGACCGGGCTGGTCCTCCAGAACCCGCCGCCGCTCGCCGAGCTGATCCTGCGGCGGCACGGCTGGTGGAACTTGTGGCTGCTCGCGGTGCCGACCGCGGCGCAGATTCCCGAGTCGCTCGACAGCATCGACAACGCCGCGCGCGTGCGCGCCCCTGCCCTGTTCCTGTCGTCGGCGAAGGACTCGGTGGTACCGACCAGCTACCAGGATCGGATCATGAAGGCGTACGGCGGCAACTGGGAGATGCTCGCGATGCCAGGTGGCCACAACGATCCGCGTCCCGAGTGGGTCGAGCAGCGCATCGTCGCCACGATCACCGCGTGGATCGGAAGCCACTAACGCGCTGGCCGATCAGCGGTACGCTCCGCCGCGTGGCGGATCTCGAGGCACTACTGGCGGCGATCTACGCGCATCCCGACGACGATGCGCGCCGATCGGTCTACGCCGACGCGCTGCTGGAAGCCGGGGATCCGCGGGGCGAGCTCATCGCGCTCCAGCTCCGACAGGTCCGCGATGCGCGAACCCAGGCCCTCCTCGACCGCTATTCCGCGACCTGGCTGGGGCCGCTGGCCGCCATCGTGATGGCATCCGAGTGGAAGCGCGGCTTTCCGGAGGCCGTGACCCTCGACGTCTTCAAGTCGGAGCTGGTTCCCGCGCTGGCGACTCGGCAAGACTGGACGACGATTCGCTCGGTCGAGCTCTCCGGTGTACCTCGTCGCCATCGTCGGTTCGGGCCGCGTCAACGAGCGGTCGTCCACGCGCTGGCGAAGTCTCCGGGTTGGGCGGGTCGCAAATTTCGTCCGTCCCTCACGGAGATCGAGGCGTCGATCGAGAACGGCACCGACGGATCTCGTTAGGGCGTGACGCCGATCGCGCCGCCGATGTTCTCGATGCCGCTGCCGAAGGCGAGCGATCCCAGATCGGTGACGCTGCCGTCGCTGCCGAACACCAGGTGGCGCACCGAGACGTTCTCCGAGACCAGCACGTGACCGCGCAGCGCGCCGCGCTCGATCGAGGTTACATCGCCGGGGAGCTGCGGAGCGGCGCCGGCGTAGTCGACCTCGCCGCGGACGCGCCAGCCATCCGGGCCCTGATCGTCGAGCACGAAGATGGCGTCGCCGAACGCGCTCGCCACGACGGCGACGTTGCCGAACGGCGAGGCCGCGATCGCTTCCGGATCCTCGACCGGCACCACGGTGCGCGGCGTCAGCGCAGCCTGCGCGCTATCGACCTCGACGATCGCGACACCGTTGGCGGCAGTCGAGAACTGGCTGACATCGCCGACCAGGAAGGTGGTGCCGTCGTGAGCGAGCGCGCTGCCACCGATGATCGGCTGATCGGCGAACGCGGCCTCGTCCGCCATCACCGCGGGCGGCGTGGTCGACAGATCGACGATCTTGATCCCGTCACCCGCGGCGACGAGCAGCCGCGAGCCGATGACGGCGGCGCCACCCGGCGTACGCGCGGAGAGCAGCTGGCCGTGATCGGTCAGCGTGCCGTCGCAACCGATCGTCAGCCGGTAGACGCCGCCGCCGTTTTCGGGCGTGTTGCCGTCGAGCACCAGCAGGCGATCGCCGCGCGGCTCGACGATCACGCGATCGGCGTAGAAGTCGCCGGCGAATTCGGCGTGGACCACCGTGGGCGTGCCGTCGGCGGCGAGCGTGAACACGCCGAGTTTGCCGTTGTCGAGCGCGACGATGCCGACCTCGCCATCGGGCGTGAACGCGATCGTGCCGATCACCGCGCGGCTCATCTCGAACGTGCGACCGGGACGCGTCAGCTCCCCGGAGCTCGAGAGGTCGAGCACCTCGAAGACGCCCGCCGGCATGCTGTCGGCGGTGTACGGGTGCGAGACCACGACGAAGCGATCGCGATCCTCGGGCGCGGCCGTGCGCGGGCAACCGGCGGGCCCGGTGTCCTCGGGGGCATCCGGGGTGGCGGGCGGATCGGGATCGGAGGAACCACCGCAGGCGGCGACGAAGGCGACAAGCGCGAGCCTCATGACGCCGCGCATCCTGCCGCTCGACGTGGCCGCGATCAACGATTACCTGCGGCTCGCGAATACCCGGACCTTGGTACGCTCGCGCGCGATGCGACGCTTCGAACGCATGCTCGCCAGGCCGGTCGAGATCTGGGAGGTCGAGCTGAGCGGCAGCGAGCTGCGCTCGAGGACCGGCATCAAGGGTGGCGAGCTGACCGATCACGTCGAGCAGCTCGGCAGCGCCGCCGAGGCAGCCGCCCGGCTCGAGACCGAGATCGCGGCCAAGAAGCAGCTCGGCTTCGTCGAGATCAGGCGCGTCGCCGCGGCCGAGACGCCGGTGCATCGCCAGGAGCTGATCGACTGGGAGGAGAAGGATCAGCGCCACCTCTATCAGCTCGAGCAGCGCGATCGCGTGGTCACCGTGCGCGACCCGCGCGATCCGATCACCGCCGCGACCTCGACGACGCACCCGACCATCGCGGCTGCCAGCGCCGCGTACGACCGCGAGGCCGACAAGTACCGCAAGCTGTCGACGACCGTCGAGCAACGTGCCGAGACGAACGTCCAGGCACGCCACGCTGCCGGCGAATCGTTCGACGCGCGCCTCGAAGAAGATTGCCTGACGTCGAACGATCCGAAGGCGTGGAGCGTGCTCGCGGATCTGCTCCAGGAGCGCGACCATCCGGCGGGAAAGCTCGCCGCGGCGTTCGACATGGCGAAGGTGGAGGCCGAGCTGCCGAAGTCAGACGAGTTCGAGATCGTCGGCGGCCACGCGCATGGCTTCGTGCGCCGGCTCCACTTCGAGCGCACGTCGAGCGGCGAGGCCGACACCCATTGCCTCGGCAAGCTCGTCGAGCAATGCCTCGATCTCCCGATCCTGCGAATGACGCACGTGCTGTCGTTCGGCGTCGAGCACACGATCGACAACAGCTGGACGTCGACCCTGCGGGCGGTCGCGAACAGCCCGCTGCGGCGCGTGGTGCGCGAGCTCCACTTCGACGCGTGGGGTACCGCGTGGTGGGAAGGCAGCAAGCATTGCTACGGCCACGACAGGTCGCACGAGGAGTGCCAGGGCTACGGCGACTTCTCGGAGCTCCTCGAGCAGCTGCCGCTCCTCGACAGGCTCGAGATCTGGTCGGGTGGCAGCGGCGGCACGCTCGGCGAAGGCACGCACCTGCCCCGCCTGCGCGTGCTCGCGCGGCACTCGAAGGGGCTGCGGCCCGACGAGCTGCTCGAGATCGCCGCGCTGGAGGTGCCCGCGCTCGAGTCGCTCGAGCTGACGTTCGGCAAGCGCGAAGGCCGCGTCATCGACGAGCTCGCGACGCTGTGCAAGGAGCTGCGCGCGCCGAAGCTGACCCACCTGGCGCTCCGCGAGTGTCGCGAGGCCGGCGCGCTCCTCCAGGTGCTGGTGAAGTCGAAGCTGGTGAAGCAGCTGCGCACGCTCGATCTCGCCGGCACCCGCGTCGGGGATGCGCTCGCGAACCACGCGGCCGCGCTCGGGCATCTCGCGCGGATCGAGGTGACGGCGCCGAGCGCGAGGGTTCGCAAGGCGTTGCCGAACGTCGTCGATGCCAGACCGCCGGACGGTGGAGACGACGCCGATTAGGTGCGCTGCGCGGCGAGCGTGGCACCGGCCGCGCCGACGCCGAGCGCGACGAGATTGACGACCGGCACGAACAGCAACGCGGTGACGCCGGCACCGAGCCCGAGCGTGCGACCGCGGTGCTGCGCGAGATACGCCAGCTTGTCGCCGTACGACAGCTCGCGGCGTGCGAGCACGGCGTCGTAGCAATCGTAGGCCGCGGACCGCGACGTGAAGTAGAAGCCGAGCCCGAGCGCCGCGATCGTCCCGATCACCGGGATGAAGCCGAGGAGGAACAGCAGCAGGAACGACATCACCGCGACCACCAGGCGGCGAACGCCGTGGACGACGCCGACCGCGAAGCTGCGCAGGAACGCGCCGAGCGCGAACCTCGGGCCCGGCTTGCCCGTCAGCTTCGCCTCGATCGCCTCGGAGAGCATCTCGTTGAACGGACCGGCCACGATGCCGACGACGGCGACGAAGATCAGCAGCGCACCGGCGCCGAGCCCGACGATCGCGATCAGCCACACCAGCGCGCTCGCGATGCCCTGGAGGAAACCCGGCAGCCAGCCGGTCAGCCAGTCGACGGCGGGATCGATCAGATACGCGACGCCGGCGATCAGGCCGACCATGACGAGGAGCGTGACCAGCGCGGGTGCGAGCACCCAGCCCCACAGCCGCGGGTGCTTGTTGAGGAACGCGAAGCCGCGTCCGAGGTCGGAGAAGCCGGTCGACACGTCGCTCACCTTTAGAGCGTAGCCGGCGAACGCGATCGCGGTACGCGGATCAGCGGCGCTTGCTGAGGCCCCACAGGATCTGCGACAGCCCGGCGGAGGCAGCGGCATCGCTCGACGTCCACATCGCGGCCACCGCACCGGGGCGCGACGTCGGGCCGACGACACGGATGACCTTGGCCTCGATCGCGAACGGGCCCGTCAGCTCGGGCACGTCGAACTCGACGGTGATCGGCTCGCCGACCTGGAACGCGACGTCCTGATCGTTGCGCAGCAGGACGCCGCCGGCGGAGATGTTGATCACCGTCAGCGTGGCGGTTTGCCGGCTGGCCGAGAGCGAGACATCGACCAGGAGGTCGAAGCGCTCGTGCTGGCGCCGCTCCGCGCCGGACTTCTCCTCTTGCACGTGCAGATCATGCTCGATCTCGTCCAGCGCGTCTCGTCCGCAGGGCAGCGACGTTGGCTCGACATCTGCGGTGGTTTCTCACGTGTGGCAGATGACACTCACCGCCTACATCGAGCCGTCCGATCTCCGCCGCGCGCGACGCTTCGCGATCGACGTCGCGACATGATCGTTGGCTGCACGTGATCGCCGCTTCCAACTCCGGTAGCCAGCGCGGCAATCGCAGCTTCCAGTGCGCGCCCGGTAACCGTTTGAAGGTGCACTTCAAGACCCGGTGCGCCGCTTGCTCGGCGCGCGGTCATGCGCCGCTTGGTTCGACTCTTGACTCTCACTCAACTACTGATCGCATGTGCCGCCGACGGATCCGCGCCG
>JAEYYY010000134.1 GCA_023430775.1 Pseudomonadota bacterium
CAATGCGACAGGCCTGTTCGAACGACCGTTAGCCGGTGTGGCGAAATGGCTCGGGTAACCCGCGCGGTCACTTCGTCCGAACAAACCGACCGCACGATCGCGCTTCGCAGTTCCGGATCGCCGCCACAGCGCTGTTCTCGGCGAGTGCGGCGTGGTCCGTCGATTGCGAGAGACCGATCGCGATGAGGAACACAAACATCTCGATCTTGTCCGTCACGTTTGCGCTCGCACTCGGTGGTTGCACCGCCGACGAAGCGCAGACATCGACGACGGCCTTCGGACTCTCTGCGGGCACGTGCGAAACGACGCCAGACTTCCCGACCTGGGACGATCTCGAGAAGGTCAAGGAGAAGGAGCCCGATCTCTACAAGGCTGCCTTCGAGGCGGCGACGCTCGCGGGCGATACGTGCCTCAACGACGAACGTTATGGGTGCCAACCCGAATTGTCCGAAGAGGACATCCTGTCCAAGAAGTGGGTGTTTCCCTTCGTCGGGTGTTGGAAGGACACGGATCCCCAATCGGGAAGGCTGTACGCCGAGTGCTGCCTGGTAGGCGTACCGGGGGATCGGATCGTTTGCGGCTGGTCGTGGATCAACGTCGGTCCGACGGTCCCCCCCCCACCGCCGGAGAACAAGTACTGACCTACTCGGGCGTCATGAACTGCGCCTCGAACTGCGAGGACGCGAGAGAGCCACCCGCCGCGAAGCACGAGACGTTGAGGTTCACGCCGCCACCTTGCTCGCTGCTGGTTCCCCAGCCGGAGGGCTTGCAGTAGACGTTGTTGGCGCCGTACGCGGTGACCAGCGCACCCGAGCCGGCGGTGCCACGATCTTCGAACAGCACTCCGTGATCTAGTGCGCGACGCGCGCTTCGTCTGGCGTGAGGAGCTCGTCCAGCTCGATCCCGTAACGCCGGCACACCTTGACGACGGCGATCCGCGACGAGCTCTGGCTGCGCGGCAGCTTGCCGAGATGCTCGCGCGCGCGCTTGTCGTCGCCGAGCCGGCACGACGACGTGGCCGCGATCGTGCGCGGATCCGGATGCGCGGGGTCGTAGCCGATCGCTTGCTCCGCGAACTTGCGCGCGCTCGTGATGTCGCCGGCCTTCCACGCGGCCTTCGCCTGCCCGACCAGCTCGAGCACGCGAGCGGTCGCCGTCGCGCGATCCAGCGGCGCTGGCGGTGGAGTGGCCGTCGCGCGATCCGGTGGAGGAGCCGCCGGTGTCGTCGGTTTCGGCCGAGCCGAGCCGTTGGCGTCGGAGCCCGCTTGGGTCGGCGGCGATGTCGCGGTTGCGAGCTCGGTGCTGTCGCGCGGTGGATCCCCGACGGCATTGGCTGGCGTTGCAGTCGCGAGCGCGCCGCTGTCGCGCGGCGGTTCGACGACCGGCTCGCTGTCGCGCGGAGTATCGGGCGTCGACGAAACAGCCCCCGGCGCGGGGGAAGGCGCGCGATCTCGAGGCCATGCGATCGCGGCGATCACGATCGCGCCGAGGATGCCGAGCGCGATCGCCCCGAACGTCGCGATATGCCGGCGGCGAGGCTGCGGTGCACGCAACGCCGCACCGAGCTCGGTCATCGACGCGAACCGATCGGCGGGCCTGGCTGCGAGCCCGCGCGCCACCACCGCGTGGAGCCACGGTGGAATGTCGCGGATCGGCGGCGGCACGCCGCGTGCGATCACCGCGATCAACCCGCCGAGGGTCTCCGCGACGAAGGGCCGCTCGCCGTGCAATGCCTCGTACAGTGCGACGCAGAAGCTGAACTGATCGCCGCGCTCGTCGGCGGGCTCGCCGCAGAGGCGTTCGAGTGCCATGTATGCCGGCGATCCGATCAGCCCCGCGGTCGTCGCGGTGAGCGGCGTCCCGGGATCGAGGGCTCCAGTGGGACGTGCGTGGGCGACGCCGAAATCAGCGAGCCGCGGGCGGCCGTCGTCGCCGATCAGGATGTTCGTGGGCTTGATGTCGCGATGCAGGATGCCGGCGACGTGCGCGGCGGCGAGCCCCTCGGCGATGCCGCGGAACACGTCCACGATCTGCTGCCACGGCCGCGGCGTCTCGAGCCAGCGCGACAGCGGCACGCCGGTGACCAGCTCCATCGCGAGAAACGTGCGGCCGCCCTGCGTGCCGACGTCGTAGACCGCCACCACGTTGGGGTGCGATAGCCGCGCCATCACCCGCGCCTCGCGGGCGAGCTGCTCCTGATCCGCATCGCCGAGGAAACGATCGTGCAGCAGCTTGAGCGCGACATCTCGATCGAGCGCGGTATCGCGCGCGCTCCACACCACGCCCATCGCACCCTCGCCCAGCTGCTCGCGTAGCACGTAGCGCTCGGGCTCCCGCGTGCCCGGCGTGGGCGGGGCGGCCGATCGCTGCGTCGCGACCTCGTCGCTCACAGCCCGACGGTAGCAGACGCCACGCGATGATGCGCTTGTGGCAGGATCGCCGCGTGTCCGATCTGGTGACGACCGTTCCGTCGCGCTCCGGCACGGCTGGTCCACCACGCCGGCGGATGTTGCTGGTGATGGCGAACGACGAGGTGCGGCCCTATCCGCTCCCGCTCCTCGGCACGCTGACGATCGGCCGCGGGAGTACGTGCGACGTCCAGATCGACCATCCGTCGATCTCGCGAACGCACCTCCAGATGCAGCTCGCCGAGGATTCGCTCGCGGTCGTCGATCTCGAGAGCGCGAACGGCACCACGCTGCGTGGCGTTCGCCTGCCGACCAACGTCGCCGTGCAGGTGTCGGCGAACGAGGCGATCGGCGCCGGCGACCTCGTGCTCGTCGTCCAGGAGATCCGCACGCTCGGCCCGTCGGAGCCCGCCGCGGCGAGGCCCTCGGGGCGGGTCGCCAATCCGGGCATCGAGCCGGTCGTCCTCGATCCCGCGATGCGCAGGCTCCACGATCTCGCGCGGCGGATCGCGCAGGGAACGATCAGCGTGTTGCTCGTCGGCGAGACCGGCACCGGCAAGGAGGTGCTCGCCGAGCTCGTGCATCGCGCGTCACCGCGATCGGCAGGCCCGCTGGTCCGGATCAACTGCGCGGCGCTCACCGAGTCCCTCGTCGAGAGCGAGCTGTTCGGCCACGAGAAGGGCGCGTTCACCGGTGCCCTGCGTGATCGCCGCGGCTTGCTCGAAGCCGCCGATGGTGGCACCGCGTTCCTCGACGAGATCGGCGAGGTGCCGCTCGCGTTCCAGGCCAAGCTGCTGCGCGTGCTCGAAGCCGGCACGCTGCTGCGCGTCGGCGCCACGGAGCCGCGTGCGATCGACGTGCGGTTCGTGGCGGCGACCAACCGCGATCTCGAGGCCGAGGTCGAGGCCGGCCGGTTCCGTCGCGATCTGTACTTCCGGCTCGCCGGTGTGGTGCTCGCGATCCCGCCGCTGCGCGAGCGCGGCGACGAGATCGAGGCACTCGCGCGCCGCTTCGCCGCCGATTCGGCCGCCCGGCTGGGACGCGCGGCCCCACGCTTCGACGACGCCGCGATCGCCCGGCTGCGCGGCCACCCGTGGCCCGGCAACGTCCGCGAGCTGCGCAACGTCGTCGAGCGCGCGGTGCTGCTCGCCGAGGCTGGCGTGATCGATGCCGAGCAGCTCCAGTTCGCCGCGCGCGCGCAATTCGCCGCCGCGACCGCGCCACCGGCTAGCACCGGTTCGCTCGCCGATCAGCTCGCCGCGCTCGAACGGCAGCGCATCGTCGACGCGATCGAGGCGTGTGGCGGCAACCAGACCCGCGCCGCCGAGCTCCTCGAGATGCCGCGCCGGACCCTGATCAAGCGGCTCGACGAGTACGGCATCCAGCGTCCTCGCAAGAAGTGATCGGGGGATCAATCCGGTGCGAAGCTCCGCGCGCGCTGAACCTGCGTGTGTCGTACGTGATAGGTCCAGCCCAGCGCCCGGTAGCGCTGCTCGAGCGCCAAGCTCGCCTTCTCGATCGCCGCGTAGTCGTCGCCGTACGATAGCGTCTCGAGCTCCAGCGAGGCGCGACGCTCGAGCTGATCGCGCTCGATGATCGCCTTCAACGCGGCGGGAAACCTACCCACCGGCTCGACGCGATTGCCGGGATCGGCCAGCCCGGTCGCGCGCACCAGATCGGGTCGCGCTCGCACGCGATCGCCGCGCTCCTCATGTGCGAACCATCCATGCACCAGCGCGGCCACGAAGGCGGTGATGTCGTTGGTGATGAAGTCGATCAAATCATCGTGTCGCCAGTACACCGCCGGCAACACGTTGCGCTCGCGGTACAGCTCGGGGTGAAAGAACACCGCGAGGAAGTCCGGCTCCTCGCCGTCGATCTGAGCGAATGGCACCAGACACGCATCCTGGATCGGCCACGCCACGGCGGGCCCGACGTGAAGCTCCAGCAACGCGTCGTCTTCGCGATGCTTGGACACGATGAGGTCGGTCGAGATCTGGGCCGCCACCTCGGCCTCGCGCGCGGATCGCGCCGCATTCGCCGCGCCCGCTTGCTCGGTCATGGTGCTCAGCACGCGCAACACCGGCGGCAGCTCGATCACCTCGCCGAGCGCGACGAGTCCGGGATGCCAGTTCGATGGCAGGTCGGTCTGCAACGCACGCTCGTAGTACTCCTGCTTGCGGCGCTCCTTCGCGTCCCACGCTTCACGCTGCTGGCGCTCTTCGGTCTCGCGGCGCAGTCGAGCGCGCTCCGTCGGGTCCGCTGCCTCGGCGACACCGGTGAGGTTGACGAGCGTCGCGCGTTCGCCGACGACCGGCATGATCTTCGTGGCCATCACGAACACTTCGAGGCCGACCTCGGGCTCGAAGCCGCTGCAGCTCGTGCGGCCGAACCGGATGCGGGTGAGGTCGGCCTGGATCCAGCCGCTGTCCTCTGCAAACTCGACGATGCGTCCGCGGCGCGGAAACGTGGTCATGGCGCTGCGACCGGGTTCAGAAGTCGGCGGTGCAGATCTGCTCGACGATGAAGCCGGGGTCGGTGTCGGTGTGGGGCAACTCTCCGATCAGCGCATCCGTACAGGCCTCGCCGGCGGGGAGCGGTCTCTCGACGCCCGAGCTGCGGCAATAGAGGTTGGCGTCGGGGCTCTGGTTGTGCTGGTACAGCGCCACCAGCTCCTGGTTCGAGTCGAACAGGAACGTGATGGCGGACTCGTCACCGCCATCGCCGACATCGACCAGGATGCCGCCGCTATCGGTCACGCTGGCGTCGACGGAGAGCTCGACCTCGGGGTCGTCGAGCCCGCCGGTGAGATCGTTCCAGTACGACAGGTAGTAGTCGACGGCGCGGCGATCGACGGCGGCGAGGCTGCAGCGATCGTCCACCGTGACGCTGGCGCTCCGGGTCGCCCGGATCGTGCCGTCGCCGAACAGCGCCGCGAAAGCCGCATCGCAGCCGGTGCCGTAACCGGTCTCCGCCGGTAGCTCCTCGGGATCCTCGCAGGTCGTGACCGGGCAGCCCGACCCGGCGCAGGTACCCTCGACGGTGAAGTTGCCGCGCTGGCTCTGCTTGAACGCCTTGACGATCAGCCGGTAGTCGCCCTTCGCGAGCTCGACCTCGAGTCGCGAGGCCATCGTGTCGTCGTTCGCGTCGTCGTTGCGATGCAGGAACGCGCCCCACGACCCGTCCGAGCGCTTCTTGTAGAGGTACATCACCGTATCGAGGTTCGCGGTCTCCAGTCCGGTCTCGAGCGCGACGCTGGACTTGGCGGTGAGCGTGAAGTTCCAGGCATGGAAGCGTTCGGTCGCCGAGAACGCCGCCCGGCTCGGGGTCGCGAACAGCAGCTCGCCATGCTCGGTCGGACTGACGAAGCTGTCGCTCTTGCCGTCGGTGACCTCCTCCTCGGGGCCCTTGTCGTCGGGAGCAGTGGCGCAGCCGGTGGCCAGGACGAGAGCCAATACGATTCGCATCGATAGGACCAGTTGCAGCGTTCGTGCCGTGGTTTCGCGCTGTAACTCCCTCGACCTGCGCAAGTCGCGCCGGCAGCTCGAGTTGGCGGGCAGCGGGATTGGCCGCTCATTCCAGGTTGCGGTCGCGCTAGATCACCACGCGCATGCGGCGGCGGCCGAACGTGCCGATCGCGTCGCCGAAGCGGCCCGCGATCCTGGTGCCGCAGCTCGCGCACGCGTCGCGCACCAGCTTGCTGTCGAGGATCTCGTACCAGTCGCGCTCGATCACCGCGGTGCCGCACGACGGGCACAGCGTCTGATCGCCGTCGCGGTCGTGCACGTTGCCCGTGTAGACGTAGCGCAGACCGTACGACCGCGCGATCTGGCGGGCACGCGTCAGCGTCTCGGGCGGCGTGTGCGGGCGGTCCGTCATCTTGAAGTCGGGGTGGAACGCCGAGAAGTGCAGCGGCACGTCGACCCCGAGCTCCGAGGCGATCCAGGCAGACAGCTCGTGGAGCTCGCGATCGGAGTCGTTGAGGCCGGGGATGAGCAGCGTCGTGATCTCGGTCCACACGGAGGTCTCCTTGACCAGGTAGCGCAGCGTGTCCTTGACCGGCTCGAGGTGGGCGGCGGCTTGCTTGAAGTAGAAGTCGTCGGTGAACGCCTTGAGGTCGACGTTGGCGGCATCGATCTTCGCGTAGAAGTCGCGGCGCGGCTCCGGATGGATGTAGCCGGCGGTGACCGCGACGGTGTGGATGCCGAGCGCGTGGCAGGCATCGGCACAATCCATCGCGTACTCGGCGAAGATCGTCGGATCGTTGTAGGTGAAGGCGACCGAGTGCGCACCGGCGCGGTGGGCGGCACGCGCGATGGCGTCGGGCGAGGCTCGATCGGTGAGCCGATCCATCTCGCGCGACTTGGAGATGTCGTGGTTCTGGCAGAACTTGCAGGCGAGGTTGCAGCCGGCGGTGCCGAAGGAGAGGACCGAGGTGCCCGGATAGAAGTGGTTGAGCGGCTTCTTCTCGATCGGATCGAGCGCGAACCCCGACGAGCGACCATAGGTGGTGAGGATCATCCGATCGCCGCTGCGCTGGCGCACGAAGCACATGCCGCGCTGGCCATCGTGGAGGCGGCAGTCGCGCGGACAGAGGTCGCATTGCAGGCGACCGTCCTCGGTCGGGTGAAACCAGCGTGCGAGGTAAGGAGAGGATTCAGCCACGGGCGGGTGCTGGGTCGACGTGATGCTCGACGGTGTACCGGAAGAGCGCGACGTCGGCACTCCAGAACGTGGGTGGCAGCCCGGCCTTGTGCTTGAGCGCTGCGGCGAACTCGGAGAGGGAGAGCCGCTCCCAGACGACGGGCAGGAGGACGCCGCGCGTGTCGGGCGTCTCGAGGATGACGCCGTGGGTGCCGGGCGTGATGTGCTTCCACATCTCTCGCTCGGTGCCTTTCGGAACGGCTTCGAGCGGCGACAGGATCGAGAGCTCGACATCGAGGTGATCGACATCGGCGAGAGCGAGGCGCTGACCGCGCGCGTCGCGGGTGGCGGCGGCGACGGCGTTCGAGGCGACATCGTCGACGATCGCGCGATGTGGACGGATCGTGCCGATGCATCCCTGGAGGGCGCCGGTGCGGAAGCGCAGCGTGACGAACGTGGCGGCGAGCTCCTCGCACCACGGTGCATCGGGCGCGGCTAGCGGTTCGGCACCGAGCTTCTCGCGCACGCAAGCGCGGGCCCAGCGGGCCAGCGTGGCACCGCGTTCCTTCACGCTGCCTCGTGGAACGCGAACGCGCCGTAGCCGACGACGCGCGCGCGATCGCCGGCGGTGTCACCCGAGTTGCGAAGATCGAGCTGCTCGACGCGCATCGCCTTCCTGGTGGCGAGCCAGGTCAGGCCATCGATCGCGAGGGAGCCGCAGGCATCGTCGCCGGCGAGCGTGGTGTCGAGGGCGAGGATGCGAGCAGCGGTCTTCGCATCGCGTTCGCGCGCGCGGTCGTACGGCAGGTGATGCGAGAGGTCCGAGGAGATCAGGATCAGCGTCTCGGGTCCGCCCCACAGCGCGTCGAGCAAGCGACCGGTTTGCTCCGGTGACGAGCGCGAGCCGATCAGCGGGATCAGCGTGGCCTGCGGCATCAGCGCCGAGAGGAACGGCAGCATGACCTCGAGGCAGTGCTCGCGCGCGTGCGCGCTGGCGTTGCCGCGAATGCCGAGCGCGGTGAGCGCGGCGATGTCGATCGCGAACGTGCCGAGCGGCGATGCGATCGCGCGGGCGTCGGGATGGGCGAAGCCCTCGACGAATTCGCGATGCGCGGGGCCGAGCAGGACGACGCGCGTGATGTCCTTCGCGAATGCATCGATCGTCGCGAACGCCGAGGCCGCGATCGGGCCGGAGTAGATGTAGCCGGCGTGCGGGACGATCAGCGCCTTCGGTCGGCCGGGGCGCGGCTGCGCGGCGGCGAGGAGCGCATCGACATCGCGGGCGAGCTCACCGGCGTCGCCGGGATAGAACACGCCCGCCACCGCAGGCTCGCGAACCGCTTGCACGGCCACACCATGCAGGTTTGCGATCAGCCGCGCAACTGCGAGCCGTTCTTACTGGGTGGTCACGACGCGCTCGGTCCACTGCGCGATGTGATTGTTCGAATCGATGTTCTGGAACGGCAAGCGGAACGCCGACACCGACGGATCGGAGACCTGCATCGCGCGGTTCGGGAAGAACGGCGTCATCCAGATCTGCGGGCGCCCGACGTTGACCAGGCGGACGCCGAAGTTGCGCTTCGACGACACGGTGACCCAGAAGATCGGTTCGTTGTTGATGCCGACGGTCTGCTGGAACGGCGCCCACCGGCCCCACGAGTTGGTGAGCCCGTTGGCCTCGTTCGCGGACGTCAGCTCGATCGGCGTGCCGGTGCCATCGGCCTTGATCACGAACAGCGAACCGTTCGCGTTGTCGTAGGCGCTGCCATTGCCGGCGTCGCGGTTGAACATCACCCACTGGCCATCGGGCGACCACGACGGATAGAAGTTGTTGCCGGCGTCGGTGACGAGCGGCGTCTCGGGGCCGAACGTGCGCGCGGCCTGATCGTAGGTGCGCGTGAACAGCTGGCCCGAGGAGAACGCCCAGTCGGCGCCGCCGGGCTCGCGCACGTAGACGAGGCGCGTGCCGTCGGGCGACAGATCGGGATGCGAGACCGGACCCGCGGCCGTCATGGTCGCGAGCACCGACTGATCGGCGGAGCTGCGCACGGTCAGCGTGCCCTGGTGAACCGCGAGGAGCTGCGAGCCATCCGGCGTGAAGGTGGCGAAGTTCCAGCGCACGAAGTCGGCCTGCGGCGTCCTGCTCGCGACGTCGACGATCGTGCCGAGGCTGTCGCCACCGTCGTAGGTGACGGCCATCTTGGTGCCATCGCGCGACAGCACGTGGCAGGCGACGCAGCGGCGGTTGCCGTTGACGTCGAGCGGCGTCTGGTTGCGCGTGAAGTACTCCTCGGCGGCCTGGCCGGCCTTCGCGACGTCGTGGCGATAGATGCCGTCGGGCCCGTTGGTGGAGGCGGCGGCCCAGTAATAGATGCCGCCCTCGAGCGCCTCGTTGGTGAGCTGGACGGTGCGCGCCGGACCGGCGCCGACGGGACCGGGTGCAGCGGTGGAGACGCCGCGCACCTGATAGCGCGCGTTCTGCTGGAGGCCGACCGCGGCCAGCCACTCGGTGGCGAGGAAGCCGGCGAACGTGGGCATCGGGCCGGCGGCCGGGTTGCCGTTGCCACCCGGGACGTAGACGCGGACGTCGGAGTACTCGGTCTTGAGCGACAGCTCGAAGACGTTGTTGCCGGAGGAATCGACCCAGTGCGCTTCGAAGTCACCGACGTTGCGCGGCATCACGACATCGTCGGCGGGATAGATCACGACCGGCGCGAGTGCGGGATCTTCGGTGCCCGAGAACAGATCCGGCGTATTCGGATCGAGCGAGGGATCGACGCGCACCGACTTGAGGTTCGCGGTGATCTGACCGGTGCCGACCTTGTCGTCGCGCTGACCGAACACGCTGGTCTTGCCGGCGGTGACGATCGCGACCTGCGCCTCGTTGAACGAGCCGAACGCGGCATCGACGGAGAAGAACGTCTCCTCGGTGACGTCCTCGGTGCTGCCGTCGGGGAACGTCAGGATCGCCTTGTAGTCCTGCGTCGCGGGCGTGTCGTTGAGGATCAACAGCTCGACGGCGGCCGGTTCGATCGAGAGCGTGGCTTGCGACTCGTCCTTGTCTCCGGTGGGGCGTGGGCCGCAGGCGATGACGAACAAACACGCGATGGCGACGCGGTTCCTCATGGTGCGCATCCTATCGGGATCGGCGATGAGAGTGGAATTCCGATCTGCGAGCGAATACCCGATTCGTAGCGTTCTACGAAGACCTAGCCGCAAATTGTCACTGCGGGCCCGTCGGCAGGGTCAGTTGTCCCCAGGCCGTGGTAGAGAGTCACGGTGCGATCGCTGACGTCCGTGCTCGGGAACTCGCAACGCCTCGACGGTGGCGCGATGTTCGGCAACGCGCCCAAGGGCATGTGGGAGCGATGGATTCCCCCCGACGACAAGAACCGCATCCCGCTGGCGTGCCGGTGCCTGCTGATCCGCGACAGTGGCCGGATCATCCTGCTCGAGACCGGCATCGGCGCGTTCTTCGAGCCGGCGCTTCGGGAGCGTTACGGGGTCGTCGAGGAGTCGCACGTGCTCCTGCAGTCGCTCGCCGCGGTCGGGGTCAAGCCCGAGGATGTCGACGTGGTGGTGCTCTCGCACCTGCACTTCGATCACGCCGGTGGCGCGCTCACCAAGTTCGAGACCGGGTCGCCGGCGAAGCTGGTGTTCCCCAAGGCGACCTACGTCGTCGGCGCCGAGGCATGGCAGCGAGCGGTGGCGCCGCACGCGCGCGATCGCGCGTCGTTCATTCCGGGCATGACGAGCCTGCTCGCGAGCAGTGGGCGGCTCGAGCTGGCGGCGTCGGATCGCGCGGCGGCGCTCGGCGATGGCTACCGCTTTCATCGCAGCTCTGGCCACACGCCGGGTCTGCTGATCACCGAGGTCGACATGCCGAACGGCCCGGTGGTGTTCGTCAGCGACCTGATCCCGGGCCGCGCCTGGGTGCACCTGCCGATCACGATGGGCTACGACCGCTATCCCGAGCTGTTGATCGACGAGAAAGCCGCGCTCCTCAATGATCTCGAGAAGCGCGGCGGCAGGTTGTTCTTCACGCACGATCCCGTGATCGCGATGGGCAAGGTGCAGAAGGACGGCAAGGGTCGGTTCTCGACCGTCGAGGAGCTCCGCGAGCTCCGCGAGCTCACCGCCTAGCGCTCGCAGCTGGTCTCGGCCCACCGCGCGACATACGCGCCACCGCGCAGCGACGGTCCCTCGAAGAACACACCGTGGAGCACGCCGTGGTCGCCCTGGCGATCGAGCCACCGCGCCTCGAACGTATCCGACTGCGCGTCGTAGTTGCCGTTGATGATGCCGGTGAAGCGGCCGGTGCGATCGATGAACTTGCCGAACAGCACCGAGTCACCGTTGCGGCGCTCGCCGTAGATGCCGCGGACGTGACCGATCGGCAGACCCGCCGCGTTGGCGACGACGCCGAGATAGACACCGGCATTCGGCGCCAGCGCGTGCCAGCGGCCGCGCATCACGCCGTGCGCGCAGCTATCGTTGCGGCGGCGGCCCACGGCGACCATCCGGTTGCCGTCGCCCTCGTAGCGAACGACCGGGCCATCGGCGAGGTCGCGCAGGTCGAAGGTGTGGACCCGCGCGCCGTCGACGGAGCGATAGGTGAGCCGGATCGGATCGGGATCGTTCGGGCGATCGTCGAACACGCGCAACGCGAGGCCATCGGCGAACGGCCGCGTGCGCGACTCGATCTCGATCACCTCGCGCGTGGTCCGCGGCAGCACGCGATCGGTGGCCTCTTCGAAGCCGAGGCGGCGGCGGATCAACATGCCGCCGCGCGACAGCTCGAGCGTGCCGGACCA
>JAEYYY010000186.1 GCA_023430775.1 Pseudomonadota bacterium
CGCATCGTCGTCACGACCTGGTTCGAGGTGGCGGGGGGCTAGCCGCCGGATCCACCGAGGCCCTAGCTCGACGACCGGGGTCGCGGCAAGCTGCCGCGCGTGTTCGCCGTCGGGCCGGCGACCGGGCGGGTGCTCGAGGAGGCGGGCATCCGGGCCGAGGTCGATCCCGACGCCGACGACGGCCAGGGGCTCGCGCGGGTGCTGATCGAGGCGCTCGCGAAGTCGAAGTCGGCGCCGGTGCTGCGCGGCGTGCGGATCCTGGTGCCGCGCGCGGCGGGTGGTCGCCCCGAGCTGCTCGACGCCTTGGTCTACGCGGGTGCGACGGTCGACGCGATGAGCGTCTACAAGACGTTCCACGCCGACCCCGGCGAGCCGGAGATCCAGGAAGGCCGCAGCGCGCTCGAGGAGGGCGGGGCGCCGATCTGCGTGATGTTCGCTCCGTCGCAAGTAAGTGCGCTCGCCGAGCTGGTGCCGATCGCGAGCATCGCGGCGACGTTCATCGCGATCGGCGAGACCACCGCGAAAGCCTTGCGCGATGCCGGCGCCAGGCGCGTGGTCGCCTCGCAGCAGCCGACGCCCGAGGGAATAGCCAAGGCCGTCGGCTCGGTGTATCCACCGAAGCCATGAACTACCCCGAGTACCGGCCGCGCCGGATGCGTCGCACCGAGGGCCTTCGCCGGATGGTGCGCGAGACCCGGTTGTCCGTCGACGACTTCGTCTATCCGCTGTTCGTCGTGCCGGGCTCGGGGATCGAGAAGCCGATCAGCTCGCTGCCCGGGCAGTTCAACCTGTCGGTCGACAAGGCCGTCGACATGGCGGGCCGCGCCGTCGATCTCGGGATCCCGAGCGTCATCCTGTTCGGCATCCCCGAGCACAAGGACGCGGTCGGCAGCGAGGCGTGGAAGGACCAGGGCGTGATCCAGAAGGCGATCCGCGCGATCAAGAAGGCCCACCCGTCGCTGGTCGTCCAGGCCGATGCCTGCTTCTGCGAGTACACCGATCACGGCCACTGCGGCGTGCTGGTCGATGGCGAGCTCGATAACGACGCATCGCTCGAGAACCTCGCCCGCGCGGTGACCTCGTACGCGAAGGCGGGCGTCGATGTCGTCGCGCCGTCGGGCATGCTCGACGGCTTCGTCGGCGCGTGCCGCGACGCGCTCGATCAGGATGGCTTCGAGCAGGTCGCGATCATGGCGTACTCGGCGAAGTACGCGTCGGCGTACTACGGGCCGTTCCGCGAGGCCGTCGATTCGACGCCGCAGTCCGGCGATCGCAAGGGCCACCAGATGGATCCGGCGAACGTCGCCGAGGCGGTGCGCGAGACCGCGATGGACGTCGCCGAGGGCGCCGACATCGTGATGGTCAAGCCGGCGCTGGCGTACCTCGATGTCATCCGCGCGGTGTCGGACGAGATCAACATGCCCGTCGCCGCCTACAACGTGTCGGGCGAGTACGCGATGATCGAGGCCGCCGCCGAGCGTGGCTGGATCGATCGCGATCGGATCGTGATGGAGACGCTGACCGGTATCCGCCGCGCCGGCGCCGACATCATCATCACCTATCACGCGCTCCACGCGGCGAAGCTCCTCGCGGCGCAGCGGCGATGATGGTCTACAAGTTCGTCGAGCTGTCGGTGGTCACCGACGAGTCGATCGAGACCTGCGTCAACGAGTGGGTCAAGCAGGGCTGGACGCTCGACACCATCCGGTTCGTCGTCACCGAGCACAGCAAGCGACCGGCGATGGCGTTCGTGTCGTTCACTCGCGACGAGAAGCCGGCGTAGCACCGAGCAGCGTGCTATTCGGCGGTGCGCCGCGCAACACGGCGAACACGCGAGCGGCACGCGCTTCGATCAGCTCGCGACCCGCCTTCCATCGCGGCTCGGCCTGATAGCGCGCGAACAGCGGACAGCGGTTGGCCCACACCAGGTCGGTGAGGCCGCGCTCGGTGGCGCTCTGGAACGCGGACAAGGCGGCCTCGTGTTGCTCGCACAGGGCGGCGAGCTCGATCGCGCGCTGAAACACCGTGAGCTGCATCCGCTTGGGCCGCTCGGGGCTCATCAGCTGTGCGAGCGTGGCGTCCCACAGCACGCGATCGAACACCCGCTCGGAACGCCAGCGCCGGACGACCGTCGCGATCTCGTTGCCGAAGGCGGGGAGCCGCGAATTGGGATCATCGAGCATGGTCCCGAGCGCGTCGAGATCGCCGCGCCAGATCGCGAGGCGCATGGCGAGCATGGTCCCGAACTGGATCACCGCGATATCAGCATGAGAGAGGAGCTCGCCGACCAGGCGGTTCGCGTCCTCCCAGCGAGCGTCCATCGCATCGAGGCGCGCGATGTCGGAGATGATGATCGTGCGCCGCGTCGGATCCAGGGACATCGCGGTCTCGAGGTGCTGGCGGCCGATCAGGCTCGGATCGACCTCGATCAGCAGGCGGCCCAGCATCTCGTGCGCGAGCGCGTTCATCGGCGCGCGCTCGAGACCGATCCGCAGATCGTGCGCGCTGGCCTCGAGCTCGCCGAGGTTCCAGTGCAGCTGCGACGCGGCGAGATAGGCCTCGGGATGATCGAGGGCGAGCCCGCGCTCCACCGCGCGCCGCGCCTTGTCGAGCAGCTCGGGCTTGTTCAGCTTGGCCCACGCGAACACCGACGCGCAGGCGAGCAGGCCCGCGATCTGCGGCGAGTCCGGCGCGATCTGGGTGGCCTCCTCGAGCAGCTTGCTGGCCGCCAGCGCGTGGTCGCCCCAGAACCGGCGCAGCTCTGCTCGCGCCCGGAGATAGAGCTCGACCGCGCGCGGATCGGTGGGCACCGAGTGCCGGTTGCTGGCGCGGCTCGACAGCGCCTCGACGATCGCGCGCCCGAGCTGATCGCCGATCGCCAGCACCTCGGCCTCCGTGCAGTCGATCCGGTGCGCCCAGATCTGGAACCCGTCGGCGACGCCGACCAGCCGCGCCGCGATGCGCAGCCCGCTCGGCGTGCGCCGCACCGAGCCCGACACCACGTGATCGACGCCGAGCTCGCGCCCGGCCTCGCGCGGATCGAGCCGGCGAGCGTCGATCGATCCGGCGGGACGGACGCGCAGACCCTTCGAGGTCGACAGCATGTCGATCAGGTCCTCGCGCATGCCATCGGCGAGGTACTCGTCCTCGGCGCTGGCGGTCAGCGGCAGCACCGCGATCGTCGATTCCTCGTCGGGCGGCGCGATCCCGCGACCGCTCCCGGTGGTCACCGCCGGCGCCATCTGCGTCGGCCCGGTGGCCGCGACGGCGCTCGCGCTGGTCAGCGCGGCGAGCCGCGCGCCGACGTCGGTCGCCGACACCGGGCGCTGCGCCGGATCGACGGCGAGCAAGCTCTCGACGATCGCGACGAAGCCCGGCGGCAGTCCGGGCACCCGCAGCGGCTGCATCGGCTGGGTCGCGATCGCGACCGCGATCGCGATCGGGTTGTCGCCGGCCCACGGCCTGAGGCCGCTGGCGAGCTCGTAGAGCATGACGCCGAGCGAGAACAGATCGGAGCGCGCGTCGGTCGTGCGGCCGGCGAGCTGCTCGGGGGCCATGTAGCGCGGCGTGCCGACCACCATCCCGGTCTGGGTGACGTTGCCCTGGGTGTCGTCGGCGCCGCGCGCGATGCCGAAATCGGTGAGCACCGCCCGCTTCGTCGCGCGCTCGACCAGTACGTTGTCGGGCTTGAGATCGCGATGCACGACGCCCTTGTCGTGCGCGGCCGCGAGCCCGCGACAGATCTGGATCGCGATCTGCTGGAGCTCCGGCCACGGCATCGGCTTGCCGAGCGCGCTCGCCAGCGAGTCGCCGAGGACGAGCTCCATCGTCAAGAACTTCTCGCCGTTCGCGGTCTCGCCGATGTCGAACATCCGCGCGATGTTCTCGTGCTGGATCTTGCGGGTCAGCCGGACCTCGCGACGGAACCGCGCGAGCGATTCGTCGTCGAGATCGCCGCGCAGCATCTTCAACGCGACGTTCTCGCCCAGCTCCGTGTCGGTGACCTCGTAGACGCGGCCCATGCCACCACCGCCGAGCCAGCGCACGATCTGGTAGCGCCCGGCGACCAGCGCGGGAAGCGCCGCTGCGGTCTCGGCGGTGTACGGCGAACCGGCGACGGTGTCGTCATCTCCAGCGGGCAACAGCTGGAGCGTACCATCGGCCCACGATCGGCGGACCTGCCGGGCTTTTGCGTTCCGCGCGCTTCACCTGAGTCCTGCCGAACGCGCGGGCGGCGCGCTATCCGGGCGAACCCGCGAGGCTTCGCGCTGGCCTTGCAGCTGCACTACCGGTGCGGCGAAAGGAGACTGCAGATGTCGAAACCCGAGGCCATCACCGAGATCGATCTCGAGACCGTCAGCGGCGGACGCCGGATGCTGTTCGGCGCACAGGGCGGCAGCTTCGCGCCGGGCATGTTCCCGCGCTTCCGCCAGATGGCGCAGGGCACGTGGATGCAGTCTCGTCAGGCCGGCATCGCCGCGCGCATGGGCGGTGGCTGTCCCGGCGGGCAGTGCGGCTGAAGACCTACGAGCGGCCTTCGCGCGCGTAGACCTTGCCGACCGGGCGATTGTTGAGCCACCGCTGATCGTCGTCGGGAATCTCGCCGGTGCGCAGCTTGCGGCGCAGCTCCTTCTCGGTCTCCATCAGCTTGCCGACCTCGGTCATGAAGCGATCCGCGCACTTCTTGTAGAGCGTCGGCCGCGGCTTCTCGGCGGCGAGATCCGCATACTCGACCGGCTTGCCGAACACGGTGATCACGGCGTGGTCGCGCTTGGCATCCTTGCCGAAGTTCCACTTGATGTCCTCGACGATGTTGTTGCCGAGGCCATGGATGAACACCGGCACGACGACCGGCTTGCCGACCAGCGCGAGCTTGCCGACGCCGGGCTGCGCGGGCAGGAACTTGTACGGATCGGGGCCCTTGCCGCGCGTGCCCTCGGGGTGCATGCCGAGGACGTTGCCGGGCCGCTGAAGGATCTCGACCATCTTGTCGAGCGCCTCGTCATTGAGGGCCCGGCGCTCGGCCTGGCGATAGATCGGCGGATACATCGCGCCGCCCGCGATCGCGGCGTTGACGACGATGCCGAGGGGCTGGTCGTAGAAGAAGTTGCTACGCACCGGGAAGAACAACCGCTTCGCCCAGTGGACCGGCCCCATGTAGCAGGCGAGCAGCATCGCGTACTGGTCGAAGAAGCTGCGATGGTTCGACACCAGCATCACGCCGGTCTCGGGCTGGAGCGCCATCATGTCGTCGAGCCCCTCGACCAGCATCCGGTTGGCGAGGCAGGCGCGGACCCACGCGTACGACACCCCGCGGAGGAACTGGGTCTGCAGCCACTTGCCCTGCGTGGTCTCGTTGCTGGCCTCGGCGAACCGGAGCGCGAGCCGCTCGACGCGAGAGAGAGGAAGATCCTCGGACATGGCGCGACGAATTACCACGTCTTGGGCCACGGCCGCCCCCCGATCCCCGTGCTCGATAAATGCCCGCGTCGATTGACGTAAGCGCAGCGGGAGCCCTATTTTTCGCCCGCCTGCGCGGCGTTTATCGCCGTCTGGCAGCCAGGGCAACCACTCGATGTCACTCGAATTCTCGGTCGAAGCTCAGAAGAAGATCGCGGCTCTGTGTGAACGCTACGCGGTGTCGGGCACCAAGCAGCCGGTCGTCATGGCCGCGCTGCACCTCGCGCAGAAGGAGCACGGTCATCTCTCGGATGACGCGCTGAAGCTCGTCGCGCGCACGCTCGACCTGCCGTACGCCCACGTCTACGGCGTCGCCACCTTCTACACGATGTACCGCCGCGAACCTGGCGGGAAAACCACCATCCGCATGTGCACGAACATCTCGTGCATGTTGCGTCGCGGCTACGAGGTGCTCGACGCGTTCGAGAAGACGCTCGGCATCAAGAAGAACTCGGTGACGCCCGACAAGCAGTTCCACCTGGTCGAGGAGGAGTGCATCGCGGCGTGCGCGAACGCGCCGTGCGCGGTGGTCGGCACCAAGTATTACCTCGACATCACGCCGGATCAGGTCCCGCAGATCGTCGAGGAGCTCAAGCGCAACCCGAAGCCCGAAGGCGAGGTGGTGTGATGCCCGCTCCGATCGGAACGAAGGTCGTCTACGCCCGGCACGGCAACGAGAACGCGAAGTCGATCGCCGGCTACGAGGCGCTCGGCGGTTACTCGTCGCTGAAGAAAGCCCTGGCGATGCGCCCCGAGGACATCGTCGCCGAGGTCAAGGCGTCCAACCTGCGCGGCCGCGGCGGCGCCGGCTTCTCCACCGGCGTGAAGTGGGGCTTCGTCCCCGCCGGCAGCAAGGTCGTCCACCTGGTCTGCAACGCCGACGAGAGCGAGCCCGGCACCTGCAAGGATCGCGAGCTGATCTACTGGGATCCGCACCTGCTCATCGAGGGCATGATCGTGTCGGCGCACGCGCTGCGCGCCGTTCACAACTACATCTACATCCGCGGCGAGATGATGCGCGAGTACGCCGTGCTCGTGAAGGCGGTCGAGGAGGCCTACAACAAGGGCTACCTCGGCAAGAACATCCTCGGCACCGGCGTCGAGTGCCACCTGACGGTGCACCGCGGCGCCGGCGCGTACATCTGCGGCGAGGAGACGGCGCTGCTCAACTCGCTCGAGGGCGAGCGTGGCCAGCCACGCCTCAAGCCACCGATCCCGGCGGTGAAGGGTCTGTTCGGCAACCCGACGATCGTCAACAACGTCGAGACGCTGATGAACGTGCCCGCGATCATCGAGAAGGGCGGCGCGTGGTTCAACGAGCTCGGCATGGGCCGCTCCGGCGGCACCCGCATGCTGTGCGTGTCGGGCCACGTCGAGAAGCCCGGCGTGTTCGAGCTGCCGATGGGCATCACGTTCAACCAGATCATCAACGACGTCTGCGGCGGCGTCTGGAAGGGCCGCAAGGTCAAGGCGGTGATCCCCGGTGGCGTGTCGATGCCTCCGCTCGACGCCGACGAGCTCGACGTGCCGTGCGAGTTCGACGCGCTGCAGAACGACGAGCGGATCAAGCCCGTGATGGTGCGCCCGGGTCAGCAGTTCGACCTCGGCGGCGGCAAGCCGCTGCGCACGATGGCCGGCTCCGGCGGCATCGTCGTGATGGACGACCAGACCGACATCCCGATGGCGGTGTGGCGGATCATGAAGTTCTTCGCCCACGAGTCGTGCGGTCAGTGCACGCCATGTCGCGAGGGCACCGGCTGGCTCGAGAAGGTGTCGCGGCGCGTGGCGCACGGCACCGGCAAGCCGGACGACATCGAGCTGCTGGCATCGATCGCCCACGGCATCGCGGGCAACACGATCTGCGCGCTCGGTGACGCGGCCGCGTGGCCGATGCTCGGCTTCCTCACCAAGTACCGCGCCGACTTCGAAGCGAAGTTGAAGAACAAGAGGGCCGCATGATGAGGTGGTTCTTCGTTTTGCTCACCGCCGTCTGCCTGTGGGGCGCGGCGAGTGCGGTGACCTCGTCGATCGCCGAGGCGCAACCAGCAGGTGCGCGACCGGCCACGAAGGTCGAGATCAAGAAGGACACGTCGCGGTCGACGCCGCATGGCGACCGGATGGAGAACAAGCCGTCGAGCGGTCAGCCCGGCATGGCGCTGCTGTTCTGGGGCTTCGCGGCGGCCACGATCGGCGGTGCGCTGTTCGTGATCACGCGGCGCAACCTGATCGCCGCCGTCATGGGCATGGTCGGCAGCTTCCTCGGGATCAGCGCCGTGTACATGATGCTGTACGCGCACTTCATCTCGGTGATCCAGATGCTGGTCTACGCCGGCGCGATCATGGTGCTGTTCGTGTTCGTCATCATGATCCTGAACCGACCGGAGGACGAGCCGGTCGCGCCGTCGGGACGAGCCGGGCAGGCGATCGGCGGGCTCGCCATCGTCTACCTGGTGTTCCGGCTGGTGATGCTGCTCGTCAACGTCAAGCCGCCGAGCCCGGCCGCCCTCGAGGCACCGGCGCAGGTACAGTTGCCGAACATCGGCCAGCAGGTCGGCGAGAAGGTCGACTGGGGCGGCGTAAAGGCCGTCGGCATGGATCTGTTCGGACCGGGCCTGTTCCCGTTCGAGGCCATCTCGATCTTGCTGCTGGTCGCCGTGGTCGGCGCGATCGCGATCGCCAGGCCACTGAAAGACGATAACGAGGAAGGCGGTGCTGCATGAGCGGCATCCTGTTCAACATCAGCTACGCGCACTTCCTGGTGCTCGCGGCGGTGCTGTTCCTGATCGGCGTGATCGGCGTGCTGGTACGCCGCAACGCGCTGATCATCCTGATGAGCGTCGAGCTGATGCTCAATGCCGCCAACATGACGCTGCTGACCTTCGCGCGCATGTGGGGTGACCTGTCGGGTCACACGTTCGCCCTGATCGTGATCGCGGTGGCTGCAGCGGAAGCTGCGGTCGGTCTCGCGATCGTGGTTGCCGTGTTCCGCGGCAGACGCAACGTCGACGTCGATCGACTCACCACGCTCAGGCACTAAGCCATGGACTTCAACGTCAAGTTCGCCGGTCTCCCGATCCTCGCGTGGATCCCGCTGCTGCCGCTGATCGGCGCCACGATCAACCTCACGCTCGGGCGCAAGCTATCGCGCAGCGCGGTCCACACGATCGCGATCGCGTCGGTGGTCGCCGCCTGCGGTCTGTCGATCTGGCTGGTGTTCGGTCCGCTGCTCCAGCAGTACCGCGCGCACAACCCGCTCGGCACCGCGCTCGAGCAGAACGTCTACACCTGGATCGAGGTCGGGCAGTTCAAGATCCCGCTCGCGCTCCGGCTCGACACGCTGTCCGCCGTGATGATCCTGATCATCACGTTCGTCGGCTCGCTGATCCACATCTACTCGACGGGCTACATGGCCCACGAGCCGCGCTACGCGGCGTACTTCGGGTACCTGAATCTGTTCACCGGCGCGATGCTGATCCTGGTCCTCGCCGCGAACATGCCCGTCATGTTCATCGGCTGGGAGGGCGTCGGTCTGTGCTCGTTCCTGCTGATCGGCTTCTGGTACGAGCGCGAGGACTACGCGAATGCGGGCCGCAAGGCGTTCGTGGTCAATCGCATCGGTGACTTCGCGTTCCTGCTCGGCATGTTCCTGCTGTTCTGGGCGACCAAGGACCTCAGCGCCGACACGCTGCAGGCCGCGGCCACCAACGTGCAGTGGCCCAAGGATCTCGACGCCACCGACAAGTCGATGATGATCGAGTCGTTCCGCAACGTGTTCGCGGATCGCGGCTCGCTCGACTTCGCGAACCTCAACAACCCGGCCCTCGGCAAGACGTACATCGACGGCTACTGGGGCAGCGAGCGGCTCGCCGCCGCGGCGGGCATCTTCCTGTTCATCGGCGCCTGCGGAAAGTCGGCGCAGCTGCCGCTCTACGTCTGGCTGCCCGACGCGATGGCCGGCCCGACGCCGGTCTCCGCGCTGATCCACGCGGCCACCATGGTGACCGCCGGCGTCTACATGGTCTGCCGGCTGTCGTTCCTCTACTCGGCGTCGACCACGGCGATGATCATCGTCGCCACGGTCGGCATGCTGACCGCGCTCGCCGCCGCGTTCATGGCGTTCGCGCAGACCGATCTGAAGAAGGTCCTCGCCTATTCGACGGTCAGTCAGCTCGGCTTCATGTTCGTCGCCGCCGGCACCGGCAACTGGGTCGCCGCGATCTTCCATCTCGGCACCCACGCGTTCTTCAAGGCGTGCCTGTTCCTCGGCGCCGGCTCGGTCATGCACGGCATGGAGCACGGCGGTAGCAAGACGCCGGGCGACATCACCACGATGGGCGGCCTGCGCAAGCACATGAAGGTGACGCACGCGACGTTCCTGATCTCGTGCCTCGCGATCGCCGGCTTCCCGCTGACCTCGGGCTTCTTCTCGAAGGACGAGATCCTCGCCGGTGCGTTCAACGTCCATCCGCCCGGCTGGCCGGCCTGGTACGGCAAGTTCTTGTGGGGCGGCCTGATCATCGCGGCGCTCGGCACCGCGTTCTACATGTGGCGCCTCTACTTCCTGGTGTTCGGCGCCGAGGAGCGCAGCGAGGAAGCCAAGCACGCGCACGAGTCGCCGTCGTCGATGACGGGGCCGCTCGCGATCCTCGCGGTGTTCGCCGCGGCGATCGGCTTCATCGGCATGCCGCACTTCTCGTTCGTGCCGAGCTTCGGTCACGCGCTCGAGAGCTGGCTCTCGCGCACGGTGGTGCCGAACTTCTACGATCCGCTGACCAACAACCCGGCGATCATGGGCCACGCGTCGGAGTCGACGACGTGGATCCTGCTGTTCATCGCGACCGGCGTCGGTCTGCTCGGCATCGGCATGGCGTACGCGCTGTACGGCAGGGGCCCGTCGAAGACGGTCGCCGAGGCCACGGCGCCGGGCGGTCCGCTGCAGCCGGCCTACGAGGCATCGAAGAACAAGCTGTGGGTCGACGAGATCTACGACGCGACGATCGTCAAGCCGTTCCGCTGGCTCGCCCGCGGGCTGTTCGAGATCGTCGATCGCTTCATCATCGACACGGTCGCCGTCACCGGCGTCGCGTTCATCATCGGCCTCGGCTCGCGGATCTCGCGGTGGTTCCAGAATGGCCAGGTCCAGCGCTACCTCGCCGGCCTCGTCGTCGGTGCCGCGCTGGTGTTCGTGGTCACCGACTGCAAGAGCAAGCCGTCCTTCGAGTTCGAGAGGAAAGGCGATCAGCTCGAGCTGCGCGCCAGCCAGGGCGCCGGTGTTGCCGGCAAGGCCTCGCGGCTGACCTGGGACATCACCGGAGATGGTGTCGCCGACGTCCACCCGGTGACCGGCAAGCCGCTCGAGGGCGCCACCGTCACGGTGCCGGCCGCCGAGGTGACCTCCGCCGCGGTGACGCTGATCATCGAGGACGCGGTCACGCGCAAGACCACACGGATCACCCACGAGGTGACGACTCCCATCCAGGTCGAATCGACCGAGGGAGGAGATAACTAGATGCCGGGCGCATTCATTCTTCCGCTCGTTCTCGGGCTCCCGCTCCTCGGCGCCATCTTCGTGATGTGCACGCCGAAGACGGAGCACACGCTGCATCGAGGTATCGGCCTCGTGTTCACGGTGATCACGTTCCTCGTGTCGCTGCTGGTGCTGCGCTACTACGACCCGAAGGCCGACGTCCCCTTCCAGCTGGTGTTCGACGCCGAGTGGATCCCGGGCCTCGGGGCGCACTTCAAGACCGGCATCGACGGCATCTCGATCTTCCTGGTGTTGCTCACCACGTTCCTGATGCCGCTCACGCTGTGGGGCACCGGCAAGGCGATCGATCGTCACGTCCGCGAGTTCACCGCCGCGATGCTGGTGCTCGAGACGGGCATGATCGGCGCGTTCATCGCGCTCGATCTGTTCCTGTTCTACGTGTCGTGGGAGGTGATGCTGATCCCGATGTACCTGCTGATCGGCATCTGGGGCGGCCAGCGCCGGCTCTACGCGTCGATCAAGTTCGTCATCTACACGATGGTCGGATCGCTGCTTATGCTGGTGGCGATCTTCTACGTCTACAACGCTGCGGCGGGCGTGCTCGGCACGCGGACCACGGACCTCGAGCAGATCTATCAGGTCGCGCTGCCGTACGACGCCCAGGTCTGGTGCTTCGGTGCGTTCGCGCTGGCGTTCGCGATCAAGGTGCCGCTGTTCCCGCTCCACACCTGGTTGCCGGATGCGCACGTCGAGGCGCCGACGGCGGGCTCGGTGATCCTGGCCGGCGTGCTGCTCAAGTTCGGCATCTTCGGCTTCCTCCGCTACGCGATGCCGATGTTCCCGCACGGCGCCGAGGTGTGGACGCCGGCGCTCGCGCTGCTCAGCGTGGTCGGCATCATCTACGGGGCATTCGTTGCGTTCGCCCAGGACGACGTCAAGAAGCTCGTCGCGTACTCGTCGGTATCCCACCTCGGGTTCTGCATGCTCGGCATCCTGACGCTGACGTCGTACGGCACGTCGGGCTCGATCTACGCGATGCTGTCGCACGGCCTCACCACGGGCGGGCTGTTCCTCGGCATCGGCGTGCTCTACGAGCGCCGTCACACGCGGCGGCTCGCCGAGTACGGCGGCATCTGGAAGCAGATGCCGGTGTTCGCGGGGCTCTATCTGATCGTGGTCATGGGCTCGGCGGGTCTGCCGGCGCTGTCCGGCTTCGTCGGCGAGTTCCTGACGCTGCTCGGCACCTGGGGCGCGGGCGAGGAATCGCACCTGCCGATGCCGAAGCTGCTGGCGGCGCTCGCCACCACCGGCGTCATCCTCGGTGCGATCTATCTGCTCTACATGTTCCAGAAGGTGTTCTTCGGAAAGCTCGACAAGGCGAAGAACGGCCACCTGCCGGATCTGTCCGGTCGCGAGCTCGGCACGTTCATCCCGCTGGTGCTCGGCATCCTGCTGATGGGCCTGTTCCCGCGGCCGTTCCTCGGCGTGATGGAGAAGAGCGTGGCGCGCTTCGTGGCGAACCAGAAGATCCGGTTGCAGGAGCCCGACGGGGAAGCGCACCGCTACGGCGCGCTGGCGCCGAAGTCCACCAAGGACATCCAGAAGGGCCTCGACGAGGTCGCCAGGGGCGCGGCCGCCGTCGACAACACGATGAAGAAGCAGCCTGCGGCACCAGCTCCGGCTCAGCCGGGCGCTCCGGGCGCTGCTGGCTCGCCGCCGGCCGCGGCGCCGCCACCACCACCGCCGGGCATTCCAGCCGCGGGAGGTAACCCGTGAACTTCGATCCCGCACACCTCGGGTATCTCGTCCCGTATCTGATCCTCGCCGTCGTCGGCATGCTGCTCGTGCTTGCCGAGGCGTTCTACAAGGGCAAGGACCGCACGGCGCTCGTCGGGCTCACCGTCGCCGGTGCGCTGTCCGCGGCGATCGCGTCGGTGATCCTGTATCGCCAGATCGCGCCCGGCGTTCGCATCGAGATGCTCGGCACGATGCTGATCGCGGACAAGCAGGCGTACGTGCTGTCGGCGCTGTTCAGCGTGATCACCGCGATGGCCGCGTTGATGTCGCCCAGCCACCAGCGCGAGCACGGCTGGGAGGTCGGCGAGTACTACGGCGTCATGCTGCTGTCGGCGTCGGGCATGGTGATGCTCGCGCACGCGGCGAACCTCGTCACCGTCTTCCTCGGCATCGAGACGATGTCGATCGGCGTCTACGTGATGACGGCGATGCGTCGCCGGTCGCGCCGCGGCAACGAAGCGGCGATGAAGTACTTCCTGATCGGCGCGTTCGCGACCGGCTTCTTCGTCTACGGCATGGCGCTGCTCTATGGCGCCGCCGGCACGTCGTCGCTGCTCAAGATGCAGTCGGCGCTCTCGGGCACCATCAACCCCGGGCTCGTCATCGCGGGTGGCTTCCTGCTGATCGTCGCGTTCGGCTTTAAGGTCGCTGCCGTGCCCTTCCACATGTGGGCTCCCGATGCCTACGAGGGCGCACCGACGCCGGTCACCGCGTTCATGGCCGCTGCGGTCAAGGCCGCCGCGATCGCCGCGATGCTCCGCGTGTTCGGCATCGCGCTCGGTGGCGACGTGCTGCCGTTCGGCACGCTCGGCTGGGCGTCACCGCTGGTCGTCATCGCGGCGCTGACGATCACGATCGGCAACATCACCGCGGTCCGCCAGGACAACATCAAGCGGATGCTCGCGTACTCGAGCATCTCGCACGCGGGCGTGCTGCTGGTCGGCATCTGCGCGCTCGGCCTCGGCTCGACCACGGCCAACTCGGCGATCACGTACTACCTGATGGCGTACTCGTTCACCACGATGGGCGCGTTCGCCGTCGTCCAGTACGTCGGCTCGAGGAACCGCGAGCGCCTGCTGATCGACGACTGGTCGGGCTTCGGCAGCCAGCATCCTGCGGCCGCGTTCGCGATGACGATCTGCCTGCTCTCGCTCGGTGGCATGCCGCCGACCAGCGGCTTCTTCGGCAAGTTCTACATCTTCCAGTCGGCCGTCGACGTGCCGGATAGCCAGCTGTTGTGGCTGGTGCTGATCGGCATCGTCAACTCGGCGATCAGCATCTACTACTACCTGCGCATCGTCACCGCGATGTACTTCCGCGAGGCGAACCAGCCGTTCGTCACCACGAAGTCGGCGGGGCTGGTGTTCGTGATCGCGGCGTGTCCCATCATCATCATGGAGATGGGGATCATGCCGGGCTGGTGGCTGCGGCTGGTCGGCTGAGCTCCCATGGCTGACGTCAAGGCGCTCGCGCGAGCCGCCGGTATCGATCCCGATTACATCTCGTGGACCGGCGCTCCGACGACGTCGAGCGAGGAATCGCTCCTCGCCGCGGTCAAGGCGCTCGCGCCCGACCTCGGGGTCCAGGTCGCCAGCGACGACGACGTGCGCGGCGCGCTCGCCGACATCGAGCGCAATCGCTGGAACGAGCTGGTGCCACCCGTCGTCGTCGGCTGGGACGGCTCGCTCGTGGTGCCGTTCTCCGTCGACGCCAACAGCGACGACGAGTGGGAGATCGAGGTCACGACCGAGAGCGGCAAGACGCACGCCGCGCGCGGCCGGCTGTTCGCGCTCCCCGCCGATTCGCACGCCTGGCCGGGCGGCAAGGTGCACTGCATCCGGCGCGCGAGCCTGTGGTGCGACGGCGAGCTCGGCTATAACACGGTCGAGTGGCGCTGCGGCGTCGAGCGCGGTCGCGCGATGGGCATCGCGGCCCCGACGCGCGCCCATGGCGGTCCCGGCGGTCCGCGGCGGTGGGGCGTGTTCGCGCCGGTCTACGGGCTGAGCTCGCCGCAGAGCGGTGCGGCCGGCGACCTCGCGTCGCTGCGCCAGCTGTTCGAGATGGTGGGCAAGCGGGGAGGGCGCTACGTCGCGACGCTGCCGATCCTCGCGGCGTTCCTCGACGAGCCGTGTCACTTCTCGCCGTACTCTCCGGCGAGTCGACACTACTGGAACGAGCTGTATCTGGATCTCGGCGCGATCGCGACCGAGGTCGGGCTACCGGCGCCGGTGGCACCACCGATTCCCGCCGGGCTGATCGATTACCGCGCGCAGTACCAGTGGCGGCGCGAGGCGATGGGGCCGTTGCTCGCCGGGCTGTACGAGCTGCACCGCGCCGAGATCGATGCCTGGGCCGAGTCGACGACGACGTGGGACTACGCGGCGTTTCGCGCGCTCACCGAGACCACGCGCGCGAGCTGGCGCGAGTGGCCGGCGATGTGGCGCGACGAGCTACCGCTGGTTCGCACGCGACGCGACGCGATCGCCAACGGCGTCGATGCCGACCGCCTCGATCTCCACGTCGTCGCGCAGTGGGCGATGCAGCGCCAGCTCGAGCGCCTGCGCGATGATCAACACTCCGCGTCGCTTCGCGACGCTGCGCCCCCCGGGACTTCCGGTCGCGTCGCGCTCTATCTCGACTTGCCCGTCGGCGTGAACCTCGACGCCTACGAGGTGTGGCGCGATCGCCACCTGTTCCTGACCTCGCTCGCCGCCGGTGCACCGCCGGATCCGCTGTTCCTCGGCGGCCAGAACTGGGGCCTGCCGCCGCTGTCGCCGATCGCGGCGCGCCGCGATCACTATCGCTACGTGATTCGCTGCATTCGCCACCACATGCGCGTGGCCGGCATGCTGCGCATCGATCACGTGATGGGGCTGTTCCGGCTCTACGTGGTGCCCGAGGGCCGCCCGGCGACCGACGGCGTCTACCTGCGCTACCACGCCGAGGACATGCTCGCGATCCTCGCGCTCGAGTCGGTGCGCCACAAGTGCGCGCTCGTCGGCGAGGACCTCGGCACCGTCCCCGATCACGTGCGGCCCGCGATGGCGCGCCACGGCATGTTCCGCCTCCACGTCGGCCAGTGGTTCTTGCCCGGCAAGGTCGGCGATCGGCCGGGCTCGTCACCGCCGGAGTCGATCGCGTCGCTCAACACGCACGACACCGCGACGTTCGCCGGCTGGTGGAACGGCGCCGATATCGACGATCGCCGCGATCTGAAGCTGATCACCGAGGAGCAGGACGCGCGCGAACGGCGCGAGCGTGCCGAGGCGCGGTCCGCGGTGCTGGCGTTCGCGGCGCCCAGGGTCGACGATCACCTGACCGCCGTCGAGCGTGCGATGGTCGCGGCCACCGCGGATCTGGCGGCCGGACCTGCCGAGGTGGTGCTGGTCGCCCTCGACGATCTCGCGCTCGATCCGGTGCCGCACAACGTGCCGGGTACGACGACCGAGCGCCCGAACTGGCAGCGCCGGGTCACCGGCTGGGCGACCGCGTTGACCGAGCAGGCGACGCCTGCGGCGGCCGAGGCGGTGCTCGCCGTCGCCGACGCCCGCCGCAGCTAGTACCAGCTAGTACAGCGCCGGCGTCGGAGCGCCGAGCTTCTTCAGCTCCGCGCGCGCGGTGTCGGCCTCGGCCCGGCCAGCGGCATCACCGGCGCGCACCCGCGCCATGCCGTGAGTGAACCGCGCCTGGTTCTGCAGCACCGGGTGTTGCGTCTCCTCGATCGCGCGCGCGCTCGTCTCGACCGCGGCGGGGAACCGCTTCATCGCGTAGTGGCACTCCGCGATGTTCGCGTGCGCGATCGCGAGCGGGTTCTTGTCGGCACCGCCGAACGCTTCGATCTCCTTGGCGCCGCGCTCCCACAGGGCGATCGCCGCGTCCCATTGCTTGTGGTCCTGCTCGAGCCTCGCGAGGTTGTTGAGCGTCATGCCGAGGAGCATCGCCGGCCGCGGACCGCGCTCGAGGATCGCGAGCGCCTCCTTGAAGCCCTTCTCGGCGCCGGCATCGTCGCTGACCGCGGCGATGCCCATCAGATACTGGGCGATCCGGACGTCGTCGGGAGGCAGCGTCGCGCGCGCCATCGCGATCGCCCGCTCCATGAACGGGCGGCCCTCGTCGGGCTTCTCCATCTGCACGAACACGGCACCCGCGCTGTACAGCAGGCGCGCGAGCGCGGGTGATGGCGGCAGCCGGGCCTCGCCCATGCGGACCGCCTCGCGGAACTCGGCCTCGGCCTCGGGGAACTTGCGGAGGTAGAACAGCGCGACGGCGTGCTGGCGATGGATCTCGCCGACGTTCGGGTGGTCCTTGCCGAAGACCTCCTCGATCACCGGGATCATCTCGCGCGTCTCCTTCTCCATGATGTCCATCTCGCGGGCCATCTCGGCGACCTCGAAACGGGCCGTTCGCGCCGCGATGATCCCGCGCGTCAGCTTGGCCGCGGTGACCTCCGCGATCATCGGATCGAGCAGCTTGCGGGCCTCGGCGACCTGCTTCGTCTTGCCGAGGACGCGCGCCTTCGCGACCACGAACTTCGCGCGGATGTCGAGCGGCGCCGAGATCCGTGCGTTCGCCGCCTCGGCGGCCGGCATCAAGGTCAACGCTTCGCGCGGCGTCTGCGCGCTGATGTGCGCGTCGAGCTGGCGCGACCACAGCTCGGCGAGCAGGCGGTCGTCATGCGCGGCCGCGGCGGCGACGACCGCCTCGCCGAGGGCGGTCTTCTCGGCGGCATACTGCTCGTTGTTGTGATGGCTCGCCGCCAGCACGCTCAGCGCGTGGGCGAGGCTCTCGGGATGGTCGAGCTTGCGCGCGCGCTCGACGAGCTTGCTCAGGCGGTCGCCCAGCGTACGCGTCCCGCTCGAGCGCAGCGCGATGTCGACGTCGATGATCTCGCGGGCCACCGCATCGATCTCGCCGCGCTTGACCGGGTTGGCAGGGAGCGGCACGCGCTCGGCGAGCGCGGCGGTGTCGGCGCAGGCGTCGAGGGTCGGCAGCGTGGTCGCGGCGCGGGTCGCACCGTCGAGCGTCGAGCCATCGGTCGCGTTCTCGAGCGCCTCGATCGTCTCGCCGAGCTCGAACAGTGCGCGGTCGAGACACGTCATCCTGCGATCCAGCAGGTCGCCGGACTGCCGGCCCTCCTGCGTGCTCTGGCACGCCTCGACGTGGAGGTCTTGCCATCGGGTGGCACCGCGATCGAGCACCGGGCTGGCGAGCGCGAAGCGCTGCTTGCCGAGCACCGGATCGATCTTCGCGAGGTGAGCTTCGAGCGCGCTGCGCCGCGGCGCGCCCCACACCGCCTCCATCCGATCGCTGGGACGCGCGCACGGATCCTCGACCGGCGCCGACGTGCGGCCGGCGCTCCACGCGACGATGACGATGATCGCGATCGCCGCGATGCCGCCGGCCGCGATCCACAGCCGAGCGCGGCCGCGCCGCACGCGCGCGAGATCGGCGAGCAGCGGCTCCATCGCGGGATAGCGATCGTCCGGCTCCTCGGCTTGCGCACGCGCGAGGATAGGTTCGAGCGCGGCCGGCACGCGATCGCCGAGCGCCTCGCGCAGCGACTTCGCGTAGCTGTATTGATCGGCACGCGCGTCGACCGGCTCGCCGTTCTTCTGCTCGGGAGCCATGTACGCGGGCGTGCCCATCACCGCACCCGGCGTGGTCAGCGTGTGGTCACTGCTCGACAGCGACGCCGGCGCGTCGGGATCGTCGATCGCGCCGACCAGCCCGAAGTCACCGAGCTTGGGAACGCCACGCGAGTCGACCAGCACGTTGGATGGCTTGAAGTCGCGATGGACGAGCCCGAGCGCGTGCACGGCCGCGAGCCCGTTGCCGGCGGCGATGAAGATGTCGAGCACGTCGCGCCAGCCGTGCGGCGTGGCCATCCAGTCGAGCAGCGTGACGCCCTCGACGAGCTCCATCGCGATGAACTGATGATCCCCGGCCTCGCCGATGTCGAACACCGTCACGACGTTGGGATGAGACAGCTTCGCGAGTGCCTGGGCTTCGCGGAGCAAGCGCGCCGGCGCGACCAGCCCACTCGCGGTCGCCGGGTGAAGGAGCTTGAGCGCGACCCGGCGATCGAGCTTGGTATCGCGACCCTCGAACACCAGGCCCATGCCACCCGCGCCGAGCCGGCCGACGATCTCGAAGTGGCCCAGCTTCGACGGCAAATCCGCTGCCGCTCGGTCCTCGGCGCCGTCCGCAACGGTCACGATCTCCCGCACGCTCATCGCGGCGCAGTATCGACCAGATGGGCGCGCGATCACAGCGGGCCGCCCCTGGACCAGGCGGTGGACCACGGGTGGACCCGACCTGGACCAGCGCCGTCGAATGGTCCAGCTCGTGAACCCGAGTACCCGGCGATTACCCGGCGTTATCAAACGGTGCGCGAGTTGCTGGGAGACCCGATCCTTCCATGGACTCGCAAAGCATTGCTCGACCGGGCGACTCGCTCGTGTACCGCCTGGTGTTCAGCAAGGTGAACTACTGGTTCGGCTTCGGCCTCGATATCGCGCTCGGCCTGGTGCTGCTCGCGTTCGGCCTCGCCAGCCGCGGGTTCGCGATCTCGACGCTGGTCGCCGCCGCGGCGGGCTGGCTGGTGTTCACGTTCATCGAGTACAGCATGCATCGCTGGGGCTATCACGGACCCGACTCGATGCTCAGCTACCCGCACAAGTTCCACCACAGCGATGGCACCACCATGGTCGGCGTGCCGTTCTTCTATCCGATCGGCATCGCCGCGATCCTGATCGGGCTCGCGCAGCTGGTCGCACCGCTGTCGCTGGTCGCCGTGTTCGGCGGCACCATCCTGCTCGTCTACGAGGCGCAGACGTTCGTTCACGCGATCGCGCACAAGTGGCCCGGCGCGCGGGGCATCAAGCCGCGCGGCCTGATCAAGCGACTGTGCCGGCACCACGCGATCCATCACGCCGGCGACGGCACCACGAACTACGGGATGTCGACGACGCTGTGGGATCGCGTGTTCGGGACCTACGCGTCGCGGGTCACGCGTCGGCGCGAGGTCCAGGTGCGGCCGGTGTTCGCGGTGGTCGCACCCACTCGCGGTGTGGTCGGGGATGGTGGACAATAGGCCCGCGTGCAGCGGGACCTACCGTCGACCGTGCCGGATCCGAGTGAAGCTGGTGGCCAGGGCGCCACCCTCTATGTCCTGGTCGTGGGCGAGGATCAGATGACCACGCGCCCGTTGCCACTTCAGGGCGAGCTGGTGATCGGCCGCGACCCCGATTGCGACCTGCCGCTGATCAACGAGCGGATCTCGCGCCGCCACGCGCGCCTGCTCGTCGATCGCGGTGGCGTTCGGATCGAGGACATCGGCAGCACCAACGGGATCAAGGTCGGCGCCCACAAGCTGGAGCGCGGCCGGCCCGAGCCGCTGCCGGTCGGCGACGGCATCCGCCTCGGGCCGTACACGCTGATCGTGCTCGCCGCGCGCGCCGCGGTCAGCGAGGAAGCCGCGCATCGCGCGGCGGTGGTCGTGCGCGACCCGAGCGGTGCCGGCAAGACGGAGCTGCTCGAGCGGATCGCCCGCCACGGCGTCGGCGTGCTGATCCGCGGCGAGACCGGCACCGGCAAGGAGGTGCTCGCCCGCACGCTGCACGCGCTCTCGGGGCGCCCCGGCGAGCTGGTCGCGATCAACTGCGCGGCGCTGACCGGCAACCTGCTCGAGAGCGAGCTGTTCGGTCACGAGCGCGGCGCGTTCACCGGCGCCACCCAGACCAAGCCGGGTCTCCTCGAGGTCGCCGGCCGCGGCACCGTGCTCCTCGACGAGATCGGCGATCTCCCGCTCGAGCTCCAGGGCAAGCTGCTGCGCGCGCTCGAGGCGAGAAAGGTGTTTCGCGTCGGCGGCGTCCAGCCGATCGAGCTCGCCGCACGGATGATCGCGGCGAGCCATCGCTCGCTCCCCGAGCTGGTCGCGCGTGGCGCGTTTCGCGAGGACCTGTACTTCCGGCTCAACGGCATCACGCTCGAGCTGTTGCCGCTGCGCGAGCGGCGCGGCGCGATCGCCGATCTCGCGCACGAGTTCCTCGCCGAGTCGGCGCGCGAGGCAGGTCACGAGCAGCCGCGGTTCACGGTCGCGGCGCTGTCCTCACTCAGCGCCTACGACTGGCCGGGCAACGTGCGCGAGCTGCGCCTCGTGGTGTCGCGCGCGGTGCTGCTCGCCGGTGGCCCCGTGATCGACGCCAAGCACATCCTGCTCGAGGCCCAGGCGGCGGCGCCGGCGCGCGAGCCGTCACCGCAATCGCGCGAGAACTTCCTCGCCGTCGCGAAGACTCATCAGGGCAATGCGAGCGCGATCGCGCGCGAGCTCAAGACGTCGCGCTCGCACGTTCGCCGGCTCGCCAATCGCTTCGAGATCGATCTCGAGGCGCTGCGCCGCGGCTGATCCCTTACTTCTTCGGGCTGAAGCGCCAGCCGGCATCGGTGCGGAAGAACAGCAGTGGCGGCCCGGCTTCCTGTTGCGCGCCGTCCTGCTCGAGCACCAGGCGAACCAGGGCGTAGTCGAGCGCGCGCCGGACCTTCTCGCTCGCCGGCAGCGTCTTGCGCTCGATGATCTTGGTCGCCACCACCTTGCTGGCCGGGTTCTCCTTGCCCTCGCGCGCCAGGCCGTCGAGGAACGACGTCAGCTCCTCGTCGTAGTCGGCCTTGGCGATGTCCTTGGTCGACAGCTCGACGAGCTGGGCGTGCGTCAGCGACAGCGCGATCGCCTCGGTCTTGTTGCCGCCGAGCGCGGCCTTGCCCCAGCGCAGCGACACGGTCTCGATCGACTCCTGCGCCGCCGGTGGCGATTCGGACTTCTGGTCGCCACCACACCCGAGCCACACGACGATCGCCAGCAGCAACATCCTCATGCGCCGAGCCTACAGCGCGGCATCTCCGGTGGCGAAGGTTTCGCGCGCCTCTAGCGCTTGCGCGGCAACGGGTCGAGGCTGAAGTACAGCTTGTCGTCGGCCGTCTTGCTGTAGAAGCGCTTGCTCACCTTCTTGAAGCCGGCGCGCTCGATCCGGACCTCGATCCCGGAGAAGCCGTTGATCTGCACCAGCGTCGGGCTGGTCCCCGCGCGCCGGCCACCGATGAACACCTCGGCACCGGGCGGGCTCGTCAGGATCTTCAGGTTGTGCGTCGGCCGGATCAGCGTGACGTCGAGCGTGGTCGGCTTGCCCTCGGCGAGCGACACGAAGCGATGCTCCGCCTTGTAGCGCGGGTGCGCGATGTCGACCTTGTGGCGATCGCAGCTGCCGGCGACCGTCAGCGGCGCGGCACCGATCGGGCGACCGTCGAGCGCGATCATCGTCCCGGCCGGTGACGTCGTGACCTCGAGCCGGCACGGGCCATCGCCGACGACGACGGGACCGTCCGCCGCCGGATCGACTTCGGAGTCCTTGTCCTGGGGCTCGGCCTTGGTCACCGCGACCGGCGCCGGCCTGGTGACCGGCACCGGCCTGGTGACCGGCGCCGGTGCCGGCGCTGGCGGCGGCGGCGCGACGGCGCTGCGATCGCGATCGGCGTTCGACGAGCTCGACGCGACGACGATGATCAGGATCGCGAGCAGGCTCGCCGCGGCGGCGCCACCGACGATCATCGTCCGGCGGGTCAGCCACGCGGGCCTCCGGCGCGTGGCCTCGCTCGCGAGGAAGGCCTCGCCGGCGGGGACCGGCGTGTGGACGTCCTGGAAGAACTTGTGGCCGTGCACCAGCGGCGCCAGCTGACCGGTCGGCATCGGCGGTGGTGCCGTCGGGATCGGTTGACTGTGCGTCGGGTAGGGCGGCGGCAGCGGATCGACCCGCAGCATGCCGGACGCACCGTCGACGCGCAGCAGGCCCGACTGGCCGGACTCCTGCTCGACGCGCAGCAGCCCCGAGCTCTCGAGCCGCAGCTGACCCGACATGCCGGACTGGGTCTCGATGCGCAGCGGCTCGGACTGCCCGGTCGGGTGCTCGACGCGAAGCAGCCCCGACGGCTCGAGGATGATCGCAGGCGTGGCCGCGTAGCCGGGCGCATGCGTGGCCGCGTAGCCGGGCACCGGCGGCACGGTGTTCCCGGTGCGCGTGCGCATCACCGGGATCGGCACCGACACCGACGGCTCCTCGCGCAGCACGTTCTGATCGAGGCGCAGCACCGGAGGGATCGTGGTGCCGGTGCGGCGGCCTCCGATCGGCGGCGGGATCGTGGTGCCGGTACGCGCGACCAGCAGCTGGTTGTTCTCGGTGCGGGCAACCAGCACCTGTTCGTCACCGTCGAGCAGCGGGATCGCCGGGATGACCTGCGGCAGCTCCGGCTCGTTCGGGAAGTTCGCGGTGTCCTCGTAGAGCGTGCAGTCGACGAACCCCTTGAGCGAGTCGTCCGACAGGTTCATCAGCGGGTTCGCCGGCAGGATGAAGTCCGAGCCCGGCGTGCGGGTCTCGACCGGCGGCTCGACCTCGACCGGCAGCGCGGTGGCCTCCGACGGCGAATCGGCGACGATCGGCAGGATCACCTCGAGGACGTTTGCCTCGGGCGGTGTCTTCGGTGGGATCAGCGCCGGCGTCATCACCGAGCCGAGCCGGCGCTGCGAGCCGGTCGCGGTGCGCGACATCGTGATCGAGCCGGTGCCCGTCGGCACACGCGGGAACGAGCCGGTCGGCGCTCGCTGACCCGGAGGCAGCGGCAGCACGACCGGCGTCTCGCTGAGCGGCTCCATCGCGGTCTCGGCGGTGTCCTCGCCGGCCTGGGCGCGGGCGTCGCGCAGCTTCGCGAACACCGGCTCGCTCTCCGGCGTCAGCCGGCGGATGCCGAGCCGCACGCCCGGGCGCTTGAAGGGATTGTCCGGCGTCGTCCACGCCGCGAGCACCACGCAGGTGCCGCGCAGGACCGGCGTGCGATCCGCGAGCTGGATCGAGAACGGCGTCTCGAGCCCGATCGGCCGCTGGTTCATCGTCGCGACGAAGAACGATGTGTCGTCGGAGAACCGATGAAACATCGAGACGAATTGCTCGGCGGACGTGCAGCGTGTCGCCACACAGAGCGCCTTGACCTTGCTAGGCCCCACCAGTTCCCCAGTCTAGAAAATCGCAGACGCTGTAGCCAAATGGTTTTCAGGCATTCGCAGATCTGATCGCGCAGCCGCCGTCAGCCTGCCCACGGTTGCAGGTAGGTGCGTCTGCGTCGCCGACACAGGCCGCGCTCGGGAGCGCGCGAAACCAGGAAAAGTCGTCCATCACGCCACCGGCTGGTATACGGCAAGGGTGCTGCGACTCGCGATGATCTGCCTGCTGGTCAGCCCCGCGTGGGCGGACGACGCGGTCAAGCGCATCGAGGTCGAGGTCGACAAGACCGTCGAGGTCGAGGTCGGGCGGTTGATCGGCTTTCACTGCGACCAGCCCAAGCTGATCGATGCGCAGATGAAGACGCGACGCGATACCCGCGGCGACGTCAACGTGTTCGTGGTCAAGGGAGTGACCGCCGGCACCACGCTGTGCCGGATCGGTGGTGCGGCACTCGGCGCATCGCAGCTGTTCGAGGTGGTCGTCCGCGAACCGAAGAAGCGATAGCGCTACCATCACCGCGGATGGCGATGGATCTGCTCCAGCGTGCCGAACGCGCGAGTGATCCGGCGATCGCCCGCGACGCCCTCGAAGCGGCGCTGCGCGCCTCCAACGAGCGCAGCTGGGTGTATCGCAACGCCGCGCGGATCTACCGCGAGCAACTCGATGACGTGGCGAGTGCGAAGCGGGTGCTCGAGCAGCTCGAACCGCTGACCGGGATCGAGTGGCGGCTCGCCGCGGCGGCATGGGCGGAGCTCGCGGAGCGCGATCGCGCGACCGTGTGCCTCGAGAAGGCGGCGAGCAACGCGCGCACCGCGAGCGATCTGTGCATGGTCGCGCTCGGCTATCGCGAGTGCGGGTTCCCCGACGAGGGCCGCTTGCTGATCGACGGCGCCGAGGGGATCGCGACCCGCGCGCTCGATTGCTGGACCGTCGCCAACGTGCGCCGCGCCTTCGACGCGCCCGCGCTGCCGGTGCTCGAGAAGGGGCTCGCGGACACCAGCGACGTGCTCGAGATCGTGACGTTCGCGAACGCGCTCGCCGCTTACGGGGTCGACGCGGAGACGCTGGGCGCGGCACTCGATCGCGCGGAGCTGCGGGCGTCGACCGTCGATGGCTGGCTGGCGCTCGCGCTCGCCCGCGTCGAGCTGTTCGGCGATCGCGACCACGCGCTGACCTGCGTCGCTCGCGCCTCCAGGCTGTCGATCTCGACGCAGCACGAGCGCGCGATCGGCGTCATGCGCGCGCGGGTCAGCGGCATCGAGCTGCTCGACGACGATCGGCCGCGCCTGCTTCCGAACCAGCTGTTGCGCCACGGCGCGCGCACGTTCGGTTTCGAGCGCGATGGCAACAAGCTGTTCGGCTGGATCCGCGCACGGCTGCCGCGCACCAGCATCGACGCGCTCGCCCGCCCCGGTCAGTTCATGTTCAACGACGATCTGGTCGCGCTGCTCGAGATGCAGCGCACCGGCGTGATCCCGCACCCGCTCCCCGGTTACCTCGACAACCTGCGCGAGGTCAGTCGCGGGCTCGGGCCCGGCGAAGATCGCCTGACCCGCGCGTTCGCATGCACGCTGCTGTGTCTCGAGGATGCCGCGTCGTCGCGGCCGGGCGGCCACGAGGTGACGATGGCGATCCTGCTCTCCACCTGTCTCGAGCTCGGCGATGCGGCGATCGAGGGTGCGATCGCGCTGTTCGCCGCGCTCGCCGACGCGTACGAGGCGACGTACTGCACCACGCGGATGGCGTACCTGACGCTGTTCGCCGAGCTCGGTCTCGCGCTGTCGGCATCGTGGCTCGATCCGAGCGATCCGCGCATCGATGGCGTGATCGATCGCCTGCTGCGCGACGAGCCGATACACCGCGCGCGCCGCGCGTTCTCGTCGCGCTGGCTGCTCGGGCTCGCACCGCAGGACGGTGCCGCGCCGGGCCACGCGCGGATCTGGAACCAGCTCGCGAGCGAGATGCTCGAGCACCCGCGCCAGCAGCGGCTGCGCGAGCGGCTGGTACCCTAGTCGTCGGTCTCGGAGGGTTTCTTCTCGAGCCGCTTGCGGTGGTTGTGATCGAGGATCGCCTTGCGCAGGCGGATCGTCTTGGGCGTCACCTCGACGAGCTCGTCGTCGTTGATGAACTCGAGCGCGTACTCGAGCGTCAGCTGCCGCGGCGGCGCCAGGACGAGCTTCTCGTCGGCGGCCGTGGTGCGGATGTTGGTCAGCTTCTTCGCCTTGCTCGGGTTGACGACGAGATCGTTATCGCGCTGATGAATGCCGACGATCATCCCCGAGTAGACGTGGATGTTCGGACCGATGAACATCTGGCCGCGCTCCTGGAGATAGAACAGGCCGTACGCGTTCGAGATGCCTTCTTCGCTCGCGATCAGCACGCCGTTCTGGCGCGTCTTGATGCCACCGCCGACCGGGCCGTACTCGGCAAACTGCGTGTAGAGCACGCCGGTGCCGCGGGTGTCGGTGAGGAACTGCGAGCGATAGCCGATCAGGCCGCGCGCCGGGATCCGGTACTCGAGGCGCGTGCGCCCCGGTGCCGACGGCCGCATCTCGCGCATCTGACCGAGCCGGCGACCGAGCTCCTCGACCACCGCGCCGACGTACGCCTCGTCGAGATCGATGACCGCATCCTCGTAGGGCTCGAGCAGCGAGCCATCCTCGCCGGTCTGGTGGATCACCTGCGGCTGGCTGACGCACATCTCGTAGCCCTCGCGGCGCATCGTCTCGATCAGCACCGAGAGGTGGAGCTCGCCGCGGCCGGAGACCTTGAACACGCCGGCATCCGCCGTCTCCTCGACGCGCAGCGCGACGTTGCTCTTGATCTCGCGGTCGAGGCGCTCGCGCAGGTTGCGCGACGTCACGTACTTGCCTTCGCGACCGGCAAACGGGCCGTCGTTGACCCGGAAGTTCATCGTGATCGTCGGCGCGTCGATCTTCAGCAGCGGCAGGATCGTCGGGTTCTGGATCGACGTGATGGTCTCGCCGACGTTGAGGTTCTGCATGCCGGTGAACGCGACGATGTCGCCGGCGATCGCCTCGGCGAGCTCGAACCGCTTGAGGCCCTGGAAGCCGAGCACCTTCTGGACGCGGAACTCTTCCTTGCTGCCATCGCGATGCGCGAGCAGCACGCGATCGCCGACCTTGCTGCGGCCGCGCGCATGCGGCCGATCGCCATGTAGCCGAGGTAGTCGTCGTA